>JBBQEB010000343.1:0-1517 GCA_038320275.1 Myxococcales bacterium | reverse complement strand
CGGGGAATCGGCCGGGCGATCGCCCTCGAGCTGGCGCGGGAAGGCGCCCGGGTGGCGATCGCGGCGCGCGGAGGAGGAGGCGCTCACGGCCGCCCTGCGCGAGCTCCAGGCCGCGGGGCCCGGGCCGCACCTCGCCGTCGCGGCCGACCTCGGGACCGCAGAGGGCGTGGACGCGCTCCTCGACCGCACCGTCGCGGCGCTCGGCGGGATCGACGTGCTCGTGAACAACGTGGGCGGCTCCGGGGCGCGCACGCTCTCCGCCGCCGACGAGGCCGACTTCCGCGCCGTCATGGACCGGAACCTCGGGCCCGCGCTGCGCGCGAGCCTGCGTGTGATCCCCGAGCTGCGGAAGCGAGGCGGCGGGTCGATCGTGATGGTGACCTCGATCTGGGGCCGCGAGGCCGGCGGCGGTCCCTCGTACAACGTCGCCAAGGCCGCGGAGATGAGCCTCGCGAAGGCGCTCGGCCGAGAGCTCGCGAGCGAGGGCATCCGCGTGAACAGCGTCGCGCCCGGGTCGATCCTCTTCCCCGGCGGCGGCTGGGAGCGGCGCCAGCGCGCCGATCCCCCCGGCATCGCCGAGCTCGTCCGCCGCGAGATCCCAGGCGGCCGTTTCGGCAACCCCGAGGAGGTCGCAGCCGTCGTCGCCTTCCTCGCCTCCCCGCGGGCGAGCTGGGTGAACGGCGCGTGCTGGGTGGTGGATGGAGGGCAGAGCCGGGCCTTCTGAGCCCGCCGTCCTGCAGTCCGCGTTCGAAAGCAGCGCCAGCGAGGCCGAAAGTGCCGCCGGCCGCGCCCAGGTGCTGCTCAGGAGGCCAACGCGACCAATCCACCGACGAGTGCGCCGTAGGCGATGTGTGCGGCGACGGCGATCTCCGGCGTGCGCGCACCGTAGTTGCGCATCATGAACCCCGGCGCCTCCAGGAGCGGGGAGGATCCGGCGGCCGTGTACGTCGACCCCATCCGCGGATGCACCACGGGTAACAGGACGTTGACCAGGGCCGTGATGGAGAACAAGCCGTGCACGAGTCCGAAGACCGCACCCAGGAGCCATCCGGAGCGGTCGATGACGACGAACAGTCCGAGGTAACCGAAAGCGAACACCTGGCCGACCAGGAAATGCAGCAGGTAGCCGATTGCCTTTGCCCGCCGACGATCGCCGGTCAGGGCGGTGCCCAGCAAGAAGGGCAGGTCGATGCGCGTCAGGGACAGCTCGCTGGCCGCGCGCAGCGCGGTGGTGAGCACCAGCGTGCCGACGAAGCCTCCCGCGACCGCGCCCCAGACCATCATGACCGGCCCTCCTCGGTGGCCAGGACACGAGCCGCGCTGATCAACGCCAGGTGGGTCAGCCCCTGGGGGAAGTTCCCCAGGAATGCACCCGTGTCCGGGTCGACCTCTTCTGCGTAGAGCCCGACGTCGTTGGCATGGGTGAGCAGCTCCTCGAACATGGCAACGGCCCTGACGCCTCGCCCGGTCCGGGCCAGCGCCTCGACCAGCCAGAACGAACAGGCGAGGAACGACCC
>JBBQEB010000342.1:0-1529 GCA_038320275.1 Myxococcales bacterium | reverse complement strand
AAGACCGTGCGGCCAGCGAAGCTTGCTGCGCGCGCGGCCCCGCCGCGGAGGCCGAGCGCCCCGCCGGCCAAGGCGCTCCGTCCCGCGGCCCAGCCCAAGGCAAAGGCAAAACCGAGCGGCATCCCGCTCCGCCCGGACGAGCTCATCCCGCTCGACGGCGACCCCTCCTTCCAGGAATTCTGACATGCGCGCCCTCCGAAGCATGACGCTGCAGGGGCTCGCCTACGGCATGGCGGTGCTCTTCGCTGCCGGGCTCGCGGGGATGTTCCTCCTCTCCTACCTGCCGCTGCGCGCCGTCCAGGTGGGTAGCCCGATGTACGTCCGCATCACCCAGGGCAAGGATCTCGCCGGCGACGCGCTTCCGCCCCCGCTCTTCGCGGTCGAGACGCTTGCGGTGGCCGAGCGGCTCGCGCGCGCGGACGCCGGAGCGCGCGGCGCGCTGGTGCGGCGCATCGGAGCGCTGCGCGGGGAGCTGGAGGAGAGGGGCGCGGCCTGGGCCCAGGAGCTGCCCCCCGAGGGCCCGCGCGCGGAGCTGGCGGCGGCGGTGGAGAGCGCGCGCGAGGTGCACGCCATCGTGCAGTCGGAGGTGGTGCCCGCGGCGGAGCGGGGCGACGGCAAGGCGCTCGACGCCGCGCTGGCGCATGCCGAGCGGAGCTACGACGGGCACGCGGCCAAGGCGGTCGCGCTGGTCGCTGCCACCCAGCGCTGGACAGCGGGCTCGGAAGCGTCCGCGGCAGCGCTCCTCTCCGGCCGCACCGCCTGGATCGCTGCTCTCGTCCTCCTCTTCATCCTCGTCACGGGCCTCGTGAGCGTTGCCTTCGCGCTGCGGGTGGGCCGCGCGGTGAAGCTCGTCTGCCTGGAGAGCGCTCGCGTCGCGAAGGTGGTCGGTCGCGGGCAGCTCGGGGAGCGCGCCCGCGCCGAGGCGGTGGGCCGCGAGTTTGCGCCCGTCATGGCGGGGCTCGATAGCGTCGTGGAGGCCGTCGCCGGCCCGCTCCGCATGAGCTGCGCGTACGTGAGCACCTTCGCGCGCGGCGAGCTGCCGAAGCCCATCGCCGGCGAGTACGAGGGCGAGTTCGTGGAGATGAAGGAGGCCTGGAATACCCTCATCGACGCCTCGGGCAAGCGCACCTCGGCGATGAAGCAGCTCCTCGCGGCAGCGGGCGAGGGGCGCCTCGACGCCCGTGTGGATGCGAGCGGTTACCTCGGCGCCAACCGGACGCTGGTGGAGGGGATGAACACCATCCTCGAAAGCATCGCCCGCCCGCTGAGGAGCGCCAACGAGGCGCTGGAGAAGCTCGCTGCCAAGGACCTGACCTCGCGCATGGACGGGATCTTTCCGGGGGACTACTCGCGGCTGAAAGCGGCCATCGACGCGACTGCGGAGTCATTGCAGGGGGCGCTGACGCAGGTTGCGGCGACGACGTCGGAGGTGTCCGGGGCGGCGGGGGAGATCGCGTCGTCGTCGCAGGCGGTGGCGACTGGGGCGTCGGAGGGGGCGAGCGCGCTGGAGGAGACGAGCTCGTCGCTGG
>JBBQEB010000341.1:0-1542 GCA_038320275.1 Myxococcales bacterium | reverse complement strand
AGCACGGCCACCGGAGGATAGCTGATACTGGTCAGGGTCTTGAGGCGGTCGCCGACCGGAAAGTCGAGATCGATCTCGTCGAGGCAGTGGGCGGGTGCGGCGTACACCACGGCGTCATAGAGCTCGTTGGGCTGAAATGCGGCCCCGACCGCCCATCCCTTCGGCCCATGCCGCACCTGCGTGACGGGCGAGCGGAGGCGGATCTCCGAGTGGAGCTGCCGGGCGAGCGCATCCGTCAGTTCCTGAAGGCCGTTCCGGAACGAGATCAACCCGCCGGCCGCACCGGCCTCGCCGTCATGCTCACGTTTCCGCGCCCGCAGCCTGCTCCCGAACGCCTTGATCACCGATCCGTGCGTGCGCTCGAGACCGTACAGCTTCGGCAACGCATGGCGCACCGAGAGCTGCTCCGGATCGCCGGCGAAGATCCCGGCGACGAACGGATTGGCGACGTAGTCGAGCACCTCCTGATTGAACCGGCGCCGCACGAAGGTCGCGACGCTTTCCTCGGCCGGCGAATCGCCCGCGTCGACGAGCGGCTCGCCGAACACGGCGAGCTTGGCACCGTTCGAGAGCAGACGGGTGGTGAGCACCTCCTGCGGGGACAGGGGCAAGGGCAGGAGCTTTTTCTTCTTGACGACGAAACGGTGGCGAGCGGTCGCGGAGGCCGGGAGGATGCTGGGCTCGAGGCCCAGCTCGGCCAGGAGGGCCGCGAGGGGAGGTGCGGGTGCGGCGAGGCTGTTGGGACCCAGCTCCGCCAGATATCCCTCGCGCCGGTCGGTCCGGATCACCCCGCCGACGCGCTCGCTCGCCTCGTACACCACCACCCGAACGCCGCGCTGCTTCAGCCGATAGGCGGCGGTGAGGCCGGCGATGCCTCCGCCGACGATCGCTACCGCACCCATGCGGAGCCCAGCGCGCCCTCGAACGCGGCGAGCTCCGCCTCGCCGTGCGCGGCGGATGTGAACGCCGCCTCGAAGGCCGACGGGGCGAGGTAGACGCCGCCGTCCAGCATGGCGTGAAAGAAGGTGCTGTACGCCGCGCGATCGCCCCGCTTGGCGTCAGTGTAGTTCCGAACCGGCTCGCCGGTGAAGAACGGCGTGAGCATCGTGCCGACGCGCTGAACCGTAATCCCGATGCCGGCGGCGGCCGCGGCGACGCGCATGGCCTCCGCGGCGCGATCCGCCCAGCGCTCGGCTCGCTCCCAGGTGCCCGGGCGGGCCAGCACGTCGAGGGTGGCGAGGCCTGCCGCCATCGCGAGCGGGTTGCCCGACAGGGTACCCGCCTGGTAGACCGGTCCGGCCGGAGCTATCTGATCCATGAGCGCACGCGGGCCGCCGTAGGCCGCGGCCGGCAGACCGCCGCCGACGACCTTGCCCAGAATCGTGAGGTCGGGCTGGACCCCGTACAACACCTGCGCTCCGACCGGATGCACCCGCCAGCCGGTCATCACCTCGTCGAACACCAGCAGCGCGCCCGCGCGCCGCGTGATCGCCCGTAGCCCTTCGAGGAATCCGAAGGCCGGCGGCACGACCCCCATGTTGC
>JBBQEB010000340.1:0-1546 GCA_038320275.1 Myxococcales bacterium | reverse complement strand
TCGGACCGATGACGAGCTGCTCGACGCCCTATGGGATCTCGTATGGGCGGGCGAAGTGACCAATGACACCTTCGGCCCGCTGCGTGCGCTCGGCCTGCCGCGCTCGCGTGCGCGCGCCAGGGCGCGCCCCGGTCGCCTCCTGGCACTCGGACCGCCGCGCGCCGCGGGGCGCTGGTCGCGCGTCGCCGACCTCGTGGGGGAGGGCCGCTCGCCGACCCAGCGCGGGCATGCGACCGCCACCGCGCTCCTGGAGCGATACGGCGTGGTGACGCGCGAGGCGGTGCTGGCCGAGGGTCTGCCGGGCGGCTTCGCATCGGTCTATCCGGTCCTCAAGGCCATGGAGGAATCGGGGCGGGCGCGCCGTGGCTACTTCGTCGATGGCCTCGGTGCCGCCCAGTTCGCCCTGCCGGGCGCGGTCGACCACCTGCGAGCCCAGCGCGATTCGGACGGGGAGCCGTCGGCCCTGATTCTTGCGGCCGCGGACCCGGCGCAGCCCTATGGCGCGGCCCTGCCATGGCCCCGGCGGGACGACGACGAACGGCTCGCGCTTCCGCGCGTGGCGGGGGCCTACGTGGTGCTCGTGGATGGCGCCGCGGCCCTCTACGTCGAGCGTGGAGCTCGAGGCCTCACCACCCTGCCGCCGTTTGCGAGCGAGGGTGTGGCCGGCGTGGCGCTGGCGGCGCTCCGCGAGCTGGTCGCGCCCCGCGGTCCGCTGCGGGAGCTGCGACTGGAGCGCGTCGACCGTGTGCCCGTCGCAGAGTGTCCCCTTGCCGCGAGCCTCCGGGGCCTCGGCTTCCGCCCGACGTATCGAGCTTGGATCCTGCGCTAGTGCGCGGAGCTCGGGCGGCAGGCCGCGGGGGCCGGGCACAAAAACGCCCCGGAAGAACCATCCTCGACCCTTGATGCAATCTCCAGATCGTATCCGGCTCCTCCGGGACGCCGCTAACGATACGGCCGCCGCGGATGGCTGCCAACCCGGCTTGTCCACAAAGTTGTCGGATCAGCGGCGGCTTATCCACCGCGTATCCACACCCTTTGTTAACGGGCGGCGGAGGCTGATGCAGACGCGGTCACCGACCGCGAGACCAAGGCGGGCGGCGAGGTTCCCCTGGTTGTCGGCGAGGGCCAGGCCGCCCGAGCTGTCGACGTAGACGAGCGAGGAGCCAACCGGGGCTCGTCCGAAGGTGTCGCGAAAGTGGGTCGCTTCGTGCCGGGTGGCTGCGCCGTCCGCGCCCGGGAGCGCGACCACCACGCGCGGCTCGGCCTCGAGCGGCCCGATCGCCGCGACGAGGTCATCCCTGCCCCCTGCCAGCCGAACGTTGCCGAAGCTGTCGACGTAAGTGACCGCCGTCTCGAGGGTGCTGTCGCGAACGGAGGCGTTGAGCTCCGGCAGGCGGGCCAGCTCGTCCGGCGCCACCAGGGGGCCGAGCAGCTCGAATGAAGCGGTTCCCGCGGCCAGGTGCGCGGCGACCGGCGCGAAGATGTCGCGACCGTGGAAGGTGGCGGTGGTCGCCGGCAGCCAGTAGTCGCGGGTGGCGAGGATCCG
>JBBQEB010000339.1:0-1561 GCA_038320275.1 Myxococcales bacterium | reverse complement strand
CCCGGGAAACGAGGCGCAGGGATGGCCCCGTGGAGCTGAGGGGATTCTCGAAGAGGAGCAGGCCATGCTCGAAGAGCTGCCATGAGCAGCCAGGGCGGGGCGCGACGGTCACCAGGGCCTCATGTCAGGGTGTCGCTTCTCATTCGGGAGGAGTTTCGCTTGTGCCAGAAGCTGCTGACTGACGCCAGATTCTATGAGTTGCGATTGAAGTTCGACGAGGACCTCGCCGCCAAGGCGCGCGTAGCTCGTTGCGGCAAGTGCGGAGGTCGGCTCGATTCCTCGAACTACCGGCGCAAGCCGCGCGGAGCGGTGGGGAAGCTGCCCGACAACTACGAGACGAAGTTCAGCTTCTGCTGCGACGTGGAGGGGTGCCGAAGCCGGCACACGCCACCCTCGGTGCGCTTCCTGGGTCGCAGGGTGTACCTGGGCGCAGTCGTCGTCCTTGCCTCTGCGATGCAGCAGGGCATCACCCCGGCCCGGGCCAGCCGGCTTCGCGAGCTGCTGGGCGTGAGCCCGCAGACCCTCGCGCGGTGGCGCGAGTGGTGGTGCAGCGCCTTCGTCGAGAGCGATTTCTGGAAAGCCGCGAAGGCGTTCTTCTCGCCAGCGCTCTGGAATGAAGCGGGGCTCCCCCTGTCCCTGCTCGAGCGCTTTGGCTCCGACGAAGAGGTCCGGCCCGGAGCACTGCTGCGCTTCTTGCTGCCGATTTCCACGCCGGACGGGTACGTCGCCGACCGACGTTTCTGAGAGGGCGACGCCGACCCGCAGAAGAGGGCGAATGACCCGATGGCGCGCCCGCGGTACTCGCCGCGCCGAGAATGAACGACAAGAACAAACCGGCGGTCCACCAGCGCTGGGCGCACCTGCGCTTCTCCGTGGTGGGCTCGCTGCTCGCGGCACCACCGGCGCACGGTGAGTTGCAAGCCGAACTCGAGAAGCTGGCGGCGAAGAGCTGGTTGCACCCATCAACGGGGGAGCCGACGCAGTTTGGCCTCTCGACAATCCAGCGTTGGTACTACCAGGCGAAAGCAGCGAGGACGGACCCGGTGGGCGTGTTGCGCCGGAAGATTCGCAAGGACCTGGGGCAGCAGACCGCGGTGGGGGACCGGCTCAAGGCGGCGCTGCTGGCCCAGTACGCCGCGCACAAGAGCTGGAGCTACCAGCTCCACTCCGACAACCTTTCCGCCCTCGTCGGAGTGAACCCGAAGAACGGACCGATGCCGTCCTACTCCACCGTCCGCCGCTTCATGAAGGCCTCTGGCCTGGCGAAGCGACGGCGCCTGTCGAGCAAGGAGACGGCAGGCGCGCTGAAGGCGGAGCAGCGCCTCGACGAGCGAGAGGTGCGCAGCTACGAGTCCGAATACGTCTGCGGGCTGTGGCACCTCGACTTCCACAAGGGCTCGCTGCGGGTGCTGACGCCCGCGGGCGAATGGGAGACGCCCGAGCTGTTTGGCGCGCTCGATGACCGCTCGCGCGTCGCGTGCCACCTGCAGTGGTACCTGAAGGAGAACTCGGAAAATCTCTCGCACGGGCTGTCCCAGGCCTTCCAGAAGCGGGGCCTGCC
>JBBQEB010000338.1:0-1616 GCA_038320275.1 Myxococcales bacterium | reverse complement strand
TTCGCCGCTTCCCGGGCAATCGCGCCGGAATCGGCGGCGTGGGCGTATCGCTCGTCCTGCTCGGTCTGATCGACAGCGCGGCGCTGACGCCCCTCGCCGGTGTGACGGCGGGGATCGGCGGCTCGTCGAACCTGTTCCGCGTCGGCCTCGCGGTCGTCGCGGGCGCGGGGGTGGCCGCGGCCGCGGTCGTTCTGGTGCTCCCCCGTGTGCTCGGTGTCCAGCGCCTCGTCCCTTTTCGGCTCACGCGCTGGATGCACGAGCGCAGCACGTGCCCGCGCGAGGCATCGAAGGCCTGGCTGCTCGTCTCGGCCTCGTGGGTGCTGCGGGCCGCTGCGCTGCTCGTCTTGCTGCACGCGGTCGGCGTCGAGGCCTCGATCCCGCTCGCCCTCGCCTACCTCTGCGCTTCCGCAGCCTCGGCCGCGCTGCCGATCGCTCCGGGTGGGGCCGCCACGCAGGCCGGCGCCGGCGCCGCGGTTCTGATTGCCAGCGGCGTGCCCACCTCGCAGGCCATCGCGTTCTCGGTCGCCGCCCAGCTGCTCGGGATCATGGCCGGCGCCGCCATCGTCGCCGCGGCCGGTCTCTGGCAGGCCGGCAGCCGGCTCGTTCCCGTCAGGGCCCAGTAGAACGTAGGGGAGCCCATGGTTCCCCAACGAGACCCCCTCCTTCTTCGCCGCTTCCGTTTCCGCTCGCGGCTGGGCTCCCGGCGGACGTAGCCCGCCTCCGCCCGCGACGGGCTGCGGACAAAAGCCTGTTCACGCCTATGTGGTTCCGCACGTTCCCGCGGGCGAGCGCCGGCATGAGGGGAACGCCATGCTGCATGAAGGAGCTGAGGCAAACTCGAAGTAGCGTTCGCGGGGTGAGCCGCCGCTCCCGCCCTCGGAAGAAGCGCGACCCGCTGCCGCCCGCGCTTCCGCCGGGCGAGCGGACCGTTGGCCAGCTCGTCGCGGAATCGGGGCGCTTCTACGGCGCCCACTTCTGGCGCTCGCTCGCGCTGGGCATTGCCCCCGGGGGAATCGCCGTCGTGATCGGACAGCTCCACCGGCCCTGGCAGTTCGTCTTCGCGCTGACGGCGGGCGCGGCCCTTCTGACCGCAGGCTATGTCGGCGCGTGCGTGCTCGTTGCGCCGGGGCCTGTGACCCGGCGGTCGGTCGGGCTCGGATTCGCGATCGGGGTTCTCGTCTATCTCCCTGTCCCGTTCCTCGCCGCTGTCTTCGTGCTGCCTGCGGTTGCCTGGCTTGCCTACGTCGGCCTTGCCGTTCCGGCGGTGGTGATCGAGGGGCTGGGATTCCGCGCATCCATCGGCCGAGGGATCCAGCTTGCGCGAGCCGACTACGTTCACGCGGCCGGGTCGCTTGCCACCCTGGCGATCGTCGCGTTTCTCTCGCAGGGCGTCCTGTTCTTCGTCCTCCGCGGCGCCGGCGATGCCGCCAAATACGCGGCGGCGTTCGTCGCCGGGATGATCATCTCGCCGCTGCTCTTCATCGGCGCGGCGCTCCTGTATTTCGATCAGGCCGCCCGCGCGGTACGCTCGGCCCCCCGACCAAAAAGGAGCGGAGATGCCCAAGTACCTGCTGATGACGACCCTGACCTCCCAGGGCGTGCAGACGCTGAAGGCG
>JBBQEB010000337.1:0-1621 GCA_038320275.1 Myxococcales bacterium | reverse complement strand
CCGCGTTGTAGACGGTGTTCGAGAACCGCAGGACGTTGTGCAGTTCACCCGTGGATTCGGCGCTCACGTCTGTACGGTCGAAGCGCAGATTGCGCGGCGGCAGGGTCTTCAAATTGGGGTAGAGCAGCGTCGCTTGCGCGGCGGCGGGCATGGCCCGAGCGACAATCGTGGCAACGGCAATCGTCAAATACTTGTGCATAAGCGGTACAACGCTAACAGCCGTGTCTATCTTCTGGAAGTGCTGGCAGATTTTGCCCGCCGCACGAGCTTGACCATCCGCCCGAGACGTCGCCTGACGAACAGCCGGGCGAGGGCGAGCAACGGACCGGGATCGCGCGGATCGAACATGCCCAGCTCGCCGGCGCCGAAGTAGGGACGCGTAAGTCGCCACGTCAACCCCAGCCGTGAGCGGGCCGGCGCGGAGCGGATGGTCGGGAGCACTCCGTGCCAGTCGAGGTCGGGCTGTACGAAGCGCACTCCGCTCCTAAGTGGTGGCTGGGGTTCGAGCTTGCGCCCGCAAAGCGCGGCCACCAGACGCGGTGTGGCCTGTGCACCGCACGCGTCCCCAAGTCCCCACTGGCCTGGAAGGCGCACGTTGACCTCCAAGAACCAACGCTCTCCAGTCTCGGCGTGGCGCTTGGCCTCGACCCCGGCTACCCCCACGAAGCCCGCCTCGTCGAGAACCCGTTGCGCGAGCGCCGTCGTCTCCGGCAAGGAGGAGGATTCACCGACCGCGGTCTCCCCGAAGCCGGGCGGGTACTGGCGGAGCTTGCGGCATCCGAACCGCACGGGGTAGCTCCCGTCGGCGAGCCTCACGACGATCGCCTCCTCGACATCGCCGTCCTCGCCCGGTATGTACTGACTGAGCAGCATCTCAAAGCCGTCGTCGAGCACGCCGCCCATCACGCGGTATGCGTCCTCTGCGTTCGCGGCGAAGAACGCGCGTCGCTCCCCGTAGCGATCCCGCCACTCGTGCGAGAGCACCGGCTTGACCACGCAAGGCCAAGGCGCGTCTGCCGCGATGCGTCGGAACTCGTCGTTGCTGCTTGCGGTCGCGGTCCATGGGACGCGTACGCCCGCTTGACTGGCGATGCGCTCCGCATCTTCCTTGTTCATCAGGGGCATGTGGGCGAGGGAGCCGCGCTCGAAGAAGCGCAGGTTCTCGGGGATGCGATCTGCCATCTCGACCAGCCAGGCGCTTGCCCGGTCGGTACCGGTCAACACGACCCCCTCCGTGCAAGACTCAGCCAGCCGACGCAGGACTTCGAGCCAACGCTCGCCACCTTGCTCGTATGCCGCTGTCACGCTCTCCACGCCGCGGCTATGCGCGACGATCGGCTCGCCCTCCACGACCGTCACCCGGGCGCCCGCCCGAGTCATCCGTCGCGCGAGGGCCAGGCCGGCGTTGTAAGGGTCGAGCAGGATGACGTGCGGCCATGCCCCCTCGCCCCACTCTGGTCCCTCGGCGCTCAACGTCCGCCTAGGAGCGTGGGTCGCTATCACCCAAATCTGTCGATTCGGCCGTTTTCGGGGGGTCAAATCACAAGGGGTGGTCGCTCGGAGGTCCGCAGCGTCGATTTATGGGTGTGCTTAATAAGACTCGGTATTACTGACCCACGCT
>JBBQEB010000336.1:0-1651 GCA_038320275.1 Myxococcales bacterium | reverse complement strand
CCGAGCGCCTTCCGGCCGCCCAGGATCTCGACCACCCGATCCTGCTCGGAGCGCACCTCGGTGGCGACGTTCGGCTCGTCGGACATGTGTCCGATTCTAACGCGACATATGGCAAAGCACAACGGGCTGCACGTGGCCACCGCGGCGGTCCGGACTCCGGCTGGCCCGTCACCCACGTGCGCCGTATGACGTTCGCGTGAACGACGACGCGGCGATGCTCGAGGCGCTTTCGCTCGCGCGCGCAGCCGGGGAGGCCGGTGAGGTGCCGGTCGGCGCGGTTGCGCTGCTCGCGGGTGCGGTGGTGGGACGGGGCGCCAACCGGCGGGAGGGCGCGCGCGACCCCACCGCGCACGCCGAGCTCCTGGCTATGCAGGAAGCAGCCCGGACCTTGGGGCGGTGGCGGCTCACCGGCGTGGCGCTGGTCGTCACGCTCGAGCCCTGCGCCATGTGCGCGGGAGCCATGGTGCTCGCCCGCATCGACCGGCTCGTCTACGGCGCAACGGACCCCAAGGCCGGAGCCGTTGGTTCCCTCCTCGACCTCTCGCAGCACCCCCGCCTCAATCACCGCTTCGCAGTCCAAGGAGGTGTCCTCGCCGAGGAGTGCGGCCGGCTCCTCAGCGACTTCTTCCGGTCGAGGAGGGGGTAGGGGTACGAGGCGCTTCACCGTGAGTCCATTTCACACGCACCTGGGGACTTGATCGAGCGGGGGGGGTGAGCCCATGACGGAGGCGGCCGGGGGCACACCGGCGGCGCGAGCCTCCGCCATCCAGCGCGCGATGGGCGCCGCCTCCGGGCCGATGGCATCCAGGAGGGCGGGCAGCCCCATCAGATCGCCGACCGGAACCCACGCCCCCTTCACCTCGACCTCGAGGGCAGGGCAGAGCGCGTAGGCGCCGCGCCGCACCCGCTGGAAGAGACGGCGGCCGTATGGGTTCGTCGAGTCAACCTCGTTCTTGGAGAGCACGGAGGACAGGTACTCCCGCCGGCGCCGGTAAGCAGCCAGGGTGCCGGGCGGGAAATCCGCCACCAGTCGGGCCAGGCCGGGGGCGTCGATGAGCGGCAGCGCGCCCTGGGTGTCTCGACCACCCACCAGGCGCCGGATCTGCACGAGGCAGAGCTGCACGAGGAACCACTCAGCGGTGGTCGGGTCGATCTTCACCATCCGGTCCCCGAGCTTCACCTTGAGCGGCGCGGTGGCGAGCTGCTCCCACACCTGCTGGAAGGCGGCCGCCTTGACGCGCTCGTCGAGCCAGGAGGCCAGCGCCACCCTCAGGCCGGTGCGACCGGCCGTGTCGGTGGCCTCGGCGTCGGCGCCCTGGGCCAGCAGCTCGCCCACCAGGTCGTGCCTGCCGAGCCGGGCCGCCACCATGAGCGGGGTCTCGTTGAGCGGGTTGCGGAAGTCGAGGCCGTGAGCCCGGAGCTGATCCTGGAGCCGCCGGGAACGTCGTATTCGGTACTCGGCGTAGTGGGTCTCCTCGATGTAGGCGCGACCCGACTCCGGCTTCCGCGCGTGACGGAACCCGGCGGCCACCAGCCGCGGCAACAGCGACGGAGCGTCGTAGGTGACCGCGAGCTCGAAGAGGTGCTGCTGTGCTGCCTTGTCGATGGGCCCTGGGCCGAGCGCCCGGGCTCGCAGACCGCCCAGCATGGC
>JBBQEB010000335.1:0-1664 GCA_038320275.1 Myxococcales bacterium | reverse complement strand
CTCCTCTATCCGGAAATCCCGCCAGGTGTTTGGGTCACGGCGTTCAGCGCAAGTTGGGTAATCGTCTATGGCGTCCTCACGCGGGATCGATCGTGGCCTGGCGGCGGGCCTCGAGTGCTGTCGGAGTCGCATTACATGTTCCAGGGCGGTGCTCTACGCTCCGAGGGGTGGACAGGTCCTGGCACACGATCTGATGACCCGTAGCGGCCTCGTCGAGGGCTCGCTCGGCGGGAAGTTGCGACAGCACCGAATCCTGGCTCGGTCGACTGTCAGGGTCGAACGTTTGTCCAGCCACAGGCTGCGCCTCGCCATCCTGCCGACCCCACGGGCGGCCGAATGCGACGGGCGCCAGCCACCATGACGGGAACCCCTATGTCCAGTGAACTTGAGCGCGAACAGGCCGAACGTGCCCGGGCCGCCTCGGAACGCCGGCGCGAAGAGGCAGAGCTGCATCGGAGGGGGACCGAGCAGGGTCGTCAGATCGGCGAGCGCCTTCGCGACAGGGGAGAACAGGGCCGCTCGGCCGGTGAAGACGAGCGCGTCGATGTCGAGGAGGGGCGGGTCGAATCAGAGAACGCCCGCGACAGCTCCGAGTCCGTCCGCGATACCCAGGAGGGGGCGCGCGACATGGCCGAGGGGGCCCGGGAAATGGGTGAGGTGATTCGGATCGCCGCCGAAGAGGCGCGGGCGTCGGCCGCGGGCGCGCGAGCGGTGCTGCAGGAGATGAAGGAGATGGCGCGGCGGGTCCGGGTGGCGACGGAGCGGCAGGAAGCGGCCGTCGAGGATTTCCATCGGTGGGTGCAGGAGCGTCAACAAGAGCACAGATGACGTTCGCCTGACCGCCATCATTCAAACTGCTACCCGAGCCTACTGTCCCTGCCAGTGCCGGCAAGGGGACCGGCCGCCTCACGAACGTGAGCAGCAGCAGGACCGGCCGCCGCAAGACGGGCGCGCTCCCTGGCGCGCGTCCGCGGTGTCGGCGGGGTACTCGGCGAAGATGTGTGACACCGCATGGGTCGCGGTAAAGCCCGACTCAGTACGGCCTGAGTAGCGTCAGCGGCTTGGTCGCAGGTTATGACAATCCTTATGACGAACGCCACCAGCGCCGATCAGCGCCCACGAGCAACCCCCGCCGGCACTACTGTGCCGGCGGGGGTTTGCGTTGGGACCCTGGGCCGGCGGAGTCCGGCGGCCCGCTACCGGCCCCGGATCGGGGCCCCACGGCCGCCGGGACGCCCGGCGGCGCGGACAGTCCCTCGAGTAGGAGCGGACCCTGGGGTACCTGTCGGGCCAGACGTTCCATGACCATCGGCCCCGCGACGCCCGCGATCCCCGACAGCACAAAGAGCAGGCCCGTCGGGAGGCCGAACCGCGCGCCGGCGAGGACCAGCACGGCGGCCACGAAGAGAGGGTGGTAGAGGTAGATCGCGTAGGACGACCCGCCGATCCGCTCCATCCGGCGCACCCGAGGAATCAACTGCAGCGCGCCAAGGCTCGCCGACATCCCGATCAGGAGGTTCAGGGCCGACCGGTTCTCGATCGGGTCGATCGGCGCGACTGCCCGGGTCAGAACGATATAGCTGTGGAACCCCTGGGCCGCCACGAAGCAGAGCACGGTGCCGGTCAGCACCTGCCGCGAGTGCAGGACCTCGCGGTACCGGTGG
>JBBQEB010000334.1:0-1666 GCA_038320275.1 Myxococcales bacterium | reverse complement strand
CGTCGAACACCTTCTGGAGCTCGGGCGAGACGATGCGGCGCGGCTTGCGGTGTTCGTCCTGTGCCCGCGCGTCCTCGGCACGGATCGCGCCCAGCGGCGCGGTGACGAAGCGATGGCAGTTCATGCACACGCTGGCAGCGGGGATGCCCGCGTACCGGCTGCGCTCGGCGCCGTAGTGGCAGTAGAGGCAGGCGATCTGCAGCTCCCCCGCGTGGAGGCGGTGGGAGAACGCCACCGGCTGCACGGGCTCGTAGCCCTGCTGGTTGCCGGGCAGGTGGAGCAGCGCGAGCCGCGGGTAGAGCAACGCGCCACCACAGGCCAGCCCGACCAGCAGGACGACCGTGAGGATGCGACTGCTCACGGGGTCGGCCTCCCCTGCGCCCGGTACCAGCGCGCGACCTGTGGCTTGCGCCAGAGGTACGGAGTGGGCGCCACCAGGATGTGCACGAGGCGCGTGAAGGGCGTGAAGCCGACGAGGAGAAAGGCTCCGACGACGTGGAGCTTCACCAAGAGCGGCATCGCCACCACGTACCCGAGGTCCGGCTGGAAGAGGACCAGCGACCAGAGGTACGGCGTCATGGCGGCCGCGAACCAGGACGCGCCCCACGGGTGGAGCACGGCGACCCCGACGCCGAGCGCCACCTCCGCGAGCAGGAGCATCAGGACGACCCAGTCGACCGGCGTCGTCACCGCGCGAGCCTTCGGCACCACAAGGCGCCGCACGATGGCGCTGGCCAGTCCGGCCAGCGCGAGCAGGCCGAACGCGAGCGCGAAGATCTCGAGGACGTGGCGTCGCGCGGGAATGGAGCTCCAGAGAAGCAGCTGGCGGGGCAGGAGGAATGCCACCAGGTGTCCGGTGAGCACTATGATGATCCCGTAGTGGAACGGGACGAGCGCCCAGAAGTGCTGCCGGTTCTCCAGGAACTGCGAGGAGAGGCTGGAGTAGGTGAAGGGGGTGCGCCGGTATCGGACGATGGACCCGAGGAAGAAGACGAACATCGCCAGGTACGGCAACACCACGAACAGCAGCGAGGTCGCGGCACTCGTCATTCGCAGCGCCTTGGGGCGGCCGCGAACGACGCGACCGGTAGGGGAGCCTCGTCCGGGGGCGGGAGCGGGTAGCGGGCCTCGAGCAGGTGCGCGACCACGCCCAGCACGGCGGCGTAGGGACTGTCCTTCCCCTCGAGCACAAGAAGAGCACCGGCTTCGGCTTCCTCGCCGGCCCGCGCCGGGGAATGTGATGCCGCCGCCCCTGCTCGAGGCGCTGGCCAGCCTCCTGCGCTACCCGGGCCTCGACCAAGCGCTACGCATGGAGGGGTGCCTGCGCGCTGCGGAGGCGGAGCTGCCGTCGGGTGTGGCGTTCCTCACGGAATTCCAGCGTCGCGTCGAGGGTCTGTCGACGGAGACCCTCCAGGAGCACTTCACCCACACGTTCGATCTCGACCCGGTCTGCGTGCCCGAGCTCGGGTGGCACCTCTTCGGCGAGCAGTACGAACGCGGCCTCCTGCTGGTGAAGCTGAAGCGGCTGAGGCGGCAGTTTGCCCTCGAGGATCCGGTGGAGCTGCCCGACCACCTCGCCAACGTCCTCGAGCTGCTCGGCCACATGGAGCTCGACGAGGCGGCAGAGCTGGCGTGGGCGTGCGTTCTCCCCGCGCTGAAGAAGATG
>JBBQEB010000333.1:0-1676 GCA_038320275.1 Myxococcales bacterium | reverse complement strand
GCCTCCTTGCTCCGGAGCGCAAGCGACCTCACCTCCTCGGCCACCACCGCGAAGCCGCGGCCCGCCTCTCCGGCACGGGCAGCCTCCACGGCGGCGTTGAGGGCGAGCAGGTTCGTCTGGAAGGCGATCTCGTTGATCTCCTTGATGATCTGCGACGTGCTCTCCGCGGACGCCTTGATCTTCGCCATCGCTCCTCTCATCTGCTCCGTCGCGCCGGCGCCATCCTGGGCTGAGGACCGCGTGGCGGACGCGAGAGAATTGGCCTGCTGCGCGTTGTCGGCGGCGAGCCGGGTCGTCGAGGCCATGGTCTCTAGGCTGCTGCTCGTCTCCTCGAGCGAGGCGGCCTGCTCCGACGCGCCCGAGGCCACGGCCTGCGAGGAGGACGCGATCTGCCCGGAGGCGCTCGACACCTGCTCCACCGCCTCCGCCACCTGGGCGAGGGCGTCCTCGAGGGCGGCAGCGGCGCTGTTGATGGCTTCCTTCATCTTCGCGAACTCGCCGCGGTGCTCGCCCTTCACGCGGGCGGTGAGATCGCGCTGCGCGAGCCGCCCGAGGGCCATTACGGCCTCGTCGATGGGCTTCCCCATCGCGTCGAGCACGGAATTGACGGAGGTGATGAGCTTGCCGTTCGATCCGGAGTAGCGGGTGGCGTCGGCGCGCACGCCGAGCCTCCCCTCCTGCGCTGCCGCGAGCAAGGTCTCCATGTCGCGCCCGCGCATCTCCACGACGGCGATGAGATCGTTCCAGTTCCTCTTCACCTCGTCGAAGTCGCCCCGGTACTCGTCCGTGATTCGAGGCGGCGCCTCGCCGCGCGAGAAGATGCCGACGTATTCAGCGGAGAGCTTCTGGGGCTTCACGAACGCGTCCATCGTTTGGTTCATGGCGTGGACGATGCCGCGGAACTCGCTTCCTACGGACGTCGCGTCTGCACGCTCCGAGAGCCGCCCCTCCAGCACGGCGCTCTCGAGCCGCTTTGCCTCCCGCCCGATTCCTCCCACCTCGCGCCCGACGCTACGGGCGGCAGCGAATGCTCCTACCGCCAGAAGCAGCGTCGCGAGTGCTCCTGCCATGACGAGCCTGCGCGTCTCCGCGGCCATGGCGGCATCGAGGTCGTCCAAGTAGATGCCCGACCCGACGATCCATCCCCAGGGCTCGTACAGCTTCACGAAGGAGAGCTTGCGAACTGGCTCACTGAAACCCGGCTTGGGCCAACGGTAGTCTACAAATCCCGCTTTGCCCGGTCCCGACCGGACCGCCCGAATCATATCCATGAAGAGCCGCTTGCCCGTGGGGTCGGCCTGGTCCGTCAGGTCCTTGCCGTCCAGTTCGGGCTTCACCGGATGCATGACCATCCGCGGCTGGAGATCGTTGATCCAGAAGTATTCGCTCCCCTCATAGCGAAGGCCGCTGAGCGCCTTCAAGGCCGCCTGTTGGGCCTCCTCCCGAGGGAGCGTTCCCGCCTCCGCGAGGCCAGCGAAGTGCGCGACCACGCCGTGCGCTGTCTCCACCGCCGCCCGGAGCTTGCCTTGGCGCTCTTGCATCGCGCGGGTCTCGAGCACCCGTAGCGCGTAGACCGAGATAGCCGCGAGGCACGCCCCAGCGATGCCGGCCACGACGGTCAAGTCCCGCATCTTGTGTAAATCGGACTCACGGTGAAGCTCCCGGTTCGAGTCACG
>JBBQEB010000332.1:0-1685 GCA_038320275.1 Myxococcales bacterium | reverse complement strand
GATGGGTCACCGTGAAGGGGCTCGCCGAACGCGAGGTGGGCGCCGACCTCGCCATCTGGCCCCTCACCTTCACGGAAACCGCGGAGGACCTCGTCGCGTTGCAGTCCCAGGTGGACGCGCGCCGGGCGCTCGTCACCCGCTTCCTGGAGGGCGCCGGCTTCAGGGCCGACGCGGTGAGCTCGAGCGCGCCGCGCATCACGGATCTCCGCGCCCAGCGCGCGCAGGAGGGCCGGCCGTCCGGCCCGGTCCGCTGGCTGGCACAGGCCGTCGTGACCCTGCGGACGGGCGATCTCCCCGCCCTGACGAAGGCCCAGGCCTCGGCGGGCCAGCTCGTGAGCCAGGGGGTCGTCCTGGTGCAGGACTGGGAGAACCGGCCGCAGTTCCTCTTCACCGGCCTGAACGCGGTGAAGCCTGCCATGATCCAGGAGGCGAACGTGGCCGCCCGGGAGGCCGCCGCTCAGTTCGCGAAGGACTCCGGGAGCCGCCTCGGCCACATCCGCACCGCCTCGCAGGGGCTCTTCGAGGTGAGAGACCGCGACCCGAACTCACCCGAGCGCAAGGTCGTCCGGGTGGTGACGACGGTCGAGTACCTGCTCCGGGAGTGAAGTGAGCGGGCGGGGCTGGCTCGTCGCTCGCCCGTCCACCGCTCGCGCCGTCCGCGAAGCTCGCGAAGTCGGAGAGGTCGGAGGGGTCGGAGGGGTCGGGGGCTCTTCGTCGCCCGGGCAGCGACGGCAGGCGCCTCCCTCGCCCATCACTTCCCGAGCCCCTTCAGTACGTCCTCGAGGCCGCGCTTCGCCTCCTCCCTGGCGCGCCCCTGCACGTTCTCCCGGACCTGCTTCACCTTCTCGCGCACGGCGCCGGTGACGAGGCCGGCCACCGCCTTCTCGGCGTCCACGCTGACGCTGGGCTGGGTGAGCGTGCCGCCGAGCGCGATCGGCACGGCGAGGTTCGGCGGCGCCGTCAGCCCGGCTGGTCCGGTCACGCCCTGGAGCACCGACTTCGGCACGTTCACCGTCCCGGTGAGGCCGAGCTCCCCACCCAGCCCGATCTTGCCGCCCAGCGACGCTCCGCCGAACGGCGCGTCGAACGAGAGGGCGCGGGAGAAGGCGAGCGCACCGTCCTTCACGGTGAACGAGGCGATGAGGTCGCGCAGCTCCGTCTTGCCGCCCGTGCCAGCCAGGGCCGCAGCCGCCGAGGCCTTCCCCGCCGCGCGCAGGCCCTGCGAGACGGCCCCCAGCACCTTCCCGCCGATGTCGGCGGTGGTGAGCGCCCCCTCCTTCAGGGTCACCGCGCCCTTGCCCGTGAGCGCCTTCTTCAGCGCGGCCCACTCCACCCCGGCCCCGGCGAGGTCGAGACCTCCCGTAATCTTCCCCACGATCGGCGCCGAGCCGCTCATCGACGAGAGCGCCTGGGCGATGTCGACCGCGTCGAGCTTTGCCTTCAGGTTCCAGGCCGGCAGCGCGGGCGCGAGGTCGATCCGCGTGCCGGAGGCGTCCACATTGCCGCCGAAGAACCCGGCCTGCGCCTCCTTCAGGAGGAAAGCGCCGTTCTCGAGGATCGCCTTCGCCTGCACGCCGTTCGCGACCATCCCGTTCTTCACGACCTTGTCGATGGCGAGCGTGCCCTGCACGTCGAGGGCGCGGACCGCCCGGCGCTGCTCGACGGTGAGCTCGAGCGGCTTGGCG
>JBBQEB010000331.1:0-1719 GCA_038320275.1 Myxococcales bacterium | reverse complement strand
CGGCTTTGCCGATGGTTCCAGTCGCCCCGATGACGATCACCTTCATGCAGGCACCCCCGCTGCGAGGTCTAAGCGCCAGCCGCGCCGGGCGCAGCGTGGTTGCACCCGGCGGTGACCGTGCCGAGCTTCCGCCGGGAGGGCGTAACGGCGGGGCCGCCTGCGCAGGGTGCGCAGCGCGCGGCCGGCTGCCGGTCGCCCGGACCTAGTCTAGGGGCCTAGCGGCCCGGAGGAGGACACATGGAGCGAGCGAGCACGAGCGGTACGTAGGTGGGGCGGGAGATCGCGAAGGGTCAAGTCCCTTTTTCTGTGTAAATCGTACGCAGAGTGAAGCTCCTCGTTCGCTTCACGCAGCCTTGGCTTCGGCGACCTCCTTCGACTTCAGCAGGGACATGTCCAGGTAGCGGCGGTCGGTCCAGATGGCGGTCACGTTGAGCGCGACGGCGGTGACCAGGCGCAGCGCGCTGGCCCGGTCCGGGAAGGCACCCACCGCGTTCGTGCGGCGCTTGATCTCGCCGTGGAGCCGCTCGAGGCCGTTGGTGGAGCGGATGCGATGCCAGTGGGCCTTGGGGAAGGCGTAGAACTTGGTGGCCGCCTCGAAGCCTGCCTCCAGGCACGCCATCGACTCCGGGAGCTGGCGCCCGAGACCGGTGGCGAGGTCCGCCATCCGCCGGCGGGCCTCGGCGTTGGTGGGCGCCAGGAAGACCTGCCAGACCGCCTTGGCGAGCCGCGCCCTGAGCTTCTGGGGGGCCTTCCCGACGACGTTTCGCTGGAGGTGGACGCAGCACCGCTGCTGCTGCGCCTCCGGCAGGTGGTGACGCACGGCCTTGGCGATGCCCGCATGCGCGTCGGCGACGACCAGCTGGACACCCGCCAGGCCGCGCTCGTTGAGCTGGGCCAGCAGATCGCTCCAGGACGCCTCCGACTCCTCCGCGCCGATGGTGACCGCCAGGAGCTGCCGGTGGCCGTCCAGGCCGACGCCGTAGGCCACCAGCGCCGAGACGTTCTCGATCTCCCGCGCCCACCGGGCGTCGAGGAAGGTGGCGTCGAGGAAGAGGTACGGGATCGGGCCTTCGATGGGCGCCTTCCGGAGCTCCTCGACCCTGGTGCCGAGCGTCTTCGCCGCTCGGCTCACGGTGGAGCGGCTCACGTGCTCCCCCATGAGCGCCTCGGTGATCTGGCCGATGTCGCGCGTCGAGGCGCCGTGAACGTAGGCGGCCACCATGGTGTCATCGACCTCGGCGCTCCTGCGCTTGTACCGCTCGAATACCGCCCCGCCGGCGGAGCCGCCCTCGCGAGAGCGTGGCACCTTGAGGTCGATGGCGCCCATCGAGGTGATGAGCCGCCGCAAGTACGTACCGTTGCGGCTGTCGACCCGCTGGGCCTGGCGCTCCCACTTCTTCGCGCCGACCAGGGCTCGGATCTCCTCCTCCAGCACGACCTCCAAGGCGACCCGGATCGCGCCCTGGCAGAGGGCCCGGAGGTCGGTGCGGAAGTTCTCTTGCGTCGGCAGCTCAAGCTCGGCAACCTCGTTCACGGGAAGGCTCCTCGACCTCGCTTGGCGGCGAGGCCTGTTGGTCTTGGTTTCGAGGAGCTTCCCTTCTCTCTTCACCCTCCGCGACTTTACGATTCACACAATTCTAGGGACACGAACCATGCCCCCGTCGGTGACGTGAGGGGGCGTCACGTCGAGCATCGGAGGGCGGCCACGGAGCCGACACG
>JBBQEB010000330.1:0-1720 GCA_038320275.1 Myxococcales bacterium | reverse complement strand
CATGCCGAGCCCGGCGCGCAGGATCGGCACCAAGGTGAGCTTCTTGCCCGACACCTGCCGGCCGGTCATCCGCTCGAGCGGGGTCTGGATCTCGATCGGCTCGGTCGCCAGGTCTTTCGTCGCCTCGTACGCCATCAGCGTCGCGATCTCGCTCACGAGCTGCTTGAAGTCGCGTGTGCTGGTCTCGCGATCCCGCAGGATCGAGAGCTTGTGCTGAATGAGCGGATGATCGAGGACGGTGAGGTTCGGGAAGTCCGCGGACATGCGACCCAATATGCGGGCGCCGGAGGCGCCGGCCTAGGGGCGGCCAGGGGCGGGAATCGGCGGCGAGGGATCACCCGGCCCGATCCGTCGTACAACAGTGCATGCGCCATTCATGTTTCGGGATCCAGGCCCTCGCGGCCGGCCCGAGAAGTCTCTCGCTCGCCCTGGCCCTCGCCCTGACACCATGCGCCCCGGTTCTGGCGCAGGCGGACCCCGCCGCCCTCACGGCCCGCGCGGCAGCAGCCATGGCCGCCCGGGATTTCGATGCGGCCGTGGCCTTGGCCGACTCCGCCCAGGTGGCGGCACCCGAGCGGTCCTCGGTCCAGACCGTGCTTGGCCAGGCCTACCTGAGCCACGCGCGGGCCTACCCCAGTCTGGGCGCCATTGGCAAGGTGAAGAAGGGGCGCGCCGCCCTGATGCGCGCCATCGCGCTCGATCCCGACAACCTCGACGCCCGCGCGACGCTGATGCAATTCCTGCTGCAGGCGCCGGGCATGGTGGGCGGTAGCCGGGATGGAGCTCGCGTTCAGGCCCGGGAGATCGCGCAGCGCGATCCGGAGCGGGGTCTTGCTGGCCCGGCTCGACGTCGCCCTGGCGGCGGGAAAGAAGGATGAGATCATCGGCGTGTTCGACGACGCGGCTGTCCTCCTCCGCCTGCGGCCGGCGATCAGCCCGACGGTGGGGCGCGCCTTCTTCGAGGCGGCGGGAACGCTGCGTCACAAGGAGCTCAGGGAGCCGCTCGCGGCGCGCATCGCGGCGGCTGTTCCCGCGGGGGTGGCCCTGACGCCTTGACCGCGCGCTGGCGTCGATCGCGGGCTAGAGCTCGAGCGTGACGCTCCGGCACACCAACTCGTCCTCACGACACACGCTGGCGTGCAGGGTTCCGTGCAGACGGGTAGTGTGGCCTGGCAGCAGCGCGCTGGCCGGCTCGGCGAAGTAGGCGGAGTCCTCCGTCAACCGCGCCGCGCGGAACCGAAGCACGCGGCCGTCAGGCAGCTCGAGGGCGGGGGCGAGCCGGGCATTCACCTTGAGGCCCGGCTCGGCGATCAGGGTGACGCGGGTGTCCGGACCGGCCCGGCTCGCCGCGAGACGGAGGGGAGCGGGGGTACTCGCTCCGCATCCGAGGACGCCCAGGACAAGCCAGGAACCCCAGCGCCGATCATGCCGCCTCATTCGGCCAGCAGCTCCCGGATCCGCCCCTCCCAGGTGCGGTAGCTGCCGTCGTTCAGATGGAACTCGCCATAGCCCTCATAGCGGATGTTGCCCCGCTTGTCGATCAGCACGAAGCTCGGCCAGTAGCGAATCCCGTACAGGTTCCAGGTCCGGGAGTCGTTGTCCTGGGCGTTGGGGTAGGTGATGCCCTGCCGCTGGAGCGCGCCCTCGACATTGGCCCGGTCATGCTCGCCCGCATACGGCGGGAACTCAGGCGTGTGGACGCCGATGAGCGTCAGTCCCT
>JBBQEB010000329.1:0-1741 GCA_038320275.1 Myxococcales bacterium | reverse complement strand
TCGGCAGTCGCATCGCGGCTCGACGCAGTAGGACTCCAGGAACACGAAGCGGCGGCTCGGCAGCCGCTCGTGGTTCATCGGGCGGAGGGTCCGGCACTCCCGGTCGGCGAGCTCGGGGAAGAGCAGGTTGAACGGCCGCATCGTCATGGGTGGCCCCTACTCCCAAGCCCTTCCACGGGTCGCCGGGAGCAGCGACACACCGCGGAAAGCAGTGTCGAGGCGAGGAGAGGATGCCGGAAGATCTCCTCGATGACCAGGGAGACCACGAGGCCTGCTCGATCTGCGTTCGAGGCCCAGGGCGCGTGTGAGCGCCAGGCCGTTACGTGGGCTCTGGCGATCAACGGTCGATCTCCACCGGCTCCTTGACGCTGACCCGCCACCGCGGTCTTTCTCGAGAGGCCGGTCCGGGCGGTCCGGGCGAAGCAGGACCCGGCATGGCTTCCGATCAGAGATCCAGGCGGCTAGCGGTCTCGTCGCCGAGGAGGCGCCCAGGCCTCGAGGATGTGACCGAGCCGCTGCACCGGAGCGATCTCAACGTTCTTGCGGGCCACGGCGAGGAGCCGCCTCGCGTCGAGCTTCTCGGCGAGTTCGGAGAGGACGGTCGCCACGTGGTCGAGGTGGCTGGCGCGCTTCGCGTAACGGCCGGCCCTTGAACAAACTTAGAGCCACGCGTTCTTCCAGCCGACGGTCATCCGGGGAGCACACCGGGCGCTGCGCGGTGCCGAGATCCTGAGCGAGGATTTCGAGGCGTGCCTGGGGCGGGCGCGTCGTCCTCGTGCGTCGTCGCGCGTCGATCAAGCGCCTCGCAGTGTCAGAGCGGCGTGCGAGGATGTTCACGATGCGTCGCCCTCCCGCCCAAGACCCTGCCCGTGCCGCCGCGGCCCGGCAGGTCACCGGCGCGCGGGCGGTTCTGGCGCTGGAGCCGTTCACCTCGGCGGAGCTGGACGCGCTGTTCCGCGGTGGAGAGCCGGAGGCGGACGCCTGCGAGGCGGTCCTGGCGCGAGCGGCGCGGGCGCGGGGGGCGGTGGACGTCGCGCTGGCGGAGGGCCTCCACGCGCTGCGCCAGGGCGATCGGCTGCCTCAGCTCGGCTGCCACCTCGACGACTATGCGCGCGAGGTGCTCGACCTGGGCAAGCGCGCGGCGGAGGAGTTGGCGCGATTGGGCCGCGAGCTGGGGACCCGGCCGCACTTGCGCGAGGCGCTGCGGTCGGGCCGGGTCCGGCTGCGCGCGGGGCAGACGGTGCTCGGGGTCGCGAAGGGCGACGACGAGCGGGTCTGGGTGGAGCGAGCGGCGCGGCTCACGGTGCGCGAGCTGGAGGAGCGGGTACGCCGGTCGGGCGCGCTGCCCGAAGAGGACGACGAAGCCTGGCTCACCCTGCGCACCACGCTCGACGACGAGGAGCGCGAGGTGGTCGACGAGGCGCTCGAGCTCGCAGGCAGGCTCTTGCCCGGCTCGAGCCGCCTGGAGCAGGTCGAGGCCATCGCCCAGGAGCTCGCGGGTGTCCTGCCAGCGCATCCCGACGTCCCCGACGCCGACCACCTGCGCGCGATGTGTGGGGCGCTCCGCCCCATCGCCGGCGGGGCGCGGGAGCGGTCGGCGGAGCTCGAGGGAGAGACGGAGCGGTGGGCGCTCCTGTCCACGCTCCACGACGTGCCGGTACCGCGGGTGCCGCTGGAAGCGGGGGCCGCCGCCCAGGAACTGGATGCCGCCCTCCGGGAGCTGGCCCGGCTGCGCTCGCAG
>JBBQEB010000328.1:0-1755 GCA_038320275.1 Myxococcales bacterium | reverse complement strand
ACCGACATGCAGGCGGCGGTGGGGGTGGCCCAGCTCGACAAGCTGCCCGCGTTCATCGCCTCGTTCGAGAGCGGCACCCGGACCGGCGCGGAGCGCAGCCTCGTCGCGGCGCGCGGCGCGGAGTCGGCCATGAGCGGGCCGACGCCCGTGGCGTTCCCGGTGAGCATCGTCGTGAACCGCGAGACGCGCACCTACCAGGCGAACGGCATCGCGGCGCAGAACCTCATGGTGACCGGGACCGCGCCGCTCCCCGAGAACGTGCTGATGGAGCTGAGGCTCGCCTCCACGCCGCCGTTGTCGTGCTGGGCGACGGCGAAGCTGTCATGGGCGGCGGGCGGCGCTTACACGGTGATCCTCCAGCCCTTCGCGCTCGACGCACCCGCGCGCGAGAGCTGGAAGGCGCTCGTGCGCCAGGACACGACGGCGGCGGCATGATAGGCGACTGCCGCGCCCTGATTCGGAGCGGAAGACGGAGCATTTGCGGCCGTGTGCAGCCGCGAAGGGCCCGCCGTTCGCCGCCGCGCCTGGGCCACTGCCCAGCCGGGCGGCCGGTTACCAGCGCGCGAAGCACTCCGCAGCGCCGCACGCCTCGTCCACGGCGCGCATGCGCTTCAGCATCTCGTCGGCGTTCACCACCGCGGTGACCCGGCTGGCGGCCGGCAGCTCGCGGCCCCGGGAGTCGATGAACAGGACGGTCGGCTGCCCGAGGATGCCGTACTTCGCGAACACCTCGTCCATGAGGTCGGCGATGCGCGCGTCCTGAAGCTTCGCCGCCGAGTTGTCCATCTTCACCGCCACGAACCGCTTCGCCTCCTCCTGCACGCGCGGGTCGCTCCAGGCGGTGTGGTCGAGCTCTTTGCAGGCGGCGCACCAGTCACCCCAGAAGTCGATGACCACCGGCTTCCCGGCCGCGCGCGCGAGCGCCAGCCCCTCCTTCTCCGCGTTCACCATCCAGGCGATGCCCTCGCCGGCCGAGGCGCTCGAGCGAGCGTTCCCTGAGCCCACGGCGTAGGCGATCCCGAGGACGACGAGCGCGACCCCGGCTCCCTTCGCGAGCTTGCCCGCGGTGGGCTCGTGGAACGTGCGGGTGAGCGCGCCGAGGAGGACCCCCAGCGCAGCAACGACCGCCGCGATCCGCACCGCCGACGGCGCTGGGGAGAAGACGCGCCGGACTCCCGGGAAGGCGTCCGAGAGGTACACGAGCGCCATGGCGAGGAGCGCCACGCCGAAGACGCTCTTCACGACGTCCATCCAGGCGCCGCTCTTCGGCAGGGACACCGAGAACGCGCCGATGAGGAAGAAGAGGAGCCCGATCCCGAGCGCGTAGGCGAACATGATGGCGACGCCGAACGCGACCGAGCCCTTCGTCGCCACGAAGGCGAGCGCCGCCGCGAGGACGGGCCCGGTGCAGGGCGCCGCGACGAGCCCTGCCACGAGCCCCATCGCGAGCGCGCCTGCGTAGCCGGCGCCGCCGACGCGGGAGAGCCGCGCCTGCAATGAGGCGGGGAGCTGAAGCTCGAAGAGGCCGAACATCGAGAGCGCGAGCGCGACGAACATCGTCGCGACCGCCGAGAGCACCCAGGGGCTCTGCATCGCGCTGCCGAAGGCCCGCCCGGTGAGCGCGGCCGTCGCGCCGAGCGCGGAGTACGTGACCGCGATGCCGAGCACGTAGAGCCCGGAGAGCGCGATCGCCTGCGGGCGGGAGCGGGCGCCCTTCGCGCCGAAGATGGACACCGTGATCGGGATGAGAGGGTA
>JBBQEB010000327.1:0-1758 GCA_038320275.1 Myxococcales bacterium | reverse complement strand
TGCAAGTCGATTCACGAGTCGTGACCCGCAGGCATGGTGACCGGCAGCACCAGGGGCCGCGCACTGTTCGCGGCGGCCACGCCGGCAGGGGTGGATCTCCAGACCGCCGCAAGGTGGATCTCAACCTCACCGCCGCCAAAGGGTGCGCCCACTCTTCACCTACATCGCCAACACTGGGCTTCGCGTCGGCAGCGCTCTCGCGACAGAGGTGGACTGGATCGACTTCGCCGCGCATGTCGTCCGGTATCCGAAGAGGGTCATGAAGAACCGCAAGCCGCACGTCATCGAACTGAACCCTGAAGCCGAGCAAGCGCTTCACGATGAGCTCGCTACCTCCCCACACAAGCCGTTCGACTTCTCATACTGGTACGCGCTCAAGCGGTGGCACGTTGCACGGGAGGCGGCTGGCTTCCCCACGTTTCGCATCCACGACCTGCGGCACTCGTACATCACCGCGTTGTTAGATTCCGGGGTCGCGATCCACGTTGTCCGAGACATCGCTGCGCATCGAGATTTGCATGTCACGCAGCACTACGCCCACTCCTCCGATGATGCCAGGCGCCGGGCTGCTGCGAAGGTCCGGATCGCCGCGCCG
Source organism: Myxococcales bacterium (assembly GCA_038320275.1). Classification (GTDB taxonomy): domain Bacteria; phylum Myxococcota; class Myxococcia; order Myxococcales; family Anaeromyxobacteraceae; genus Anaeromyxobacter_A. Next base: position 1,163 of record JBBQEB010000327.1, on the reverse strand, counting down.
CGGGACGCGAACAAGGGTCGATTGGTGCCGCCCCGTGACACCAATGGTGGCACCAGCCACCCCAGACATCCCGGTGGGGACCCCGCCGTGTTCGAGGTCCACCTCGAAGACCTAGAATCCGAAAACAGTAAGGCCCGCGCCGCCTTGCGGTCGGCCGGGCCTAGATGTTCGAGCTCGGATGAACTGGTGCCTGGGGCCGGAATCGAACCAGCGACACGGGGATTTTCAGTCCCCTGCTCTACCGACTGAGCTACCCAGGCGTGTTGCGAAAGCATGACGATGCCTTCGCGGGGCGCATTTCTACGATCGCCCAGGCCCGAACGCAAATCGAAAAGCGGCTCGAGGCCACCGCTGGCGGGCCAAGGCGCCCACCTCCACCCCATGGCTTCGTGCGGAGGGAGGCGAGCGCCAGACGGGAACTACTGGACCAACTTCGAGCTGGTTGCGTCGAAGCGGCTCGCCACCCGGTTCTTCGAGGCGAGCGCGTCCTTCTGCGATCGCTGCCGGTCGGCGAACAGCGCGATGCTCTGCCCGTGGCGCTCCTGCGACGCGCACGCGATCGCGGAGACGCTCTCGTGACGCGTCCGCAGCTCCTCCCAGAACCGGACTCGCGCTTGCCCGACGAGGAGGCGTGCCTCGACCTCGTCGAGCTGGCGGAGCACCGCGGGCTCCGCGGAGACGTGGAGCTCCGCCCGCCGGCGATGCGCCTCCGTCGTCACGTCTTGGGTGAACCCCCGCCCACATCCGGAGAGCGCGGCGGCAGCCGAGAGCGCGAGCGCGGCACGCTTCGCGAGGAGGAGCTTCGGGTCTGCCATCCGAGAAGGCTAGGCACACGCCGGGCGGCCGTCACCGCCCCTCGCAGAGATCCGGCTCGCGCACCAAGAAAATGGCCGCGGGAAAAAAGGGGCACTCACAGCCGGTGGGAAACCTGCGTCGAATCGGTCGCTTCGACCACAACAGGGTACGATGTAGGGTCCCGACCGACCGCAGCGTACCTGAACCGACAGCGCCCGCGTCCCGCTGGGGGACCTCAGACGCGGGGCACGGCCTTCAGCACGGCGCGCCCGTCCTTCACGACCACGTCGAGCTCGACGCGCTGTGCCTTGTACTTGGCCATGAGCTCTGGGACCTGCTTCGAGACGGTGCGGGCCAGCGCCTCGTAG
>JBBQEB010000326.1:0-1762 GCA_038320275.1 Myxococcales bacterium | reverse complement strand
GCAGCGCGAGGCGGTGCTCGCGCAGGGCCTCACCCGGATGCGCTGGTACTTCGACCCGCTGCGCTCCCGCAGCGCGCACTTCAACCTCGAGGTGCTGGGGGCCGACGCGGTGAGCCTGGAACGAGACCTCTACGGCCCGGGCGGCGGCCGGGACGCCGGTTACCCCACACACCGGCTGGTCGCGGAGTGGGCGCTCGACCGCGCCCGCGGGCTTGTCGACCCGTCGGCGGCGAAAGACGCCACCGTCATCGCGGTGCCGGAAGACTGGGACGCCTACCGCGAAGCCCACCCCGACCGGTCGCGCGATTTGCCGGAGGAGGTGGCGAGCGCCTTCGAGGCGGCCTTCGCGCGCGGGCTCCGCGCCGTCGCGGTCGAGCGCTCGGGGGGCTCGGCCCGCTATCTCCTTCGTGAGCGCAGATAGCGGGGGCGGGGAGGATTCGATGCGCGTCGTTCGGGTCGAGGCATTCCGGGCACGCCTCGCGCTGGTCCACGAGTTCGAGACGAGCAGCCACCGCAAGTCCTACCTCGAGCACGTCCTCGTCCGGATCGCGGACGAGAGCGGCGCGGCCGGGTGGGGAGAGATCGCCTCGCCGAGCGATCCCTACTACTGCGCCGAGACCGTCGAGACCTGCTGGCTCGTACTCGCGCAGTATCTTGCGCCGCTCCTCCTGAAGGAGCCGTGGGAGCACCCGTCGCAGGTGGCGAGGAGGATGGCGCGGATCCGGGGCAACCACTTCGCGAAGGCGGGCGTCGACATCGCGTGCTGGGACCTCTGGTCGCGGAGCCAGGGGTGGCCGCTCGCGCGCGCTCTCGGCGGCGAGCGCCGGACCATCCCGGCGGGCGTGAGCCTCGGGATCGAGCCCACGGTGGAGGGGCTGCTCGAACAGGTCGCGAAGCACGTGGCGGGCGGCTACTCCCGGGTGAAGCTGAAGATCTCGCCCGGGTGGGACCTCGATCCCGTGCGGGCGGTTCGGGCCGCGCACCCGGAGCTGCTCCTCCAGGTAGACGCGAACGGCGCCTACACCGAGTTCTCCGGGCACCTCGCCGCCCTGGAGGCGCTCGACGACGTCGGGCTGCTCATGATCGAGCAGCCCTTCGCGCCGGGGGCGCTGTGCGCGTCGGGGCGACTGCAGGCGCGGCTCCGCACGCCCATCTGCCTCGACGAGTCGATCGAGTCGCTGGGCGAGCTGGAGACCGCGCTCTCGCTCGGGGCTTGCCGCATCGTGAACGTCAAGGTGGCGCGCATGGGGGGGCTCACCGCCGCGCGCGAGGCCCACGAGGCGTGCCTCGCGAAGGGGATCCCGGTCTGGTGCGGCGGGATGCACGAGTTCGGGGTGGGGCGTGCCGCGAACGTCGCGATCGCGAGCCTCTCCGGCTTCACCTACCCGAGCGACGTGTCCGGATCCGACAAGTACTTCAAGCGGGACCTCGTTTCCCCGCCCATCCGCGCCGTGAAGGGGGAGGTGGCCGTCCCCTGGGGGGAGCCGGGGCTCGGTCACGCCGTCGACGAGGAGCGCGTGCGGGCGGAGGCGCTCGCGAGCCTCGACCTGCGCGCATGATCGGACGAGAGCGTGGCATGCCATCCTCATAGGCCGTTCCTCATCTGAGTTCACCCAGATGCGGCCTCCCTTCCACTTGCCAACCTCTCCCGAGAGCCAGCAGTTGCGAAGGTGAGAAGCCATCGTCGCTCCCGTTTCTCCCAGGGGGTTGGGAGAGTTCTGGGGAGAAAACTACCAGGGCCCCCGCCGAGTTTGTCGAGGGG
>JBBQEB010000325.1:0-1767 GCA_038320275.1 Myxococcales bacterium | reverse complement strand
CCTACGGCGACCTCATGCGCGAGTACGGCCGGCTCCGGGGGTTGCGCCGGGTCATGCTGCGCGTCCCCGTGCTCACCCCGCGGCTCTCGAGCCTGTGGCTGGCGCTTGTGTCGCCGCTGTACGCCGGCGTGGGCCGCGAGCTGATCGACGGCGTGCGAAACGAGACGGTGGTGCGGGACGACCGTGCGCTCCGCGACTTTGCGGTGCGTCCGCGCGGCATCCGCGAGGTGCTCGCGCGCGCGCTGACGAACGAGGACCTCGAGTTCGCCGCCACTCGCTGGTCGGACGCGCTTTCGTCGCAGCGATCGCCGCGGGACTGGGGCGGCGTCACGTTCGGGTCGCGCCGGGTGGATTCGCGGGCGGCATGGGTGCATTGCCCGCCGGACAAGGCATTCCGGCCGATTGCCCGGATCGGCGGCAATACTGGTTGGTACTATGGCAATCGGCTCTGGCGGATGCGCGGGTTGCTCGACCTGATGGTGGGCGGACCGGGTATGCGCCGGGGGCGCAGGGATCCGGCGTCAGTGGCGGTGGGCGAGGCGCTGGACTTCTGGCGGGTGGAGGCGGTCGAGCCGGGACGCCTGCTGCGGCTCGCCGCCGAGATGCGAGTGCCGGGTCGGGCCTGGCTGCAATTCGAGGTGACACCCGAGAACGGCGGAAGCCTCATCCGGCAGACCGCGCTCTTCGATCCGGTCGGCCTGGGCGGGCTGATCTACTGGTATGCGCTGTGGGGGATTCACCAGCTCGTATTTGCCGGCATGCTGCGCAACATCGCCCGTGAGGCCGTGTAGCGGCTCAGACCGTTTCCAGCGAGGTAGACGCGAGCGACTCCCGCGCACCCAGCAGCCGCTCCATCCTCTCCCGCGTCCCCGTCCCCGGCGCCGGCACGTACGCGACCAGCCGGAGCGACGACATCCGCTCGTCCAGCACCTCGAGCACGCTGTAGTCGAACACCAGCCGCCCCGCCTCCGGGTGCTCGTAGTGCTTGACCCCCTCCTGCGCCGTCTCGATGTCGTTCTGGTTCCACCAGCGCTCGAAATCCTCGCTCCGAGTGCGCAGCAAGGTGACCAGTTCGTTGAACCAGGGATCGTCCACCCGGCTGGCATATGTTGCCCGCAGCTTGGCGACGCACCTCCGGCCGTGCAGGTCCCAATCCACCAGCGTCGACCGAACCCGGTTCCCGAGGAACAACTGATACAGCGCGTTGCGCTCGATGCCCTGGAGGGGAGCGAGGTCGCCGTGGATGATGTGGGCGGCGCGATTCCAGGCGACGATGTCCCACCGCTCGCCGAACACCCAGGCGGGCCCGAATTCCATCTGATCGATCAGCCGCTGAAGACGGAGACTCACGGAGACGGTCTGGGGGAGGTCCGATACGCTGGCCGGGACCGCGTAGCCGCCAAGGGTGAGCAGGTGGCGGGTCTCGCGGGGTTCGAGCCGGAGTGCCTCGCCGATCCTGGTCAGCACCTGGGCCGACGGCCGGACCTCGCGCGCCTGCTCCAGCCAGGTGTACCACTCGGCGCTGACGCCGGCGGCGGCGGCGACCTCCTCCCGCCGGAGACCCGGTGTCCGCCGGCGGCGACCCCGCGGCAGCCCCAGCTCTTCCGGCTGGCGCCGCATCCGTCGGGTCTTCAGGAAGTCCGCGATCTCCCGCCTGCGCTCGTCGCTCAACATGGGCTCATCCCCTGTGCCTGTTATACCTTAGCCACGCCGATCCCCGCGGATCCTGGACTCGGACTCCGCCCACCTTAGCGGTTCCGCGCCCGG
>JBBQEB010000324.1:0-1767 GCA_038320275.1 Myxococcales bacterium | reverse complement strand
GCAAGGGCGTCCTCAGCTCATGCGCACGGCCGCGAAGGCGATCACCAGGAAGACGCGGAAGCGCCGGCCCTGATCTGCCCCGCCCGCTCGTCTCTTCCCGGTTGCTGTGGCGATTCGCACGTTCCCCCGGGCGGCTGGTGGATGATGGCACGCGGGCTCGCGCCGACTTCTCGGTCCACCGGGGATCCCCCGGAGGCGCGAGCCCGTGCGTTACCGCTACCGCCGGCCGCGGCTCCAGGCCGGGACTCCGTTCGCGTCACGCAAGGTCAACGTCGCGTCGCCCTTCTTCACCGTCTGAGCGATGAGCGCGGAGCCCTTCGCGCGCTGGACCTTCGATCCGGTGACCTCGACCTTGTCGCCCTTCGCGAGCTTCACGGTCTGGCGATCCAGGTACCAGGAAGGTCCGAGCCAGATTCTCATCGAGCCTTCCGCGGTCTTGACCTCGAGGTGGGTGCCCTCGTTCCTTCGCCCCTCGACCTTGTTCACGGCCGTGATCTCTCCGGACACGGTGGTGACGCTCTTCGGGTCGAAGTGCATCGGTCCGCCGCCGGCCCTCATCCCTGCTCCGCGACCAGGCCCCATCATGGAGCCGTCGCCGGGGCCCATGCCGGCTCTTCCACCCGGTCCCATGCCCTGTCCGCCCCCCGGTCCCATCCCCTGTCCGCTCCCCGGTCCCATGCCCTGTCCGCCACCAGGCCCCATTCCGGGACCCGGCCCCGCGTCATTCGTCTCGGCTCGAGCCAGCCCACCCGACAACGCCAGAGCGGCCGCGAGCGCCGCCGCCTTCGAGATACTCTTCATGTGTCCTCCCAGAGGCGCTCCCGGCCCGGTCCGTCCGATGCGCGGTGCGCGGAGAGCAGAACCGCGCCGGCCGCTCACGTTGCGCGGCAGTTTGTCGCTGCCCCGATGCGAGCTGAACTTTTGGAGGTAGGCGGGGTCCGCCAGGAACGACCTCGATCCCGTTCGGCGCGCGACGCGACCGCGATCATGCCTGCCAGCGCAGGAACCGCGACGACCGCGACCGCGGTGCTCAGCTACGGACGCAAAGAGGGCCCGCACGCGCGCGGCGTGCAGGCCCCCGTCCCGTCACGTGCGCGTCAGCGGGCGACCGCGAGCTCGGCTCGGACGATGCCGCGCGGCTTCCGCTCGAGCGCCGGGTGGCAGGTCGTGCAGCGGGTGAGGTGGTCGACCATGAGCTGGGCGGCGCGCCCTCCCGCCGCGGCGCTCCGCTCGTGGCACCCGATGCAGCTCTGGTGCATGACCGCCCGATATCCGGGTGCCCAGCTCCATCCGTGGGCCTCCGCGGTCGAGGAGGACGGTCGCATGTCGTGCTCGCCGGCCGCGCTCGCGAGGGAGCTGCCGGACGCGCTTCGGGCATGGCACGCCTGACAGGCCTTGGCCGTGCTCGCGCTCCTGGGCTCGTCGGCTCGGTGGCACACGGCGCAGGAGTTATTGCCGGGGATGAGCCCGGGTAGCCCTTCGCTCCGCGCGACCTCGTCGAAGTGGGCGGCGTGATTGAACAGGCGCGTCGGCGCCTCCATCCGCCGGTGACACCGGACGCACGCCGTCGCGCGATCGCCGGGCAACGACAGGTGATGGCACTTGCCGCACGAGGCCGTCCCCCCGTTGCGCTCCTGGTGAGCCCGATGGTGGAACACCACGGCCATCCCGGGCTGCTCGCCCTGGATGCTGAGGACGGCGCGCTCGATATCGAGGCCGACCGGCGCTCGCGCCGGGGTCGTCGGTCGGGCGCAATAGCTCGGATGG
>JBBQEB010000323.1:0-1779 GCA_038320275.1 Myxococcales bacterium | reverse complement strand
GCCCCATGCGGGGAGCGGCTCTGCCCTTCGCTGCTCTCTCCCTGCTCAGCCTCGGACGGTGGCGGCGCTGCACAGGGAGCCCCCCCGGGGTGCCTTGGGTCCTTCTCGGCCCCCGCCCCTTGCGGGTGCGCAGAGGCGCGGTTTCGCGCTAGAGCCCTGAAACCACAAGTGTTTACACGGCTCTCCCCCCCCCCCTCCCCGGGCGCTCGCGACTGCCCCGGCGCGGGGTTACGGGGTCACGCTGCGGGACCGCTCCGGCCCGGTACACGGCCCGGCCGCTCCTCCGGGCCGAGCCCTTAGAGCGCCACCTCCTCGACCGCGCCGACGATGCGACGCTTGACCTCAGCGTCGCGGCGCGCCGGCCCGCCCAGTGGCGGAAGCCCAAGGCCATCCCGCGCGCGAGTTACCTGCGCGTCCTGGCCGTGCTCGCCCCAGCCCACCGGGACGCCCTCGCCCTGCTCGATGAGACCGGCTGGCACGTCTCCGAGCTGGCGCGCTTCGTTCGCGGCGTGGAGCTCGCGGCCACCGCGGAGAGGCTGAGGGCGCGTGACGGCTTCTCCGTCGGCCGCTTCTACGACGCCATCAAGGCGGCGTGCGTGGTCGCCCAGGTCGAGCCCTTCACCGCCGGGCGCATGAGGCACACGCTCGCAACGCGCGCCGTGGAGGCGGGCGCCGACGTGGCCGCGGTCGCAACGTACCTCGGCCACAAGTCGCCCTCGACGCTCCGTCGCTTCTACGCGACTCTCGCGGTCCCTCCGCGCCCAAAGCGCTAGACGTCCAGGTCGCGGATCGCTACGGCCTCGTCGGCCTGCGCGCGCCGCCTTGCGCGAGGCCGGTTCGGTGCCGGGAGCCCATCCGTCAGCAGCCGCTCGATCTCCGTGTCGGGGATCTTGCCCATCACCTCGCGCAGCGCTCCGCGACGGATGAGGCCCTCCAGCGTCGTGCCGCGGTCCACACCCAGCCTGCGCGCCGCCTCCCGCTTGGAGAGGAGCCGCTTCGTGCGCGAGCGGGAGAGCGCCCGGATCTCGCGCTCGATCCGCTCCATGCGGTCGCGGAGCTCCACCAGGATCACGTCTACGCTGGCAGCCGTCACGCTCACGGGCGCGCCTGCGCCTCCCCACTGATCGCGGTGGTCGGATAACGAGCCGTCCGACGACACCCGTCGCCAGGTCGCCCAGGTGTCGTCGGAGAACGGCGCGCTCATGGCCGCCTCCCGCCGCTCCGCAAAGGCGACCGCTCCAGCATCTCCAGCGTGACCCCGGCGAGCGCCTCCCGCGTGGCGGCCTCGGGGTCGGTGTCGGGCACCAGCACCGAGTCCGACACGAGGTCGCGCACCGCTTGCAGCCTCGACCGGAGGGCGTTGCGGTCGGCGCGAGCACCGTCCCGCTCGGCCCGCAGCGCGTCCCGCTCGGCCTCAGCCTTCTTCACCTGGGCCGCGAGGTCGTCGCGCTCGACCCGCAGCGCCTCGACCTCGGGCGATGCCAACGTCGCTTGGGACTCAAGCGCGCGGGCGCGGTTGAGATCGAGCACTACCAGGCGAATCGTATCGGCAGCGCGGCTCAGGGAGGTCAGCCACCCCTCGACCTGCTCGGCGTCGCTCATGGGACGTGTCGTGGTCGTCCGGGCGTCGAACGCCTGCCGTTCAGCGTGCCGACGGTGACGTCTAGCTCGCGGGCCAGGTCTTCCTGCGTCAGCCCCCGGTGAGTCCGAATGAGGCGCACCAAGACGCCGTAGTCGATGTCGCGCATGGGTTCTCCGAGCCGGTCTCCGCAGGCGACT
>JBBQEB010000322.1:0-1801 GCA_038320275.1 Myxococcales bacterium | reverse complement strand
TACCAGGACGGCAAGCTCCTCGCCGAGAAGGTCATCCGCGTCAACGACCCCCTGACGGTCGCTGGCTACACGTTCCACCAGAACGGCTTCGGACCGGCGCCGGACATCGTGCTGCGCGCCAGAGACGGCTCGATCCTCTGGTCCGGGCCCGTGCCGATGACCGACTCGGCCGGCGGGCTGCCCCTCGGCGCGTTGCCGGTGCCGGGCCGCGAGTTCGGGTTGCAGCTGGCCCTTGACCGCACGTCGGACGGCGTCGGCGCCCTGATCGCGCTGCCCTATGTGATCCATGGCACCAACGCCGACGGCACTCCGGATGTGCGCTACGGAACGCCGGTCGCGACCGTCAAGGGCGAGACGATCGACCTGGGCGGGCTCGACATGACGCTGACCCTCAAGAGCTTCAGCGACTACACGCTCCTCATCGCGAAGCGCGACCCCGGTGCGCCGATCATCTACCTGGCCTTCCTCGCGCTTCTGCTCGGGCTGGCGATCACCTTCTACCTGCCGCGGCGTCGCGTCTGGGCACGGCTCCGGCCCGATGGCAGGCTCGACATCGTGGGGCGCGCTGATCGCCAGGTTGACTTCGATCGCGAGTTCGGCGTCCTCGTCGATGCCCTTCTGACCGCGCGCTCGGGCGTGCCGTGACCGACCTGGCGGCGCTCGCCACGGAGCTGCTGCCGAATGCAACCTGGATCGGCGACCGCGCCGCCACGGCTCGCCCGATTGCCTGGGTTCGCGTCCTCCGGGCGCGCGTCCCGGCGTTCGAGGGCCTCGACCCCGGCGACCTCGTGATCGCACCACCCTCGGCGCTCGCCGTGGTCGCGCCCGGCAAGGCCGAGCTGCGGGATCTGGTGGTGGCGCTCGCCGCTGTGCCGGTGTCCGGGATCCTTGTCCCGCGGGGGGACGGCACCTCCTTCGGTGCCGATGGCCTCCCGGAAGTCCTTCGTGCCGCGGGGCTCCCAGGGCTGCTCGTCGACGGCCTGGACGCGCCGGCGCTCGAACGGAGCGTTGTCGGGTTCATCGTGGCGCGCGGGGCGGAGTTGGAGCGCCAGGCGGCCCTCTTGGAGGCGGGGTTGCGACGCCGGGCCCTCGATGGCGCCGGCGTGGCGGGCCTCGTCGCCACGGTGTCCGCGTTCCTCGGCCGGGCGCTCGTCCTCGAGGCGCGCCACGGCGAGCCCATCGTGGTGCATGCACCACCGGAGGCCCTTGCCGCCGCGGCAGATGCCGCTCGCTACCAGGGGGTGCCGCGACGCCGATCGGACGCCGAGATGGGCGTCGCGCTGCGCGTCTCCCTGCCCGGTACGTCGGGCGCGGGTGCAGAGGTCCTCGTCCTTGGCGCGGAGCCGGTCTCCGAGCTCGCCCGAGCGGCGCTGCCACGGGTTGCGGGGCTCCTTGCGCTGGAGCTGGCCAGGGAAGAGGCAGTCCGTGGTGCGGTGGACCGTGCCCGTCGCCCGGAGCCACTGCCCTCGGCGGGGCCGCCATGGATCCTCGTGCTGGCTCGCCAGCGCGAGCCCGGCCCGGAGGACGACGCGCCGGCGGCGCGCGACCGCCGCGAGGCCCAGCGCCGCCAGCTTCGCCTCCTCGCCCCGGCGCGACGCCTGAGCCTCCGCGGCGACACGGACAGCCTGGAGGTTCGGATCGTCGTTGCAGCTGATGGCGCCGAGCGGGATCGTCTCATCACTGCGATCGGGACGGCGCTCGGCCGGCCGCTCGCGATCTCCACGCCGTTCGAGAGTCCGGCCGACCGGCCCGCGGCCGAGGCGGCAGCGCGAGCCACCCTCGACGCGGCGCTTGCGCTGCC
>JBBQEB010000321.1:0-1801 GCA_038320275.1 Myxococcales bacterium | reverse complement strand
GCTTCGCGTCCTCCGGCGGGGCCTTCACGAGCCAGAACGCCAGCCGCTGCGCGGACTTCGGCCCGACGCCCGGCAGCCGGGACAGCTCGTCGATCAGCTCCTGGATCGGGCCCTCGTACACGCGCTAATCCGCCTTCGTGTCCGAGGGGACGGTGGCGCCCAGCTGTTCCTGGAGCCGGCGCAGGGCCTCCTCCTCCGAGGGCGTCTCCTCTTCCTCCACGACCAGCACCTCGACGCCGCCGCCCACCACCGGCTCACGGACGATGCACACGATGCGCGGCTTGATGCCGAACAGCTCCCCCAGGGCGCTGCGGAGGTCGTCGGACTGGCTCTCCACCTTCTGCACGCCGAACCTCTTGTCCGGCGGGAAGGCGAGCTCCAGGGTCTCGCCGTCGAAGTCCGCGACGGTGGCCGACTCCAGCAGCGCGCGCAGGATCATCTTGCGGTGCTGGCCGAGGTGGTCGATCAGGCTCGGCCACGAGCGGCGCAGCATCGCCGTGTCGATGTTGCCGGTGGTTGGCTCGTGCGTGGAGGCCGGCTCGTGCGTGGAGGCCGGTCGTTCCGGCGGGGTGGCCGTCGCCGCTCCTGCGTCGGGGGAGGCATCGGCGCGCGCGGGTGCGGCCTCCGCGGGAGGTTCCTGCTTCGCCGGCGCGCGCGCCGCTGAGCCCCGCTCCGCCGGAGCGGCGACGGCTTCCCGTGGGGACGGCGGCTCCACCTTCGTTTCTACGGGGGTGTGGTCGTCGGCCGGGCTCGGCGGCTTCGCGGGCGCGGTCGGCTTGGCCGGTCCGGGGGCGGTGGTGACGTCGAGGTTGGCGAGGCGTTCCAAGCGTTCCATGCGGGCGACGAGACCGGCGGGGCTGGGGTCGGCCTCGGGGAGGGTGGCGCGGACGAGGGCGAGCTCGAGGCTCAGGCGGGGGCTCGTGGTCCAGCGCATGTCGTTCTGGGCGGCGAGCAGCAGTTCGATGACCCGGGCGAGCTCGGGTGGGGTGAACTTGGCGGCCTGGGCGCGCAGGTGTTCGTAGCGGTCGGCCGCCACGTCCAGCAGATCGTCCTGGCCGGGCGCGGTCTGCACCAACAGCAGGTTGCGGAAGTGCGCGAGGGTCTCGGCCGTGACGTTGCGGAGATCCTGGCCGTCCTGCACCAGCCGGTTCACGATCTCGAAGGCGGCGCGGGCGTCGCCGACCGCGACGGCGTCGGCGAGCTCGTGCTGGATCTCGGCGCGGGGCGCGCCCAGCAGCGCGGCGATGACCTCGTCGTCGACGGTCTGGCCGCCCATGACGCTGGCCTGATCGAGGAGGGAGAGGGCGTCGCGGGCGCTGCCTTCGGAGTGGCGCGCGATGACGGCGGCGGCGGAAGCGGTGAGGATCACTCCCTCGGCGGCTGCGATCGCCTGCAGGTGCGCGGCGAGCTGCTCCATGGTGATGCGACGGAAGTCGAAGCGCTGGCAGCGGCCGATGATCGTGGCCGGCATCTTGTGGGGCTCGGTGGTGGCGAGGATGAACCGCACCCCGGGCGGGGGCTCCTCGAAGACCTTGAGCAGCGCGTCGAACGCCTCGCGGGACAGACGCTGCGCCTCGTCGATGATGTAGACCTTCTCGCGGCCCATGGCGGGGGCGGTGGGGGCGCGCTCGCGCAGCTCGCGGGCGTCCTCCACGCCCCCGTGGCTCGCGGCGTCGATCTCCACGACGTCCAGATGCTGCCCCTCCCGTACCGCCACGCACTGCGTGCACGTGCCGCACGGCTCGGCGGTAGGTCCCTTCTCGCAGTTCACCATCTTCGCGAGGATGCGAGCGGTTGAGGT
>JBBQEB010000320.1:0-1816 GCA_038320275.1 Myxococcales bacterium | reverse complement strand
CACCAGCAGCACGTCGTCCGCGTCGCGCTCGCCGCGCGCCTGCAGTTGCAGCCCAATGACGCGGGCAGCCCCAAAGTCGTCGTTGGAGAGGCTGGCGAGTGCCAGCGAGTGGAGCAGCGGGGGCGCCAGATCGACTCCGAGCGTGCGAGCGAGCTCGCTGGCGCGCCGCTGAACGCCGGCGAGGCGGCTCGACGCGAATCCCTCGACCGTACCGACGGGTCCCGGGAACGCGGTGAGAATCTCAAGCTCGCGGGCGTCGCGCTCGGGGGTTAGCGGCAGTGTGGGGAGGAGGTCCAGCGCACGGCCCAACAGTCGAATCGCCTCCACGTTCGCATACACTTGCTGCGCCGCTTCTGCCGCGCGCTTGTACCAGGCGATGGCTTGACCGGCCGCGCCGGCGCGATCATAGTGCCCGGCGATCTGGCCGCTCACCGGGGCAGGATCGTGGGCGTGGCGCTGCTCCAGCGCGTGCGCGACGCGCAGGTGATGATGGCGGCGCCGCGCCGGGCTGAGAGCCGAGTAGGCCACCTCGCGGATCTTGTCGTGGCTGAAGTCGTAGGCCTCCGCTCCCTGTTCGCGGATGATGCGGCGCCGCCACAGCTCATCCAGGCCGCGCACGAGCGTATCCTCGTCCGCCTCGCTGGCGCCGGCGAGTACCTGAGACGTGAACTCGCGTCCGATCGTCGCGGCGACGCCGACCAGATCGCGGGCCGGCTCAGACAACTGCCCGAGACGCGCCTCGATTACCGCCTGCACTTTCGAACTCGCCCACCCCTGCCCGGCGCCTGGGCGCCCCCAGCCGGCGCGCAGCGCCTCGACCACAAACAGCGGGTTGCCCTCGGTGTCACGGTAGAGTTGGTCCGCGTCCAGCGCCTCGAGCGGCTGCCCGCTGGCGCGCTGGGCCAGGACGGCCGTGTCCGCGCGCGAGAGCCGCTCGAGGTCGATCTCCGTGAAGCGCCCCAAGGCGTGCAGCCCGGTGCGCAGGTCGTTCAGCGGATGGCGTGGGTCAATTTCTTCGCGCCGCGCGGTGGCCGCGACGAGCAGGCGGGCTTCCGGCTCAACCCGCAGCAGGTAGTGGAGAAACTGCAGCGATTCCTGGTCCCACCAGTGGAGGTCTTCGGCTACCAGCACCAGCGGCCCCCCAACCGCCAGGATTGCCCGCGCCGCGGCGTCGAACAGCCGCTGGCGCTGGTCGCTCTCCGGCAGCAAATTGGGCGCGGCCAGGCCGGAACCTTCGGAGACGAGCTCAGGCAGCAGGCGGGCCAGCTCCGTCAGGCGCGCCCGGTCGAGGCGCTCGAGCCTGGCTTTGACGGCCTCCGAGCGGAGCCAGGCTACCACGGGCGCATAGGCGAGTGCCCCTTCCGCGGGGTAGGAGCGGGCCACAGCGGTAATAGCCCCGTGGTGAACGCACCACAGGCGGAAGTCCTCCACGAGCCGTGTCTTCCCGATGCCGGGCTCGCCTGTCACCAGTACGAACTGCGTGCCGTCCATCTCGGTTTCGCGCCAGATGGACCTCAGGCGCGCCACCTCGGCCAGGCGCCCGACGAAGGGTGGATCGTTAACCCCTCCGGCCGGACTCTCTTCGGCCGGGGGTTCGGGCTGCTCCGGCAGCAGCGCCTGGTAGACCGCCCGCGTCGGCGCGGAAGGCTGGCTGCCCAGTTCGCGCTCCAGCGTCGCTGCGCAAACGTGGTAAACCCGAAGCGCCCTGGCGCGATCTCCGCGCGCGTCATGCAGCCGCATGAGCCGCCGATAGGTCTCCTCATGCAGCGGGTCGTGCCGCAGCAGCCGTTCGGCGTACGGGATAGCCTGGCCATAG
>JBBQEB010000319.1:0-1843 GCA_038320275.1 Myxococcales bacterium | reverse complement strand
CCCGGGAGCGCGGGACCCAGCCAGCCGCCAAGGAAGACCGTAGCGCCGACCGCCGCCACCGCTACCAGCATCCCCGCTCGGGCGGCCTGCCAGAGGAGGCGAGCGGTCCCTGAGGCCTCGGCCAGCGTACCCCCTGCAAGGTCGGCCGCATCGGGATGAGCGACGGGGCCGCGGAAGGCTAGGCCGAGGCCGGCGATGAGGTAGAGTGGCAATCCCAGCGGCTGCCGGATGACGTTCCAGAGTTCCGCCTGCGACGCGACGATCGCCGAGAGCCGGAGGGACTCAGCCGGAAGGGCGGCGGCGATGAGAACGAGCGCCAACGGCATCTCGTAGGACAGGGCGAGTGCCACGAACCGGTAGCCACCGACGAGCGGCAGGACCGAGTTCGGCGCCCACCCATGAAAGTAGACCGCCACCATGACGAGGGCCCCGACCGCACCGAAGCCGACGATCCCGGCCTCGACCTCCGCAACCGCGCCCGATGGGCCGAGCGGGACGAGCACGAGAGCCGCGGCGGCGAGTCCCGCGAGCAGGGCCGGGGCGATGGCCCAGAGTGGAGCGTCGGGGCGCTCCGTGGTCATTCTCTCCTGGAGCAGGAGGAGCGCGGCCCCGCGCACCGGGCTGGCGAGGGTCCGACTCCACTCTACCGCCTCCCCGGCGACCACGCGCGCGACAGCTCCGTCGAGCACTCCAACGACGTACGCGCCCGCGCCGACAACGACGACCGTCAGCGCAACACCGACCAGGAGTCCAGGCGCCTGGCTCATGCCGTTGCCGTACGGCGGCTGGCCGCCTCTTCCAGGTCGAGATCCAAACTGACGATCGTGGTCACCGCATCGCCCCACTCCATCCCGGTCACGAGCGCAGGGACCAGCCCGAGGAGTTTGACGGCGGGCGAGATATCGGCGGCGAGGGTCCCCCGGGGTGACTCGACGCTGCCGACCGGAGTCGATAACCGCGCGCCGGCTCGGCCCGCGAGCTCGAGCGCCTGGATCGCCTCGGCCAGGCGCTGTCGCCACCGCGCCCGGGCATCGCCGTCGCGCTGAACGACCGGGTCGAAGCCAAGCGTGAGGTAGGCGGGATCCTCGAGGCGCGCGTCACGGGCGATTCGTGCAGCCCGGGCGACGGGTCCCGGGGATACCTGCTCGAGGAGCGCCGCATCGGTCACGCCGACGCCGGCGGTCGCCCAACCGAGCGACCGCGTTCCGTCCAGTACGCGGCGGAGAGCATGGACCTCCGTAGCCCGGACTGGCGAAATCTCACTGGCCAAGCGCCACGCGCGGCGCCCGAGCGCGGCCAAGCCGTGGACTCGCAGGGCGTGCCCCAGCCACACGAGATGGTGGCGCGCGCGAGCCAGCTCGAGCTCGGCGACCGGCACCGGTTGCGACAAGGCACGTACGAAGGGATTCGAGGCGGCGGCCGGGGTGTCGCCGCGCGCCTCGGTTTGGGCGAAGGCGTTCGCTCCCATGGTGACGGCCTGGACAACATCACCCTGGAGCTTCAGATCGAGGACCAGTCCAGGCGGAAAGGCAGGGAAGAACGGGCCGACGCGGACCGGAAGCTGGTCGAGTTCGAGGCCGTCCCGGTCGGGAGCACGCTCCGCCAGGGGGCGCCCGTAAGGCACGCCGCCGGTCATTCCTGTGCCGCCCTGCCCGTAAGGCCCGACGCCTCGCCATGGTGCGGGATCGATGTCGGGCAAAAGGTCGGGCTCCGACGCACGCTTACCGAGGAACAGTTCCGCCTGGGCGTCCGCCACCGCGGCGCCCACGTCTTCATCGCTCCCGAGCACCACCGCACCCGGGAAGTCCGGCCTGTCCAACCCGCCGGAGGCGGGCATCCACCA
>JBBQEB010000318.1:0-1864 GCA_038320275.1 Myxococcales bacterium | reverse complement strand
TCGAGGGCGATCCGGATGCGGTCGAGGACATGGTTGAGTGGTGCCGGAAGGGATCGAAATGGGCCCGCGTGGACGCCGTCGAGCTGGACGAGGAAGCCCCCCGGGGCGAGAGCGGCTTCCGGATCGAACGCTGAAGGTCGGGCCGAATTCATGAGGCTTTCTCCGGATTCGCGCCGTCGGCTCCTTTAGCATCCGTTAGCAAGGTGTTCCTTCGCTCTCTCACCATCAGGGGCTTCAAGTCCTTCGCGGACAAGACGACCCTCGAGTTCACCCCCGGCATCAGCGTCATCGTCGGTCCCAATGGCTCCGGCAAGTCGAACATCGCGGACGCCATCGCGTGGGTGCTGGGCGAGCAGGGAGCTCGCGCGCTACGAGGCGCGCAGATGGCCGACGTGGTCTTCGCCGGCAGTCCCGCCCGGCCCGCGCTGGGCATGGCCGAGGTCCGGCTCGTCATCGACAACTCGGCCGGCCTCATTCCCGTCCCGGCCAGCGAGATCGAGATCAGCCGTTCGATCTTCCGCTCCGGCGAAAGCGAGTATCGCCTGGGCGGAAGGCCCTGCCGCCTGCTCGACATCCAGGAGCTCTTGTCCGACACCGGCATGGGCCGCGCGCTGCACACGATCATTGGCCAGGGTTCCCTCGATGAGGTCCTGGCCTCTCGACCGGAGGAGCGACGCCAGTTCATCGAGGAGGCCGCCGGGATCGCCAAGCACCGCCGCCGCCGGGAGCGGGCCACCCGGAAGCTCGCCGGGATGGAGGGCGACCTTCTGCGGCTCCAGGACCTGGTGGGAGAGCTTCGTCGCCAGCTGAAGCCGCTCAAACAGCAGGCCGACCTGGCCGGCCGGTACGAGACCCTGAATCGCGAAGCGGCCGACCTGGCCCAGCGCCTGGCCGGCGCCCGGCTGCGGGACCTCCTCCACGAACGGGACCGCCGCCGGCCCACCTGGCAGGACGCGGAGTCACGCCAGGCGGAGGCCCGGGCGCGCCTGGCGGAGCTCGATGCGCGCATCGGCGCCCTCGAGGAGGAGCGGTCCGCCGGGGAGCGCGCGCTGTCGGGGGCAGAGGCGGCCCACACGGCCGCCGCCGATGGGAAGTCTTCGGCGGAGGCAGAGCTCCGCACCGCCCTTCGCGAGGAGTCGGCAGCGCGCGACCGCCTGGCCGCCGCCACGAACCGGAGCGGGCGGCTGTTCGCCCTGGAGGAGGAGCTCGCCAGGACCGAGGGTGCGATGTCAGAGGTGGTCGCCACGCTCGCGTCAAGGGAGCGTGACCTCGAGGAGGCGGAGGCCACGTTTCGGACGGCCGAGCTCGCCAGGAGGGATGCCGAAGAGGAGCGCAGGAGGATTCAGGACCAGACCTCGACTCGTCGGGCCGAAGCCGAGGCTTTGCGCCTGGCGTTCGAGGGACACGCCGCCGAGCGGGATCGCCTGTCCTCGGGGGTGCGGCAGCTCACGGTAAGGATCCTGGCCCTCCGGAGGTATGCCCGCGAGCTCGAGGACGACGTGGAGCGTCTGGATGCTCACGAGCAGCCCCTGGCGGCGGAGCTCGAAGGCCTGCGGGCCGAGCGGTCTACGCTCACGCACGAACTCGCCGGACTCGAGGCCGACGAGCGGGGCCTAGTGTCGCGGCAGGAGTCCGTCGAAGCGCGGCGGGCGGAGATGGCGGAATCACCCGGGGCGGCCTTCGCGAGACGTCGGGGCGAGCGTCCGTTGGGGGTCCTCCGGGAGCTGATCGACGCCCCACCGCATCTGCGCGCGGCCGTACGGGCGGCGCTGGGCCCTTTCGCCGATTCCGTGGTGTACGCCACGGAGGACGATGCCTTCCGCGATGCCGCGGCGGGCGAAGGCGCCGGGGTGCTGCTGAGCGT
>JBBQEB010000317.1:0-1871 GCA_038320275.1 Myxococcales bacterium | reverse complement strand
CTCGATGCCCCGCGCGCGACCTCCTACAGGGCGGGAAGCGGCGTTTCCCGCGCGATGCGGCGCCTCCAGGGCGTGGTGCGGCGCGCCCTGCCGGCCCGGACCGAGGCGCGGGCGTGAGCCGAAAGACCGTGACCGGTGCCGAGCAGCTCTGCGCCACGCTCGAGGCCCTCGGGACCACCCACGTCTTCGGTCTTCCGGGCACGCAGAACGTGCTCCTCTACGACGCCCTTCGCCGCAGCCGCATCCGCTCCATCCTTCCCACCAGCGAGCTCGCCGCGAGCTTCATGGCGAACGGCTACTACCGCGCCTCCGGGCGCATCGCGCCCCTCGTCACCATCCAGGGCCCGGGCTTCACCTACGCGCTCACCGGCCTCGCCGAGGCGCGCGACGACTCCGTGGCGCTCCTCCATCTCGTCGGCAAGCCGCCCGCCGGGGCGAGCACGTTCGCCTTCCAGGCGCTCGACCAGGAGGCCATCGCCAGCCCCATCGTGAAGGCGGTCCGGTCCGTCGACCGCGCCGAGGACGTGGCCGCTGCGGTGGAGGACGCGCACGCGCTCGCGCTCGCCGGGGAGCCCGGGCCGGTGATGCTCCAGCTCGCTGGCGAGGCGATGGCGGAACCATGTGACTCCGGCAAGCCAGCACCACGCTCGCCGCCCGCTGACCTCGCTCCCCCGGAGTTGCAGGAAGCCGCACACCTCCTCCAGGCGTCCCGCAGGCCGCTCCTCCTGGTGGGCCAGGGCTGCGCGGCCAGCGCCCGGGGCGTCCGCGCCCTGGCCGAGGCGCTCCGGGCGCCCGTGCTCACCTCCACCTCGGGCCGCGGCATCGTGCCGGAGGATCACCCCCTCGCCCTCGGACTCGACTTCGCGCGGAGCAGCGCGGGTGCCGTGAACCCGATCTTCGAGGCGTGCGACTGCATCCTGGTGCTGGGCTGCCGGCTCGGTGCCGGGCTCTCGGAAGGGCTCGTGCTCTCCGAAGGCCGCCTGATACACGTGGACGCGAGCCGCGAGGTTCTGGGCGCGCGCCATCGAGCCCGGTGTGCCGTCCATGCCCGCGTGGAGGACGCGTTACCTGTGCTCCTCCAGGCGGCGCTGCGCCGCAGTGATCCGGGTGGGGAAGGGTGGAGCTCCGATAGCCTCGCCGGCTGGAAGGCCCGGCTGGCGAAGGACACCAGCGGCGCCTTCCCCGAGCCCGTCGTGAGCGGGATCGACGGCCGTACGCCGGCCGCGCTGTTCGGAGCGCTGCGCCGCGCTCTTCCGCGCGACGCGATCCTCGTCACCGATTCGGGACTGCACCAGGTCCTCGCCCGCAGGCACTTCCCGGTGCTCTCGCCGCGCGGGCTCATGGTCCCGAGCGACTTCCAGTCGATGGGATTCGCCATTCCTGCGGCTCTCGGGGCGAAGCTGGCGGCTCCGGAGCGCACGGTGGTGGCGGTGGTGGGGGACGGCGGCATGGCCATGTCCGGCCTCGAGCTGCTGACCTCCGTACGCGAGCGGATCCCCGTCGTGGTCCTCGTCCTCGCGGACGGGCAGCTCAACCGCATCCGCCTGCAGCAGTTCGGCGAGTTCGGACGGGCGTCGAGCGTACGGTTGGTGAACCCGAGCTTCGAGGATCTGGCGTCTGCGATCGGCGCGCGCTACGCCCTGCTCGGTCGCGATGCGGAACCGGCGTTCAAGGACGCGATACGCGCGGAGGAGACCACCCTGATCGAGGTCGAGCTGGGCGACTCCGCCGCCATCCGCCGGCTGCGCGGACGCGGCTTCGTTCGACAGGCAGCGCGGAAAGGGCTCGGGCCAGCTGCGCTCACCAGGCTCAAGCGACTGCTCCGGAGAACCCGATGACCCCCGGCCTGGCCCCGGCCCTGCTTCTCGACG
>JBBQEB010000316.1:0-1874 GCA_038320275.1 Myxococcales bacterium | reverse complement strand
CCGGCCTACTCGCCGGAGGAGGAGGGGCGCTGAGCGAACCCGGGCACGCCGCGCCCCGAGAGCCAACGGCGCGCCTCGGTCGCCTTGACCGTCCAGTCCTTGTCGGCGCCTCCGCTGGCGCGCAGCTCGCCTCGCTTGATGAGGGTTCGGAGCTGGAGGACGGAGAGGGACGCGAGCGTCGCCAGCTCGCGCGCGGACAGGGCGCGCCCCTGCGAGAGCTTCTCGCGGGCGAACGCGGCCACGAGGAGCAGCCCGACCTCGGTCGTCGGGTCCGCCTCGCCCGCGAGGTCAGCGGGCCCGCTCTCCCCTGAGCCGTCCAGCGCTCCGGGGTAGACCGCGGTCGCGACAGGGAGGCACACGTCGTGCGTCTCGTCGGGGTGGCCGTCGCCGCGCTGCGCCCAGGCGCAGAGGTCGAGGACCGACTGGTAGAGCTCGGTCTCGGGGAGGACGTCGGCGACGCGGCGGCGCTGGCCGTCCAGCTCGCCCGCGTCCACGAGGACGGCCAGGCCAGGCGCGAGCGCGAGTGCGCGCCCCTGGATGTCGTTGACGACGCCCGCGACCACCTCGCGGGCGAGGCGCGGCGGGTCGATGCTGGCGAGGCGGGGGGTTGAGCGGGGGGGCATCAGGCCACCTCAACGATCCGGCGGGTCCCGCCGAGATGCGCTCCGGCGTTGATAAGGCCGTCCGTCGGTCCGTACGCCGCGACGTGCCGCGCGACGTAGGACCGGGCCAGCTGCGCGACGGAGCGGCCCGGCGCCGCCCAGCGCAGTATCGGGTGGAGGCCCTCTGCGAGCGCCGCTGCCTGGACGGCATCTACGGCGGCGATGTCGAGGAATCCGCGCCGGCGCGAGGCGGGGCGACCGAGGGTGGCGCGCGCGCGCTTCGCGATGAGCCTGTCGATGGGTGCCATGTCGATGCCTTCAGGTGGTGGCGGCGTACACGCGCCGAGAGCGGGTGGACGACCGCGCGGACTCGGGCAGTACGTGCCCGCGCGCGTCCACGACGATGTGCCCCTCGGGGGTCGCGAGGCTCGCCGTGATTTGCGCGATGGTGGCGCGCCGGGAGACAACTCGGTGGTGTCGGAGTCGAGCAGGGACTACTCGGAGGCCACGATCCGGCGCACCTCCCAGGAGTCGAGCCCGCCGCACACCCGCGCGGAGTCGGCGTCGGCAAAGATGACCGCGCCACCCTGCGCGCGGACCTTCGAGTAGCCGGCATCGCGATGCATGGCCGCGAGCGCGGCTGCCGGGCTGGCGCCAGACCAGACGCCGAACTCTTTCCCGGCTCGAGAGGTGATCTGGTAGTGGTTCGTCATGGTCGTTCTCCTTGGTTGGGCGGGGTCTCTGCCCCGTCTCTGCATCCTGAGGAGACTATACCTCTCTCTACCGCTAGCGTCAATAGGGCAGCTAGCGGATACGATGGGACAAGGGGTCCACTCGAAGGGGCTAGAGCGAGGCGCGCGAGGCCGAGCCGCGCCACTCCCCACCTGCACCCCACACCCCCCTCCGAGCACGTTCCTCTCCCGGGTGGAGGGCGACGGGCGGCTCACCCTCGCCACGGCCTACCGGGACGCGCTCGACTTCCTGCGTGACGGCGGGACCCGGGACCGCTCCGGCCCGGTACACGGCCCGGCCGCCGCAACGGCGCGGAACAGCGTGGGGACGCCCCGGACGGAGAGCGCGAAAGCGGAAGGGGCCAGAAGTAGGTGGCCCCTAGCAACCGGAATAGGTGGCCCCTAGCAACCGGAATAGGTGGCCCCTAGCAACCGGAATAGGTGGCCCCTAGCAAAGGGGGGTCGGCAACGTGATTTCAGGGGGTTAGGTCATTCACGCGGGGTGAGAACCGTGAACGGAACGGAACGGAGTGTAGTTACC
>JBBQEB010000315.1:0-1876 GCA_038320275.1 Myxococcales bacterium | reverse complement strand
CTCGATGGGCGGCAGCTCGTCGAGCTCCGCCTCCCGTTCCACCACGGTGCCGGGCCTGTCGTTGCGGCGCAGCGCCGACGCGAAGAAGCGGAAGCGCGCTGGCTCGCCGACTACCAGCCCCAGCTCGGCCCGTGGCAGCTCGGCGGTGCTGCCCTCCTCCATGCCCATGGGCGCGACGCAGAGCGCCTCGACCGGCGGCGGAAGGCCGGGAACCGCGGGCATGGCGGTCTCGATGCCGACGTAGTAGGCGCGGGCGGTGCCCCCGCGGATGCGGATGCCGTGCCCGGTGCGGACCCGCCCGAAGGCGGCCGCGCCCTTCGCGACGGCGAGGTCGAGGTCGACGCCGGGCAGCTCGCGCGGAGGGTGGCCACCTTCGGCGGTCACCCAGCCGGCCAGCACCTCCAGCACCCGGTTCTTGAGCTCGGGTGCCTTCATCACGCCGCCGTTGAAGAGGACCGCGGTGGGATGAAGGAACGCCTTTCCCGCGAGGCGCAGCCCCGTCGGGCCGGAGGGGTCGATGGACTGCCGGTGGCGGCCCAGGAACGCCGCCAGGTGCTTCGTGACCGACGGATCGGAGGCGTAGGGGAGGCCGAGCGTGGTGAGCGCCGTGCGGCGCTGTACCGCGGGGCGCGCCCCCGCGTCCACGCGCGGAAGGAAGCCGTCCACCAGCGTCTGCAGGAGCTCCACGCGAGTGAGCTCGGTGCGGAGCGCGCCGCCGACCAGGCTGGAACCGCGGCCGGGCACGGCCACCGGGGAGCGCGACAGCGCCGGATCGGCGAAGAGGGCTTCCTTCGCCTGCCGCGCGCCGTGGGTGAGCGCGAGGAGCTGCCAGCGGTCGAGCTTCTTGCCCCCCGCGGCGAGCTTCGCCTCGAGCCGGTGCGCCAGCGCAAGATCCATGTTGTCGCCGCCGAGGAGGATGTGGTCTCCGACCGCGACCCGCTCCAGCGACAGCTCGCCGTCGCGATCCGCGACCGCGATGAGGCTGAAGTCGGTCGTCCCGCCCCCCACGTCCACCACGAGCAAGAGGTCGCCCGGCTTCACCGCCTTGCGCCACGCGTCGCCCATCCCCTCCACCCAGGCGTACAGCGCGGCCTGGGGCTCCTCGAGCAGCGTCGGCTCCGGGAGGCCCGCCTGGCGCGCTGCCTCGACGGTGAGCTGTCGGGCCACGGCGTCGAACGAGGCGGGCACCGTCAGCGTGAGCACCTGCCGCTCCAGCGCCAGCGCCGGGTCGCCCTTCGCGATGGCGTCGTTCCAGGCAGAGCGCAGGTGGGCGAGGTAGCGCGCGGAGGCGTCGAGCGGGCTCACCTTGGGCACGTCGTCCGGAGATCCCGCCGGCAGCGAGGCGGCGCGGCGGTCGAGGGTGGGGTGGCACAGCCAGCTCTTGGCGGAGGAGACGAGTCGCACCGGGGTGAGGGAGCCCTGCGCGCGCGCGAGCTCCCCCACCACCTCGCGCGGCTCGGCGTCGGCCCCGGTCCAGGGCAGCCTGAGCACCGCCGGAGGCAGCTCGGCCTGGTGCGGAAGGTAGAGGTAGGAGGGGAGGAGCGGGCGGGCGGCGACCTCGCCGGCGTGCACGAGCTGCGGGATGGGAAGGATCTGCGCGGCCTCCCCGGCCTCCCCGAGGCGGAGGTAGGAGAGCGCGGTGTTGGTGGTGCCGAGGTCGATGCCGACGGCGTACACGGCCTCGCTCACAGCTCCACCTCGGCCGGAGCCAGGATGCGCGCGTCCTGTGAAATGGGCGGCGGGAAGCTCGCGCGCGTGACGCGCCAGCCGTGGTGCTTCAGGCTGCCCTGGAAGGGCGGCGAGCCCACCACGTTGCCGCTCAGCCGGACCGAGGAGGGATCGAAGCCGGCACCCACCGTCACGCGGGCGCCCTCGG
>JBBQEB010000314.1:0-1884 GCA_038320275.1 Myxococcales bacterium | reverse complement strand
CGTCCCACCAGTCGACCGCGCAGGTGTAGCAGTGCAGAAGCACGATGGGCGAATTCACCGCACGCCGACGCGAAGCCCGCCCTACCCGCAACCCGGCCGCCCCCGGACGAATCCCGGCAGAGCTGGGATCACCGGTCGCTGCCGCTCCCTCGGAGGAGGCGGCCGGTTTTATGTCGAGTACCTGGAGGTCGCCGCCGTTGAGGCTGAGGATCTTGCCGCCGGGCACCGTCACCTCGGCCTGCTTCGTTTCTCGGTCGAGGACGATCGTGTTGAGGATGAGCAGCACCGCAAGCCCGGCCAGGACCGCGAGCAGGATTTTCCAGCCGCGTCTCACTCCGATTCCCCGGGGTCCTCGCGCGGGCCGAGGGCGAGCGCCTCGGCGTTCGCGGCGAGCGTTGAGATCACGACCCCGATGTGCTCGTCGAGGCCGACCCCGAGCTCCTCTGCGGCCCGCCGCAGCTGGTCGCGGTCAACCGCCGCGGCGAAGGAGGGCTGCTTCATCTTCTTGCGCACCGACTTCGGCTTCATCCCCTCTATCCCGGTTGGCCGCACCAGGGCGCAGGCTGTGACGAATCCCGACATCTCGTCCACCGCGTAGAGCGCCTTGGCCATCAGCGTCTCCCGCGGCACCCCCATGAAGTCGGCGTGGCCGGCGACCGCGTCGATGATCTCCTGCGGGTAGCCGCGGGCGGAGAGCTCCTCGAGGGCGTGGCGGGGATGACCGCTCTCGAGATCCGGGAAGCGCTCGTAGTCGAGGTCGTGGACGAGGGCGGTGACCGCCCACAGCTTCGGGTCCTCGCCGTAGCGCTCGGCGTAGGCGCGCATCCCGGTTTCGACCGCGAGCGCGTGCTTGCGCAGCGATTCGGATGCGGTCCACTCGCAGAAAAGCTCCCAGGCGTCGTCTCTGGTGGGTGCCGCCATCGGCGCTGTTAGGCTAAACGCGCCCGCGGTCGTGCGCCGCCGGTAGGCCTGCTGCCTCCCCAAACCCCTCGATTTCCAGGCGTTTCCTATGGAAAAATTCATCATCCAAGGTGGGGTCGCGCTGTCGGGTGAGATCACCGCCGCCGGCAACAAGAACGCCGCCCTGCCGATACTCGCCGCCTCCCTGCTGACAGAGGAGGAAGTGCTGGTCCACAACGTCCCCCGGATCCGCGACACCGAGGCCCAGCTCTGCCTACTCGAGCGTCTCGGGGTCGAGGTCTCCTGGATCGCCGACAACAGCGTCCGCTTGCAGGCGGCGAATCTTTCCGGGGTCAGCGTCGACGAGGAGCTCTCCAGCGCGATCCGCGCCTCCTTCCTGCTCGCCGGCCCGCTGCTCGCCCGCTTCGGCGAGGCGAGGATGCCGCCTCCCGGCGGCGACTTCATCGGCCGCCGCCGCCTCGACGCCCACCTCGACGCCTTCGTCGAGCTCGGCGCCCGGGTCGGTGGAAATGGCCTGATCGAGATCTCAGCGCCTCCGAACGGGCTCCGGGCCTGCCGGATCTTCATGGACGAGCCCTCGGTGATGGGCACCGAGAACGCGCTGATGGCCGCGGCGCTGACGCCCGGGCCGACGACCATCGCCAACGCGGCATCCGAGCCCCACGTCCAGGACCTCGCCAGGCTGCTGGCCCAGATGGGCGCCGAGGTCGACGGGATCGGCTCCAACGTGATGACGGTGCACGGCCGCGACAAGCTCGGAGGGGCCGAGCACACCGTCTGCCCCGACCACATCGAGGTCGCCAGCTTCATGGCGCTGGCCGGCATCACCGGCGGCGAGCTGCGGATCCGCGACGCGGACCCCAACGACCTGACCATGGTCCGGCGTCAGTTCCAGCGGCTCGGCTTCCAGTCCCTGATCGAGGGGCGCGACGTGATCGTCCCCCCCGAGCAGCGCCTCAGGGT
>JBBQEB010000313.1:0-1884 GCA_038320275.1 Myxococcales bacterium | reverse complement strand
CTACACGCCGCTGGCGTTCCGCTTCCGCGCCGTGACGGGCACCTTCTCGATCGACGACGTCTACGTCGATCCGAAGATGCGCTAGAGACTTACTCAGGGGTCACAGAGCTCCGGCCGCCGCCACAGTCGGGGGACTGGCGGCGGCCGGTAGCTCGCCTTACGCGGCGCGCAAGAACTCGCTGATCTCTGCCTTTGCGGCTCGGTCCCGGGCGTCAGCGGCTACGTCCTGGATCTCGGCGTCGAGATCGATTGTCCCCCGGCGTGCGAGGGCGGCCTCCAGCAGAGCCGTGCGGATGGCCTCAGAGCGTGTGAGGCGGCCGGCCGCGATCGTGTCGAGGGCGGCCAAGGCCTCTTCGTCGAGGCGGACGGACAGCAGTCCAACCCTTCCGCGGATCAAGCCCATGGACCCCGAAGGGCACTGAAGCCCCTGCAAACGTCCATAAACTTGACGTTTCGCCAGAGCTGCCGATACTGTGTATGACACCTACCCAGTCGCTTCGGTGGCTGGGGAGAGGCCGCCTCCGGGCGGCCTCACGTCTTTCTGGACCTCTAAAGCCAGACGCTAGGCCGCTGAATGGTCCCCGTCGCATCATGAAGTTGCGTTGGGAACTGACACGCCTGCAAGGTTGGCTCCCGCACCGGCTTGTAGAAGTCGGCCCCCACGGCCGACCTCAGCCATGTGTGGCAGCGGGGACTGACCACGCCGAGTTTCAACCCAAGCACATCCCGCGCGAGGCGAAGGGGCTCTTTCAAGTCGAAGTCGTCTGAGACAACAACCGCTACCTCCGCATCGCTCTGGCAGGCATCTAGCAAGAGATAGTCGCAAGATTTACGTCGGAGCCCTTCTCCTCGGTCTTGAGAACCTCGGCGGTGTTCGGTCCTCCCGGCCGCGGATTTGCGAGCGGCAACCGAACGGTGTTGGTCCTGAAGGTGCCTGCGTGGATGGACAGGTGCGGAATCGTGTCGAGCGCCCGGAGGTAGGTGGCCTGCCGCTGCGGGGTCTGCGGATCCGATATCGCTGACACTCGGGCGATGAAGTAGCGGATCCTTTTGATGGTGTGGCCGGGTAGAAGCAGCTGCCGCGCGAAAGCGTCCATATCGAGCCACTTGCAAGCCGGACGGGCCTTCAGCGCCCCGTAGTACAGGTTGAAGCCGTCGATGTAGACGTTCGCCTCCACGCGCTGCCCACCCTAACCCGGTAAGGCTTCCCTGAAGCGTGAACTACATAGTCCCCGTCTCTAACGGATCAGGTGCCGGCGGCGGCGACTGCCGGGGCGGCGGTGGGGAGCTCCAGCGCAAGCGCCTGCTCGATCGCGGACAGCCGTCCGGAGCAGGCGCGGAAGGCGGGCGAGCGCTCGAGCTCGGTGCGAGCCGCCTCCAGCACGCGGCAGGACGGGGCTCCCGCCGCGGCGGCGGTGTACTCGACCAGCTCGAGCTCGCCCAGCACCGAGAGCAGCAGCGCGCAGTGCTCGGCTGAGCGCGGGTGGCGGCCGGAGCCGCACAGCGCGCGCTCGAGGGCGTCGGCGCCTGGCTCGCTGTCGCGCAGCGCGCGGAAGGCGTCCATCAGGGCCGGGCGCAGGTTGAGCTCGAAGCGCCAGTAGGCGAGCGCGAACTCGGCCTCGGGCTGCCCCCAGGCCAGGTAGGTGTGGGCGGCCGCGGAGGCCGTGACGAGCCTGTCGGCCGCGCCGCCGGGCGGCGGGTCGAGGGCCACGAGATGATCGAAGCCCTCCGCCAGCTCCGGCCGGGTGGCGAGCGCGCTCCAGGCGACCACGTCGAGCCCGTCCGGCGCCAGGCCGGCCACCAGCGACTCCAGCGACTCGCGCCGGCGGGCGACGTCGGCGACCGCCACCAGCACGCGCTCCCCGCTCGAGAGCAGGTCGCCCG
>JBBQEB010000312.1:0-1904 GCA_038320275.1 Myxococcales bacterium | reverse complement strand
CGCGGGATCCCACCGGCACCTCGAACTCGACCTCGGCGTACTTCTCGTACGGCTCGTCCTTGCGCGAGTCCATGGCGACGCCGCTCGCCTGGAGCACGGGCCCGGAACAGCCGTAGGCGATCGCCGTTTCTGCCGACAGCACGCCGATGTCGCGGGTGCGCGCGAAGATGATCTCGTTGCCCATGATCAGGCGCTCGTACTCCGCGATCGATTTCCGTACGTGCACGAGCACCTCGCGCGATCGCTTCACGAAGCCGGCGGGAAGGTCGTCCTTCAGACCGCCCACGCGGCAGTACGAGTGGTGCATGCGCGCGCCCGTGCACGACTCCATGAGGTCCTGGATCATCTCCCGCTCGCGGAACGCGTAGAAGATCGGGGTCATGGCGCCGAGCTCCAGCGGATAGGAGCCACTGAACATCAGGTGACTGAGGATGCGGTTCCACTCGGCCATCATGGTGCGGATCCACTGCGCGCGCTCCGGGACCTCGATGCCGGCGAGCCTCTCCACCGCGATCGTCCAGCCCAGCTCGTTGTTGAACGCGCTGATCCAGTCGTGGCGGTTCATCAGCACCAGAACCTGGCGGGCATCGCGGTACTCGGCGAGCTTCTCGGCCGCCCGGTGCATGTAGCCGATCACCGGTTCCGCGCGGGTGATGACCTCGCCGTCGAGCTCCAGGACCACGCGCAGCACGCCGTGGGTCGAGGGATGCTGCGGGCCGATGTTGAGGATCATGGGCTCCGTGGCGAAGTCCCCCGCCGGGATGACCTCGATGTCGAGGCCGCCGCCCCGGATCATGGAGGTGATCTGGGAGCTCTGGAACGCGGGCCGCTCCTGCATGTCGTGCACGCACCCATCCTACCGGCCCTCGTGATCGCGCACGGCCCCCGGGGCCCACCGCGCGGGTAGGCTCCCACTATGGCCGACGTCCGGCGAAGGATCCCCTCCGTGGACGGGCTGTTGCGTTCCGTGGTTGGCCGTCGCGCAGCGGCCTCGCTGGGCGCCCCGCTCCTGAAGCGGGCCCTCACCGACGCGCTGAAGGAGGCGCGCGACGCGGCCGTGGGCGGCGTCGACCCTCCCTCCCCCGATGAGTTGCTGGCCAGGGCCGCCGGGCGCGCCTCCCGCATCGTGAACGGCCTCACCCCGGTGATCAACGCCACGGGCGTGGTGTTGCACACCAACCTCGGGCGGGCGCCCCTCCCCGACGCGGCCGCACGGGCCGCCGCCCGCGCCGCGCGCTCCTACACCGACCTGGAGGTCGACCGCGACACCGGTGCGCGTGGGAGACGCTCGAGCCGGGCGGAGAGCATGCTGACCGCCCTCGCCGGCGCCGAGGCGGCATTGGTGGTGAACAACTGCGCGGCGGCCGTGATGCTCTCGCTCGCGGCGCTGGCCCGGCGCAAGGAGGTGCTGGTTTCGCGCGGGGAGTTGGTCGAGATCGGCGGCGAGTTCCGGATCCCGGACATCATGGCTGCGTCCGGCGCGAAGCTCGTGGAGGTTGGGACCACGAACCGGACGAGACTGGCGGACTACCGCGGCGCCCTGAACGCCCGCACCGGCGCCATCCTGAAGGTCCACCCCAGCAACTACCGCGTGGTCGGCTTCACCGCATCTCCGGGGACCGGCGAGCTCGCCACACTCGCCTCGAAGAGCAGCGTGCCGTTCCTGTACGACGTGGGCTCGGGTTCGCTCGATCGTCACGGGGGCGACGGCGTGACCGCAGGCGAGCCCAACCTGCAGCGGGCGCTCGCCGAGGGCGCGGACCTGGTGACGAGCTCCGGGGACAAGCTGCTCGGTGGGCCGCAGGCCGGGATCGTGCTCGGCCGGGCCGACCTGGTCGATCGTCTCCGCCGGCACCCGATGGCGCGCGCGGTGCGCGTGGACAAGATGCAGGTCGCCGCGCTCG
>JBBQEB010000311.1:0-1925 GCA_038320275.1 Myxococcales bacterium | reverse complement strand
GCCCGAGCCGCTCGCGAATCCGCGCTTCCATGCCGGCCTCGCTGGAGCCTGGCAGGCGACGCACGTCGACCTCGAGGCTGGCGGTGCCGGGGATGATGTTGAACTTCACGCCACCGTGGAGGATGTTCGGGGAGAGGGTGTCCCGGAGCATCGCGTCCAGCACCCGCGTGTAGACCGGCAGGCAGCTGCCCGCCAGCCCGAGCGCGGACGCACGTTCATCACCGGAGAGGGCAGCCTTGAGGATTCGGATGCTATCCGGCGGAAGGTCGTCAGAGCCGGCCATGGCCTCGATCGTCCGCTCCAGCAGCGAGCGCGTGATCTCCGTGAGCCGCGCCGGCCACGGCGGTGTCAGGCGAGTCACCGCCTCGGAGGCAAGGAGCACCGCGTTCTCGTCCCGCGGCATGGAGCCGTGCCCCCAGATCCCGTTGAAGGTGAGCCGGAAGACCGTCATGCCCTTCTCGCCAACCTGGATCGGGTAGAGGCGGCGCGAGCCGACGTCCACCGCGACACCGCCGGCCTCGTTGATCGCCGCGGCGGCCCGGAGCGTGTCCGGCTCGTCCAGCACGAGGTGCGCAGCGCCCGCGAGCCCTCCCGCCTCCTCATCGGCAACGGATGCGAAGAGGACGTCACGCCGGAGACCCGGAACCGGATCGCTTGCGGGGTCGCGACCGGCGTCATGCGCCTCCTCGGCGAGGAGGCGCATGACCTCCAGCTGCATCGCCAGGAGGTTCTTCATGTCGACGGCGCCGCGACCGTAGATCCAGCCGTCCTCGATGTCCGCGGCGAAGGGATCGTGGGTCCAGCCCTCCGGCGGCGCGGGCACGACGTCGAGATGCGACATGAGGAGCATCGGCGCGCCGCCGGTGCCGTCCCCGCGGAGGCGGGCGGTCACCGAGCCGCGGCCTGGGACCGGCTCGTGGACCCTGGCCGGAATTCCCACGACCTCCAGCGCGCCGGCGATCCAGCGCGCCGCGGCCAGCTCACCACCCGGCGGGTCCGGCGGGTTGATCGACGGGATGCGGATGAGGCTTCGGAGGCTCTCGACGAGGCGGTCGTGCGAGGCGGCCCACCGCTCCGCCGAGACCGTCACGACGGGTTGCCGAGAAGAAAGTCGAGCCCCAGCAGCTTGGCGCCGATTCCGAGCACGAACCCGGCGAGGATCAGGATGACGATCATCACGACGAGAAGGCGCAGGTACCGCCGCTCCTGCCGGCGCGTTAGCTCCGGGTTCGGGTCCTCGCCGCCGGCGATGTACGGCGCCGCGAGCCCGCGCGCTCGAGCCTGCATCGCGCGGGGCGAGTCGTAGGCCGTGGGATCGGCCGGGAGCTGCTCGGGCTTGACCTGCTCGGACGGGAGCCGCTCGGACGGGTGCTCTTCGGGCGCGCCCGGATCCTGCGCGTTCAACCGCCGGTGATCGGCGACGGCTCGGGCACGACCGCGACCCCGGCCGCAGATCGCGCCGATGAATGCATTCGGCGGCCCGTGGTGACCGCGCCCTCGCTCGCCGATGACACCAGCGCGGCGTATTTCGCCATCACGCCACCGGGGT
This sequence comes from Myxococcales bacterium, assembly GCA_038320275.1. Classification (GTDB taxonomy): domain Bacteria; phylum Myxococcota; class Myxococcia; order Myxococcales; family Anaeromyxobacteraceae; genus Anaeromyxobacter_A. The sequence continues at coordinate 376 of JBBQEB010000311.1, read as the reverse complement.
AGCGAGGGATCGGCGGCTGCCAGGCCTCGCGCCGCTTCGCGAGCACCTCATCGTCCACGAGAAGATCCAGCCGTCGCGTCGTCACATCGATCGAGATCTCGTCACCCTCCTCGACGAGGGCGATCGGCCCGCCGAGAGCGGCCTCGGGCGCGACGTGGCCGATCATCAGCCCGTGGGTGCCGCCGGAGAAGCGGCCATCAGTGAGCAGCGCCACCGATTCACCGAGGCCTTCGCCCACGAGCGCCGCGGTGACCGAGAGCATCTCCTGCATCCCGGGCCCGCCGACGGGGCCCTCGTTGCGGATCACGACGACGTCCCCGGCCTTGATCTGGCGCGCGCTCACCGCCTCGAAGCAGGCCGTCTCCGAATCGAAGAC
>JBBQEB010000310.1:0-1954 GCA_038320275.1 Myxococcales bacterium | reverse complement strand
AGGAAGTGCGCCGAGCCGCCTCCGAGCAGGGCGGCCGCCGTGCGCTTCGCCGCCGGGCCGTGCTCGCCCAGGAACGAGCCGGCCGTGATCTGCACCAGGGCTCCGCGGCCGATGAGGTCGCGCAGGCGGTCGGGGCCCTTCTGCACGGCCTCTGCGCGCTCGGGGTGCGCCAGGATCGCCGCGAACCCGCGGATCTCCAGGTCGCGCAGGATCTCGGGCAGCTGCAGAGGCCAGCCCGAGAACGGCATCTCCAGCAGCAGCCAGCGCCCGCCGCCGCCGAGGGCGGCCATGGCCAGGTCGGAGTCGCTGAGGCGGTCGAGCCAGTCGAGCGAGATCTCGGCGCCGCTGTGGATCTCGAGGGGGACCTCCGCCTCGGCGAGCGCCGTGCGCAGCCGCGCGATGCCCAGGCGGATGGTGTCGACTTCGGTGGGGTAGCGCGGGTGCATGTGTGGCGTGCAGACCATCTGGGTCGTGCCCGCCTCCCAGGCGGCGCGCGCCATCTCGACCGAGTCGCCGACGGTCGCCGGGCCGTCGTCGATGCCCGGCAGGAGGTGGCTGTGCAGGTCGATCACGTCCGCCGGAGCGTAGCGCCGCCGGGCTCTCGTCACGCTCGGGGCTGACGGACCGGCGAGCGCGCGGTACAGTTGGGGCCGTACCGGGGGCATTAGCTCAGATGGGAGAGCGCCTGGATCGCACCCAGGAGGTCAGCGGTTCGATTCCGCTATGCTCCACTGGTAGAAAAGCCCCGCAAAGCGGGGCTTTTCTTGTTCTAGCGGCCGAAGCGTCCCGGCGGGAGGGTGCTCGGGCCGACGTGCTCCTCCAGCCAGGCCCGCATCGTGGCACCGGCCTTCCACGAGGCGCGCACGCGCGCGAGGGCGGCCTCGGTCTCCACGATCGCGGGGTCGACGATCGTCTCGTGGGCGACCAGGCCCTTGAGGCGCAGGAGCGCGATGCGCGGGTGGTCCCGGGGGTAGCCGCGCGGCGCGGTGCTGAGCGCCGGCTGGCCGCCGCCGCCGATCTCCAGGCCCGTGCGCTCCACCTTCCTCACCAGGGCCTCCAGCTCGGGCCCGGTCTCGTCGTCGGCCACCGCCTCGCGCAGCCGGCCGATCTGGTCGCGGGCCAGCATGTAGCAGCCGCTCGCGATGAAGAGGCCGTCGGCGGAGACGTGGACGTAGCGCACCGTGCCTCCGGGGGAGGTCGCCGCCGCCCCGTGCTGCACCTTGTAGGGCGACTTGTCGGGCGAGAAGCGCACGTCCCGATTCGGGCGGAACACGTGGAACGCCTTCGGGTCGGGATCGAGCGCGTCCAGCAGCGCGCGCATCGGCGCCCGCACCGCGCGCTCGAAGACCGGCTTGTTGGCCAGCCAGAACTCGCGCGAGTTGTCGAGCTCGAGGTCGGCGAAGAAGTCCGTCGCCTCGGCGGAGAATCCCGTGAACGTCGCTTGCGCCATCTCTTGTGCCTCCGCTCGGTCGCCTGTCCCCATCCTGCCTGGGAGCCATCCGTCGGACGTGGTGGGGGTCAATCGCCCCGGGGTGGGCGGACCCGGGTGGCGGTGGGGTCCACGGCATGCGAGTCTGCGCTCGCCCGTCGGCTCGGACTCGTCGTAGGTCCGTTGACGGGGTGCGCCGCCGTACGGTAGAAACCTGCACCTTCGCCACCGCCCCGGGATGTCACTTGTCGACTAGTTCACAGCCCGCCCCGCCCAGTGGGGCCGATGATTCGCGCGCCCTCCTCGTGGGCGTGCCCACCGAGACCCTCGAGGGTGAGCGCCGCGTCGCGCTGACGCCCGCCGTGGTCCCCGCGCTGGCAAAGCTCGGCGCGACCGTGCTGGTGGAGTCCGGCGCCGGACTCGCGGCCGGCTTCCCCGACTCGGCGTACGTCGAGAAGGGCGCCAGGATCGGCACCCGCGACGAGGTGCTGAAGGCGCCCGTCCTGGTCTACGTGCGGGTGCTCG
>JBBQEB010000309.1:0-1984 GCA_038320275.1 Myxococcales bacterium | reverse complement strand
GGCCTGCTGGCGCGGGGCGAGGCGGCGCGGCTCCGCCAGAGCCTCGGGATGCTGGCCGTGATGATCGCCCTGCTGCTGGTCGTCATGGGGGTAGCCTCCCCCTTCCAACGACTGGCGACGATCCCCGACACGGTGGCCAAGGGCTTCAGCGGCGAGGCGACGGGGTTCGGGGGCCGGATCACGGTCTGGCAGGCCGCCGCCTCGGCCTGGCGGGCCCACCCGATCCTCGGGGCGGGGCTCGGCACCTTCGTGGTCGCGTCGACGCCCCATTTCCGGCGCGATGACGGCAACATCTGGTATTTCGCCGAGAATGAATATCTCCAGCTCCTCGTGGAAGGGGGCGTCCTCGGGCTCGCCCTCGGCCTGATTGCCCTGGGCACGCTGGCCCGGACCGCCTGGCGCGCCCGGGAGGCGGCCGGCTCGCCGCGCGGCCGCCTCCTGATCCTCGGCAGCCTGGTCGGGCTGCTGGCGCTGGCGCTGCAATGCCTGGGCGACTTCCCGATGCATGTCCCCGGGGTCGCCGTCCCGGCCGTGATCCTCGCCGCGCTCCTCGACCGCCTCGGTCGCGCGCGCGCGGCCCCGCTCTCGGGTCCGGGGCCCTCGCGCCGCGCGGCGGCTCTCGCCCTCCCGGGCGCCCTCGCACCGGCCGTCGTGGGCCTGGCGGTGCTCGTCGCCCTCGCGCGGCTGGCCGCCGTGGAGGCGATGATCGTGGGCGCCGGGCTGCCCATCCCCGGCGCCGCGTTGCCGGACGTCGAGGAGCCGATTCGAACCTGGGACGACCTCGACCGGCGCGAGGACGCGCTCGAGGCCGCGCTGCGACTCCGGCCCGACTGGGCCGAAGGCCATTTCCGGCTCGGGAACACGTATGTCGGCATGTATCGCCTGTCCGTCAAGGAAGCACTCACCGGCTTCAACAAGGGCCTGGGCGCGGTCGATGCGCTGTCCGACCCCCTCTGGCTACACCGCACGGTGCACGCACCCGACGCCGGGAAGAGCCGGGGGCTCGACCACGAGGCGGTGCGCACCTACCTGGTGCCGGCGGCCCGATGCTTCCTGGAGGCGCGGCGCTGCTGCCCCTCCCTGGCGCTGACCCAGCTCCGACTGGCCACGCTCGATTACCTGATCGGCGCGGGCGACGGCGGCCCTGCCTTCGCCGCGCACGCGCTGCGACTGGCCGGCGCCGATAGCCGGATCATCGCGCGGGCCGCACGCGCGGCCTCTCAGGTGCACGACCTCCCCCTCGCGGCGCGCGCCTGGCGGAAGGCACTGGCGCTCGGGCAGGTGGACGTGGCGCGGACCGCGGTGACGATCGGCGAGGCGCTGCCCCCCGACACGATCCTCAAGGAGGTCCTCCCGGCCGGCACGCGCGCCCGCCTCGCTTTCTCGTTCGCCGACCTCCTCTACGCCGCGAGCGAGCAGAAGCCCATCCATGACCAGTTCCTCCGGGCCGCCCGCGGCTGGGTCCCCGAGGAGCAGACCCTCACCCCGAACGAACGACTCTGGCTCGGCGCCCAGCTCGACGCGCGGCTCGGCGACGCGGACGCGGCGCGCGCGGCGATGATCGCCTCGCTCGTGCAGGAACCGCTCCGCGAACCGTGGCGGACCGAGTTCGCCCACTGGCTGCTGACCTGGGGCGATCCCCAGGAGGCCCAGCGCCAGGCCCGGATCGGCCTCCAGTTCGCCCCGAACCACCCCAGCCTGCGCTACGTCCTGGAAAGGTCGAGCGAGGCACTGGCACGCGCCGCCCCCCGGCCGTCCGGGCCGCGCCGCCCGTGAGCTGGCTCGACCACATATTATCATATTATTTGTATTTGTTCATTTCTTGGCACTCCTCCCGCCGGTCGGACCGGCCGGGGCTATTTTCACGCAAGTCATATCATGGGTGGCATTTGCGAACCTGTTCTCCGAAGGAATCCGGCCCCCGTGGCTCGCTAGGGGAGACGGTCCCGGGCCCCGAACGGGGCCGGGGGCGTCCGGCCGGCCC
>JBBQEB010000308.1:0-1985 GCA_038320275.1 Myxococcales bacterium | reverse complement strand
GGAGGAGGGGGGGCTTCGGACACACGGGTGCCGGACCTGTCGGAGGCGCGGATGTGACGGAAGGGGCCGCGTCAGGAGGCACCAACAGCAACAGTCGCTTGAGGAGGGCCGCGGCCGTCAGCAGCAGCGTCCCTTCTCGCTTGGTGTGGTACTCGTAGTGGCCGTCCGGGCGGCGACGCAGGCGTGCCAGGTGTACCGGTTCGCACTGATCGCGGGGCTTCGTCTCAAGGTGAGCACGGGGTTCTGCTCGTGACAGAGGTAGGCCGTCCCCGCGGGTCGGTGATCACCGCGCCTCAGAAGGACTTGCGATGGCGGGCACGCTGCTCGCGGCGCGCGTCGCGTTCGAGAGCATCGCGGTATGCAGCCAGAGCGGCAGAGAGCCGTCGGGCGTGGACGATGATGGCGTTGGCGCGGCGCGCGCTGGCACCGCGAGGGAAATCGTCGATGAGGCCGTGGTAGAGCTCGGAGTGCGAGGCAAGGAGCGCACCCTCGGAGGCGGAAAGGGCGACCTCGAGGATGGTGAGTGCAGCGAGCTCGGGAGTGCGCTCGAGCAGCGGAGGTATGGGCAGGTAAAGTTGTCTCACGGGCGCACCTCGTCGACAGGGTTGAGGGTCTCGACGGCGGCCTTGAGGGCGAGGTCGTCGACGACGTTCTGATTCCGGCGGTGGGCTTCCTTGAGGGCTGCCCGGAGCAGCCGCGAGGCGATGCGCGGGACGCCGCGGCAGACCCGGAAGAGCAGCTCGAGGGCGGAGTCTGTCAACAGCTTCTCGCGAGAGCCGGCTGCCTGGAGGCCGTGCTCGATGAGGGCCTTGAAGTCGTCGCGCTCCAGCGGGGAGAGCTGGACTTGCACGGCGATGCGGGTCGCCAGCGGGGCGTGGAGCTGCATGCGCAGCCGCGCGGCGAGGCTCGGGAGTCCGACGAGCCAGAAGGCGGCCGGGCTCCTGGTGTCGAAGGCGAAATTCAGGAAGCCGGAGAGGTCGCCCAAGAAGGCGTCGGACAGATGCTGGGCTTCGTCGAGGACGATGACAGGGATGGTGTGCGCTTCGTCGAGGAGGCGCACCAGCTCCGACTTCAGCGCCCACCACAGCTGCGACTTCCGGTGGGAGGGCTCGAGCCCGAGCTCGAGCGCGAGGCTGCGGTAGATGTCGAAGGGCGAGGCGGCGGTGTTGCAGAGGTAGACGACGCGGAAGTCCGGGGCCGGCAGCTGGGAGCAGATGTTGCGCAGCGCCGCCGTCTTGCCGACACCGGCCTCGGCCGTGAGGACGCCGAGGCCCGGGTCCTCGAGGAGGGACGAGAAGCAGTCCTCGAGGTAATTCAAGGCCTTCGTCTGGCAGAAGAAGGAGCTACCGGCCGCATCGCGTGGCAGCGGGTGGTGGGTGAGGCCAAAGCGTTGGCGGTAGGTGTCAGTCCTCGGGCGAGTCGTCGTCTTCGTCATCTACGTCCTCCGGTGAGAGGGCGCCCGAGAGTGGGCGCGCGTACTGCTGGTGTTCGGCTTTGATGAGGGCCAGCGGGTCGAGGCCCGACGGCTGGAGCGGCTTGGTGGGTACGCCGACATCGCGGCGGCGCACGCGGTGGGCATTCGCGAGGCGGTCGAGCGGAGCGGTGTCGCAGACGAAGTGGTTGTTGATGAAGACGCGCGGGAGGGCGTCGGGGGCCACCGGGTCGAAGCGAAGTTCGACCTTCTGGCCCGTCAGTTCCGCGCGTACCTCGAGGAGGCGGCCACCGAAGCGGACGGTGCCGTCCTTGCGGACTTTCCGCCGCTCGCGGTGGAGGAAGACTTCGTCGAGGGACACGCCCCGAGGCAGCGGCCGCAGATGTTCGACGAGCTCGAGCCAGTGCTCTCTGGGCACACGGCCCGTCGTGTCGTGGCGGCGCGCGTGGTACTCGACGCTGAGCCACGCGTCGTGTGCGGCCACCAGGTCCGCCAGGTGGACTGGGCCGTCAGGGAGCTCGTCCTCCACCTCTTCGCGCCAGGTCCGGTGCCA
>JBBQEB010000307.1:0-2023 GCA_038320275.1 Myxococcales bacterium | reverse complement strand
GTGGTGGCGCGCATTCCGGCCGGCGGCCCGGAGGATCCCCGCGGGCGAGCGTGCGCGCTGCCGATCGCGGAGAGGCTGGAGGTGAGGCGGCTCCGCGTGAGCGAGGGAGCGGTCGATCTCACCTTCCCCGGAGGCGAGCGGGTGCAGGTTGAGCATATCGACCTGCGGCTCGGGCCTTCGCGGTCGCGCGCAACGCTCGAGGAGCTGGCGCGGCGCGGCCCGCGGCGGGTGGAGGTGTCGGTCTCGACCTCCGGGGCAAACGTCGATGCGAGGGGCCACCACGCCCAGGTGAATCGGGTGGAGCTGGAGGGATCCCTCGCCCTCGACCTGTCGCAGGCGGAGGTGCGGCGGGCGGTGGCGGAGCTGCCGGGCGTGGTGCTGGAGGCGTCCGGCACGGTGGAGGACCTGTGTCACCCGAAGCTCGCGATCCGCGCGTCCGCGCGCGGGGAGCTCGCCGCGCTGGCGCGCCTCGCCGGGGGGAAGGGGGAGCGGGTGGAAGGCACCGTGTCGGTGGACGCGGCCGTGACCGGCGCGCCGGCGGCGCTGCGCGCGACGGGGGAGGTGCGCCTGGCGGGGGCGAGGCTGGGCGACTTCCGCCCCGGAGATGCCTCGGCGCGCCTCCGCTTCGCGGACGGGGTGCTCCGGGTCGAGCGGCTGGACCTGCCCATGCGCGGGGGCCGGGTGGAGGCCACGGCGGTGCTCAAGTTCGGGCGCGAGGTCGGGCTGGAGGCCGAGGCCACCGCGCACGACGTGCAGCTCGGGGAGGTGTTCGAGCGGCTGGGTATGCCGGGCGCGTGGGTGATGCTGCGCTTCGGCGGCAAGGCCAAGGTGAGCGGGACGGCCTGGCCGCTGCGCCTCGCGGGCGAGGCCGGCTTCGACGCCGTCGAGGGCCGGGTGCTCGGCCACGGCTGGGAGGCCTGGCGCCCGGGAGAGGCCACCTTCCTCGACCTGCCGCGGGCGCGGGTGGACGGGAAGGTGCGCATCGACAGGGAAGGGGTGCACATCGAGGCGGCGCACGTGCGCGCCGGCCGCGGGACCCTTCACACCCGCGGCGTGCTCCACTTCGACGCCCGCCGCGGCTTCCAGCTCGCGTGCGACGGCGCGGTCGACTTCGACGAGCTCCGCCACCTCGCGACGGTGCCGATAGGTGGCCTCGCGGAGGCAGAGGGCGTCCTGGTGCGCGCTGCGCCCTACGGCAACCCGCACGCCGAGGGCCGCGTCCGGGTTCGCGACCTGCGCTTCCTTCAGCTCGATCTGGGCGAGGCGGCGGCTGCCCTTCGCTACGATCGCTTCGTGCTGCGGGTCGAAGGGCTGGAGGGGCGGCGCGGCGCCACGCGCTACGCGGGCGAGACCACGGTCGATCTCGACGCCTCGCCGGTGAAGATCGTCTCCGCCCGCTACAGCGCTGCGGGAAAGCTGCGCGACCTCTTCGAGGCGGCCATGCCCTGGCTGCCCGACGCGCGGTACGCCCGCGACGTCCTCGACGCGGAGGTCACCGTGCGGGGCATCGCGCGCGGCCCCGCTCCGGCCCTCGACGCGTGGTTCGTCGGCGAGCTCGGCCGCGGAACCCTGGCCGAGCGGGCGTTCGACAGCGGCCGGTTCGCGGGGAGCGTGGAGCGCGGCGCCCGAGCGGTGTTCGAGCGCGCCGAGCTGCGCCGAGCCGGCGGCGTGGCGCACGGGAGCGGGTGGGTGGACTTCGATCGGCCCCACGCATGGAAGGGGCAGGGTGCGTTCGAGGGCGTGCGGCTCGCCGATCTCGAGCTGCCGGGAGACGGCTGGGCCGGGCTGGCGCACGGTTCGGTGGAGCTTGCGGGCTCCTACCTCATGCCGAAGGTGAGCTTCACCGGAGCGGCGGTGGGCGTGGCGGTGGAGGAGATCGCGATCGGCCCAGTGGAGCTCGACGCCCACCTGGAGGGTGCGGCGCTCTCGGCGGCGCTCCGCGCGACCGGAGTGCGAGCCACCGGCAAGGCCCGCACGGACGGGAAGGAGCCCTTCGAGGCGGCGGCACAGCTCGACCTCGAGG
>JBBQEB010000306.1:0-2072 GCA_038320275.1 Myxococcales bacterium | reverse complement strand
GGCTCGCCGCGGCCCAGGCCGCCCTTCGCGCGACCGCGACCGCGGCGTTGCGAGAGGTGCGCCCCCATGCGGCTGGCCCCCACGGAGACTCGGCGCGGACCGGGTGAGGGGGGGGGTCCTGGAGGCCGCCGGGTCTGGTCGCGGGGCTACTGGCCCGGTGTTTGCTGTATGCGGAACAACGTCCCGCCGTGACCGACGTTTTTTTTTGACGCCACGGTACGTCACCGCCACACTCCGACCGCCGTGATATCGCCCAAGCTCATCGTCCCCTGGCTCGTCGCCCTCTGCGCCGCCCTCATCGGCGTGGTGGCCCTCACGTCTCATCCGGCCGGCGCCAGCACGGAAGCTTCCCAGGTGCCTGCGCCGCAAGCCACTGCGAAGGCTGCGCCCCCCGCGCCGCCCCCCGCTACCCTTGCGGTGGCGACACCGGCGGTCCCTCCGCGACCGGCCTCCGCTCCGGTGGAGCCTGTCGCTCGCCCGGGGACCATGGGGCCGATGTCGTACGACGCCGGGCGAGGCAAGTACGTGGCGACCCTCGGGTCCGGGCGCGCGGTGCTCTCCGTCCGCCCCCGGCTCCAGCAGGGTCTGGAGAAATTACTCGCGGACAACCGGGTACCCATGGGTGCTGCGGTGCTGCTCGATCCGAGGACAGGGCGGGTTCTCGCCATGGCCGAGCGCGCCCAGGCGGGGCTGGTTCGGACCGGTCAGGTCGCGCTCGAGCCGGCCGCACCGGCCGCCAGCGTCTTCAAGATCGTGACCAGCGCGGCGCTCCTCGAGCGAGGCGTGACGCCCGACTCCGAGGTCTGCTTCCACGGCGGGCGGCACCGCATCCAGAAGGCGCTCCTCACCGATAACCCACGGCGGGATCGCAAGTGCCTCTCGCTCACCTCCGCGCTGGGCAAGAGCGCCAACGTCGTCTTCGCGAAGCTCGCCGGGCGCGATCTGACGGCCGACGCGCTGCGCACCGAAGCGCACCGCTTCCTCTTCAACGAGACCATCCGGTTTCCCTGGCCGGTGGAGCCCTCGCCCGCGCGCTTTTCCGACGACCGTTTCGAGCTCGCCACCACGGCCGCGGGCTTCGGCCCGGTCAGGATGTCGCCCCTTCACGGCGCCGTGATCGCGGGTATCGTCGCGAACCGCGGCACCTACGTCCCGCCCCGCATCGTGGACGCAGTCGAGGGCGGGGCGATGCCGGAGGTGGGCGATCCCCGGCAGGTGCTTCGCCCCGAGGTCGCCGCGGCGCTCGCCCGCATGATGCGCGCGACGGTCACCGAGGGCACCGCGCGCAAGGTCTTCGGCCGCGATCGCTGGGCTCGCCGATCCTCGCTGCGCGAGGTCTCGGTGGCGGGCAAGACCGGCAGCCTCACCGAGGCGAGCCCGTACCGCGACTACTCCTGGTTCGTGGGCTTCGCGCCCGCCGAGGACCCGCAGGTGGCGGTGGCGGTGGTGGTGGTGAACGACCTCAAGTGGCGCATCAAGGCGTCGCTCGTGGCGCACGAGGCGCTCTCGGCCTTCTTCGCGGAAGAGGCCGTTCGCAGCGTGAGGACGGCGCGGAGGTAGGAGAAGCGAGCGCTAGCCCAGCTCGACGATCCGCGCTTCCACGAACTTCTGTACCGCTTTCAGGACCTCGAGCTCGGAGAGCGGCGCGAGCTGCACGAGCTGCCGCACGTTGCGTACGCCGTCGCAGCGGCCGAGGAGGTACTTCTCGCTCGCCGAGAGCCGCATGAGCGCGATGTCGCGCGGCGCCACCTTGAGCCGCGGACGGCGCGGAGGTTCGAGGAGCTGGGCGCGGAGCGAGCTCGCGAGCTGGGACCGGAGATCTTCCACCAGCGCGCCTGCCGCCTCGAGCCCCGGCGCGAGCTCCAGGGCGCGGACTGCAGCCTCCTCTGCCGCGAGCGTTCGCCCCTCGGCCGCCAGCACCCGCGCGCGATCGAGGTGCTCTCCAGCCTGGGCCGCGTCGCCCGCGATCCACCGCGGCACCTCCACCGGCGCGGCGTCGAGGATCCCGTGTTGCTGGAGAGCGTAGAGACGCTGGTACAGGTGGAAGTCGGTGGCATGGAGCGCGAGCCCCA
>JBBQEB010000305.1:0-2079 GCA_038320275.1 Myxococcales bacterium | reverse complement strand
AGCGTCTGGTAGACCTCCTCCGGGTCCCGCGCAAAAAGGTGGAGCTCGGGGACCGTTCGAAGCAGGAGCGGGACCGTATCGTTCGGATTCGTTCCAACGTTGAAGGTCTGCGCCCCGAACCACGGAGACTGAAAGGATACGCTGAAGGCTTGGGTTGGATCAGCCTCGGAGAGGTCAAAACCCAGGCCAGGGAGCGGAGTCATCGCGGGAGTGTTCCATGCCTGCACGACGGGCAGTGAGCCCGGTGTGATCGTAGTCACGTCGCGTTCCCACGTAACCGCGCCACCGTAGAATATCTTGATATCACCTCGGGGGAGCGGCGGCGGCGGTCCACACTGCGAACCCGCGAGGCCCAAAGCGACAATCGCTACCGCAACCGTGCGTGCGTGCGTGCGTGCGTCGTTCATGATGTGCCCCCTCTCCGCAGCGTATCGAAGCTCCTCGAACTAGCAAGCCCCCAGAGTGGGCGGAGTGTGGGTAGTAGTGCGACAATCGCGATCTCGGGGCGCCGATGCGTTCGTCACGGGCGGTGACGCCCGTTCCGCGAGCGGATTCGCTACTCGACCTTGCATGTCGCCGCGTTGACGATGGGGATGCTCGGTGAGCCCGTCAGCGTGTTGACGAAGTAGAGCGTCCGTTTGGCGTCGGAGGCAATGAGGTACCCCGTGTACACGGGCCGCGCCGGGAGCTTCCCCGCCTTGTCCAGCGCAGCGAGCGCCTGCCCAAGGGTGCACGCCGGAGGCGCGACCGCCGGGTCCACCTCGTCGTGCATGGGCTTCGACGAGAGCTCGATGACCTTGACGCCGTCCTTGTCGACCTGGATCTCGAATTCGGTGATCGTCTTCGGATCGACGAGCGCGGCGCTGTTCAGGTACTCCTTCGAGCGCGACGGCGAGACGAAGCGGTAGCCGGAGTTGGCGTCGGGGATGGTGCGCAGGTTCACCTGACCGCTCTTCTCGACGCGGCCGAAGTCGACGCGATCGAGGCGCGCGTCACTGACCCAGGACTGGGCGACCCGCACGGCCCAGGGGATGTTGGCGATGACGTCGAACGCGTCGAGGGTGCCCACCATGCCGGGGGCGTTAAGCGGCTCCCATCCCTGAAAACGCGCGGTGGAGAGGTCCGAGAGCTCGAGCACGTGCTTGGCCGGCGTGGCACCCGTGGCTCCCGCAGCCATCCCAGCTTGGGACACCGCCTCTACCGAAGCGGCCTCGGCCTGGTCCTGCGCGCGGCGCGACATGAGGAGGCTGAAGCCAACGCCGACGAGCATGAGGCCGAAGGGGAGCACGTAGAGGAGCGGCGACACCTTGACGGGGGTGCCCTGCGGAAAGCCCACCTGGGGCGGCGGCGGGCCCCACTGCTGAAGGCGTGGCGCGGTGCCCACGCGCTGTTCGATGCCGCAGAAGGCGCACCGAAGAACGGATCCGGGAGGCACGACAGGAAGGGCGGCTCCGCAACTCTGGCACTTGTCCATGGCGCAGCGAATGTAGCGCGGCGCGACGAAAACTACACGCCGACGAGACGCATCTGCTTCTTGCCGCTGGGCGAGAACGGAATGGCGTATTGCCCCGAGAAGCAGGCGTGGCAGAAGTTGCCCTTCCCTTCCGGGCCGCCCACCGACTCGAGCATGCCTTCGAGCGAGAGGTAGCTCAGTGAGTCCGCGGTGACGTAACGGGCAATCTCCTCGACCGAGTGACTGGACGCGATGAGCTCGCGGCGCGTGGGCGTGTCGATGCCGTAGTAGCAAGGCCACTGCGTGGGCGGGCTGGAGATGCGGAGGTGCACCTCACGGGCGCCGGCGTCGCGGATCAACTTCACGATCTTGCGCGACGTGGTGCCACGCCCAATCGAGTCATCGACGACGACCACGCGCTTGCCCCGGAGACTGGGCTCGACCGGGTTGAGCTTGAGGCGAACGCCGAAGTGACGGATGTACTGCTGCGGCTCGATGAAGGTGCGCCCCACGTAGTGCGAGCGGATGAGGCCGATGTCGTATGGGATGCCGCTCTGCTTGGAGTAGCCGATGGCCGCCGGCGTGCTGCTGTCGGGCACGGCGATCACCACGTCGGCCCCGGGGGT
>JBBQEB010000304.1:0-2087 GCA_038320275.1 Myxococcales bacterium | reverse complement strand
CGGGCCGAGGGCGTCGAGGCCCCGTTCGTGGGCCGCGACGACGAGCTGCGGCTCCTCAAGGATTTCCTGCATGCCACTTCGCGGGAGCGGCGCGTCCGGCTGCTGTCCGTCACCGGCCAGGGCGGCATCGGCAAGAGCCGGCTCGCGTGGGAGTTTCTGAAGTACATCGACGGCGTGAGCGAGACGATCTACTGGCACCAGGGGCGCTCGCCGTCCTTCGGCGAGGGCGTCACGTTCTGGGCGCTCGGCGAGATGGTTCGCCGGCGCGCCGGCCTCCGGGAGAGCGACGACGCCGCGACGACGCACGAGCGGATCTCCGCGACCCTGGCGGAGTTCGTGGACGACGAGACGGAGCGACGCCGGCTGGAGCCTGCGCTGCTGTCCCTGCTGGGTGTCGGTGAGGGGCCGGCCGCGGGACGCGCCGAGCTGTTCAACGCGTGGCGCACGTTCTTCGAGCGGATCTCGCTGCGGGGCACCACGATCCTCGTGTTCGAGGACCTCCAGTGGGCCGACGCGGGGCTCATGGAGTTCATCGACCACCTCCTCGAATGGTCGATCGGCTACCCGATCCTGGTCATCACCCTCGCCCGGCCTGACCTGCTGGAGCGCCGTCCGGATTGGGGCGCAGGTCGGCGGAACTTCGTGGCGCTCGCGCTGGGGCCGCTGACCGATTCGGCGATGCGCGAGCTCCTGGCCGGCCTCGTCCCGGGCCTTCCGTCGGCAACGGTGCGGTCGATCCTCCAGCGGGCGGACGGCGTCCCCCTGTATGCGGTCGAGACGATCCGGATGCTCTTCGAGGATGGGAAGCTCGAGGAGGCGGACGGCGCCTACCGCCCGGTCGGCGATCTGGGCGCGCTCCAGGTCCCCGAGACGCTCCACGCGCTCATCGCCGCCCGCCTCGACGCGGTCCCGCCCGCGGATCGGGCACTGCTCCAGGACGGCTCGGTGCTCGGCCAGTCGTTCTCCACGGCGGCCCTGGCCGCCCTGACCGGTGAGGCCGAGGACGCGCTCGAGCCCCGGCTGCGAGGCCTGGTCCATCGCGAGATCCTGCAGCTCGACACGGACCCGCGGTCACCCGAGCGCGGCCAGTTCGGCTTCACGCAGGCCCTGGTCCGCGAGGTCGCCTATTCCACGCTCGCCAGGCGCGATCGACGGACCAAGCACCTCGCCGCCGCCCGCTTCTACCAGTCGCTCGACGACGACGAGGTGGCCGGCGTCCTGGCGACCCATTACGTGGACGCCTACCAGGCGGCGCCCGAGGGTCTCGAGGGCGAGGCCGTGGCCGCGCAGGCCCGCGTTGCCCTGCGCGGGGCGGCCGACCGCGCGACCGCGCTGGGCGCCCACGAAAGCGCGATCGCCCACTGGGAGCGTGCCCGGTCGGTCACGGCGGACGCGGCCGAGGAGGCCGAGCTGATCGAGAAGATCGGCGCGGCGAGCCGGTACCTGGGCCACTTCGCCGCCGCCGAGGCCGCCTTCCGGGACGCGCTGGAGCGGTACCGCGCGCTCGGCGACCGGGTCGGCGTCGGGCGGGCCTCGCTCGGGCTGAGTCGCGCGCTCGGTTCGGCTGGCAGGCTCACCGAGGGGATGCCCATCGCCGAAGCGGCCGCGGCAGAGATCGCCGACCTGGCCCCGAATCGCGTTCTCGTCGAGCTCTGGCTCGGCCTCGCGAGCGGTCATTCCCAGCTGGGTCACCAGGAGCGCGCCCTCGAGGTGGTGGACCGCGCCCTGGCCGATGCCGAGCGGCTGCGGCTGGCGGACCTCGTGGTCGAGGGGATGCAGCAGAAGGGCCATTCCTACTGGCTGGTCGGGCGCACCATCGAGGGCCGCGCGCTCCTCGAATCATCGCTTCGCCTGGCCGAGCGGGCCAGCCCCGGGCCCCTGATGGCGCGAGCCACCTTCACCCTCGCGCTGGCGCTCATCGAGGAGGACCCGCGGGCGTCGGTCGAGCTCGGGCGGCGCACGGTGGAGCTCTCGCGCCGATTCGGGATGGGGCCGCTTCGGCTCATCTCCCTCATGAACACCGCCGAGGTGTCGATGGCGGTCGGCGAGTGGGCCTGGCTGGAAGCGGAGCTCGATGCCGTGGATCG
>JBBQEB010000303.1:0-2151 GCA_038320275.1 Myxococcales bacterium | reverse complement strand
GGGTTCACCGAGGCTCGATAACGGGGTGCGCGCGCCGCTGCTCCACGCTCCCGCGGGGCTGGTCGACTGGCCAGGGCGGTGGCGCGTTCGCGCCTTCCGCGCGGCCGCTTACGGCTTCACGCTCAAAAAAAGTCGATGAGGACGTCCGTGTCGACGATCGTCACGAGCGCTCCGAGCGCGACTTGCGAAGCTCCTCCCGCAGCTCATCGGCTTCTTCGTCGGAGAGCGATCCGCGCAGCTCCGCGATGAGGTCTGCGCGGCGACGGCCCGAGCCGCGGGTCGCCGCCAGCCCGATCGAGCGCAGCCACGTCCCGAGCGGCAGGCCGGCGCGCGCCGCCGCTGCGGCCAGGCGCTTCCGCTCCTCGGGGGTCATCCGGATGGGGACGGTGATGGTGCGCATGCGTACGACGTCCATACGCGGGAGCCGTCTTGCAACGCTGCCATCGGGCTGAAACGAGCGGGCACGGCGCCGCTCTCGTCACGCCAGCTCGCACGGCCAGCGATGACCTCCGCCCGGAGCACCGTTCCCGGTGTAGTTGTCCGACGCCGTGCTGCGCGTTACAGTGTCTTACCGTATGGCCACGCTCACCATCAGGCTGCCTGTGCAGATGCGCCGCGACCTCGAGAAGCTCGCCAAGCAGCGGCGGCGTCCGGCGGGTGAGATCGTGCGTGACTCCCTTCGGCGATACCTGGCCGTCGAGCGCTTTCGTGCCCTCCGTGGAAAGGCCCTCCCTTTCGCCGAGGCCCAAGGCCTTCTCACCGATGAGGACGTGTTCAAGACGGTCTCGTGAGGGTCGTCCTCGACACGAACGTCCTGCTAGCGGCCTTTGGCACACGCGGGCTATGCGAGGATCTGCTCGCCGTCTGCCTCGAGGGTCACGAGCTCGTCACCTCCGACCACATCCTTGGCGAGCTTCGCCGGCACCTCGGAAGGACATTCCGCATGCCGGTACGCCGGACCGACGAAATCGTGTCCTTCCTGCGCGAGCACTCGGAAGTCGTCACGCCAGCACCCGTCTCCGCCGCTGCCTGCCGGGATGCAAGCGACCTCCCGGTCCTGGGGACTGCCGTGGCTGGCAAGGCGGACCTCCTGGTCACCGGAGACAAGGATCTGTTGGTGATCAAGCGACATGCCGGCATCCCGATCCTCTCGCCGCGCGAGTGCTACGAGCGCCTGGTTGGGTCCTCCGGGCCGTAAGCTGGTCCGGTGCCAAGGCGCCCCCGCGGGGCTGGTCATCGGCCCGGGGCTTCGTGCGATCCTCGAAGCGGAGAGGGGGCAGACATGGCGAGCATCTTCGGGCAGGGCGAGCCGTCGCGGGAGGAGGTCGAGGCGGAGCGGAGCCTCGAGCGGAACAGGGCGGCGGAGGCGGTGAGGCGCCTCCTCCGAGCCGAGTCGAAGGCCGTCCTCTCGACGCTGTCGGCCGCCCGGCAGGGCTGGCCCTTCGCCTCGCTCACGCCCTACGCGCTCTCGCGGGAGGGGGCGCCCATCCTGCTCCTCGCCTCCATCGCGCAGCACACGAGGAATCTCCGCGTCGATTCTCGCTCGTCGCTCTTCGTGGCAGACGCCGCGGCGGAGGACGATCCGCAGGCCGGCGCTCGGGTGACTGTGCTCGGGCGCGTGAAGCCGGTGGCGCACGGTGACGAGGAGGACGCCCGCGCGCGCTACCTCGCCCGCCACCCCAGGGCGGACAGCTACTTCGCGCAGCACGACTTCGAGCTCTATGTCCACACGGTGGAGGAGGCGCGCTACATCGGCGGCTTCGGCGTGATGGGCTGGATCCCCGGGCGCTCGGTGCTGCTCGACCCCGCCGCCGACCCGCTCGCGTCGGACGCCGAGGAGGTCCTCGCCCACGTGAACGAGGACCACGCCGACGCCCTGGAGCTCCTGTGCCGGACGCGCCGCGCCAGCGGGCCGGCGACCCTCGCCGGTGTCGACATGCACGGCTTCGACGTGAGGTGCGAAGCGGGGAAGCTACGCTTCGAGATGGACCCGCCCGCCACCACGCCGGATGAGGTGCGCGACAGGTTCGTCGCGATGGTCCGCGCCGCGCGAGCGCGGGCAAGCGTCATGTGAGCGGGCGACCGCCCTGGCCGGTGGCATCTCCGAGCAAAGTTGCGTAAACCGCATAGCGGTGGAGGGTGGACGGGCCC
>JBBQEB010000302.1:0-2155 GCA_038320275.1 Myxococcales bacterium | reverse complement strand
CCCCCCAGGCGCACCGCAGCCGTAACCCGCGCGATGGACCCCCGCAGCCAAGCGTGGCATCCCGGTGCTGCGGGTCCTCCGTCAGGCCAGCTCGAAGCCTGCCAGACCGACCGCCGCTCTCCTCGCGCCAAGCGCGCGGTTTCCGACGCGCCGAGCCATGCGGTGCGCCCGAGCTATACGTTACGCTCTTCTCACCCCAAACCTCTTCACCGGTTCGCACCTGGTGCTCGGCGTGGCTCAGACTCCCTTGCATTTTCCCCCGCGATTCCGCTTCGACACCCGCGTCTGCGTCCACTGTGGGCTCTGCCTCCCGTCGTGCCCGACGTACCGCGTCCTGGGCCAGGAGACGGACGGGCCGCGGGGCCGCATCGCCATCATGAAGGCGGTCGCGGACGGAGACGTCGCGCTGACCCGACGCGCGGAGGTGCACCTCGATCGCTGTCTGGGCTGCCGCGCCTGCGAGACGGCCTGCCCCTCCGGCGTGCCGTACGGACGGCTCATCGAGGACGCCCGGCAGTCCATGGCCCCGCTGCAGGGGGATCGCCGGAGCCGGACGGCGTCGCTCGCCCGGCACGTCCTCCTAGGCTGGGTGTTCGAGAAGCAGTCGCGGCTCCGCGTCGCCGCCGCGCTGGCGCGCATGTACGCGGGGAGCTGGCTGCAGCGACTCCTCCGCCGCATGGGGGTGATCCGCGCCCTCCCTCCGGCGCTCCGCGCGATGGACGCGCTCGCGCCCCGGCTGCCCGGCAGGGTGGAGTACCGCCCGGCGGGCGGGGTGCTGCGCGCTCGAGGCGAGAGGCGGCTGCGCGTCGGCTTCCTCACCGGCTGCGTGCAGGACGCGCTCTACTCGAACGTCAACGCGGCGACCGCGCGCGTGCTCTCCCGCTTCGGCTGCGAGCTCGTCTTCCCTCGGGGCCAGGTCTGCTGCGGAGCCGTGCAGGAGCACAGCGGCGAGCGGGCGGCGGCGCTCGACATGGCCCGCCGGAACGTCGACGCGTTCCTCGGCGCGAACGTGGACGCGGTGGTGGTGAACGCGGCGGGGTGCGGCGCGCTCATGAAGGACTACGGTCAGCTCCTCGCTGAGGATCCCGCCTACGCCGCGAAGGCGAAGCGCTTCAGCGGCCTCGTGCGAGAGGTGAGCGAGCTCCTCGTCACGCTGCCAGCGCCCCGCGCCGCCCGCCGCGTCGAGCTGACCATCACGTACCAGGACCCCTGCCACAATGCCCATGGACAGCGTATCCGCTCCCAGCCCCGCGAGCTCCTGCGCGCCATCCCCGGCCTCGTCGTCCGCGAGCTCGCCGCCCCGGACCGCTGCTGCGGCAGTGCGGGCATCTACAACGTGGTCCAGCACGACCTCTCGATGCAGGTGCTCGCAGAGAAGATGGCGGACGTGCGGCGCACCGGCGCGGACGCGATCGTGACCGCGAACCCGGGCTGCGCGCTCCAGCTCGCGCACGGGAGCCGCGCCCACGGGCTCGGCCTGCCGGTGTACCACCTCGTGGAGATCCTCGACCGCGCCTACGCCTGAGCCCTTTCGAGGAGCATCGAACGACGTCCACCGACAGGGAGGACCAACCGATGTGTCAGGATTTCCGGGCGTTCGGGGAGGCGGCGGCCCGCGTGCGCAGGGTCACGCGGCCAGGGCTCACCTTCGAGCGCAGGCCCCGGCCCCCGCCGGCGTTCTTCGAGGCGCTCCGGCGACTCCTGGGCGACGAGGCGGTGCTGACCGATCCGGCGGAGCTCCTCGTGTACGAGCTCGACGCCGGCCAGGACCGCGCCACGCCGGACGCCGTCGCCTTTCCGCGCACACCCGGCGAGGTGCGCGACCTCGTCCGGCTCGCGAACGAGCACGGGGTCGTTCTCGTGCCGCGCGCGGCGGGCACCTCGCTCTCGGGCGGCACGATCACGGCTGTGGGCGGGGTGGTGGTCGGGCTCTCGCGCATGGGCGCGGTGCGCTCGGTCGATCCTGTCGCCCGCCTCGCCGTCGTCGACCCCTGCGTCGTGAACCTCGAGCTGCAGGGCCACCTCGCGCCGGAGGGGCTCTTCTTCCCGCCCGATCCCGCGAGCCAGCGCGCCTCGACGGTGGGCGGGAACATCGGCGAGAACGCCGGGGGCCCGCACTGCTTCAAGTACGGGGTCACCACGTCCTACGTCCAGG
>JBBQEB010000301.1:0-2195 GCA_038320275.1 Myxococcales bacterium | reverse complement strand
CCTCGATCCCGCGTGGACCGCGACGTGCGCCGGGGATACGTTCCCGCAGCGCGGCCTGTTCACCGACCGCATCGAGGGCGATGAGTTCCACTGGAGCATCACCCCGGGAACGGCGATGCACCTGTATTTGGTCGACGTCGGCGGCGGTCGGGCGATGCTGATCGACGCCGAGTCGAATCAGCCCGAAAACGCCGCAGCGACATTCTTCGCCCAGGCCGCAACCATCGTGGACTCGCTCAAGCTCAACCCCTGAGTCGCGGGTTCGACAGCGCCGGCCGGCCCCGGAATGGGCGGCTGGCGCCGCTTGGTTTGGGACGCTCAGGCGCCTTCGGGCGTCGTGACGTCGACGACGCTTGCACCCAGGCTGGACACGAGGTCGGCGGGTGCCAGGTGGAGGCTCACGCCGCGGAGACCGCCGCCGATCGAGACGACCCGCTCTGCGAGGATCGATGCGTCCGCGATGACGGGCCACGGCCGCGTCGAGCCGAACGGGGTGATCGTGTAGCGGACGTACCCCGTGACCCGTTGGGCTTCCTCGGCATCCGGCAAGGAGAGCCGGCTCACACCGAGGTGGGCGCGCAGCTTCGGCCAATCGAAGCGCCGGCCCGCCGGAACGAGCACGAACAAGTAGTCGCCCTCGCCGCGTCGGACGACGATCGTGCGCAGCAGCGCCTGAAGCGGGATGGATTGCAGCTGCGCGGCCTCTTCGGCGCTGGCGGCGAGCCCCGTCGTGACGATGCGATGAGCGACGCCCATGGAGCGCGCCGCGGCGATGGCCAGGGTGTCCTCGGCGGGGTCCCTCATCCGGCCGTCAGCTCGATGCGGATGCGCTTGTTGGTCCTGCCTTTCGGCTGCCCACCGCCGCCCGGGTAGAACACCGTCCGGTCGAGGGGGACTCCCGAGCCGTCAACCCCGCCGGGATCGAGGATTCGAGCGGCGGTGTGCTGCGCGTAGGCGTCGACGTAGCAGAGCTGCAAACCAGTCGGCACGAGGCGAGGGTACCGAAGTCCCGGTGCAAAACCGCACCGGGGTAAGTGGCAGATAAGCGCGTATCAGTACGTTCGTACTCCCCCCGCCCGGTGTGGCGAGCGTCGGTCGAGATGTCTGCGGTGGGGTTGGCGCGGAGGGCCTCGCGCCAGGAGTCCTATCGGCACCCCGGACTTTCGTCGCATCGACTCGAACTCGGGTGGTTCGTACGTTGGGTTCCCTCGCACGTCGAGGACCCGAGAGACAACAAGGAGATGCAGATGGTGCTCTTGGTGGTGGCCATGCGCCGCTGGTAGTCCCACCCGCTCGATTATTCGAATTTCAGGGTCGGACCGGTCCCTTCCTCCCGGTCGGACCAGCAACGCGAACGAGGCCCGGAGCCCATCCGGGCCTTGTTCCATTTCCTGGTGGTCTGCAGTTGCGTCAGGGATTAGTTTGCGGCGAGGACCGGGCGCGCAGCCATCGGGGTGGGGACAAGCTCCAGCCGGATCGCGACCATCGCGGCCTCCACGCGGCCTGAGGCGCCGAGCTTCGAGAGGATGTTCCCGACGTGGACGCCCACGGTCTTCTGGCTGATGAACAGGCGCTCGCCGATCTCGCGGTTCGTCCGACCCTCGGCGATCAGCGCGAGCACCTCGATCTCGCGTCGCGAAAGCCCGAAGGCCTCCTTCTTCTTCGTCCCGTCCTGCGGCGCGAACGCGGCCGCGATACCGCCCGAATCCGGGGTCGCGACTTCTTCGCGCGATGCGATCGGCTCGCCCTGGCTGGTCGCCCCGGTGCGCGCCACGCCGGCGAGACCACCAAGCACCCCACCCCGACCGCGCCCGGCCTCGACGCTCGTCGGACTTCCGGGGGCCCCGGGGCCGCGGCCGGGGCCGACAGCACGGCCGACGGTGGCGGGATCCATCGACACCCCCGGGATCGTGATCAACGCGCGGGTTGCGAGGTTGGTGAGCTCGCGGAGGAGTGGCCGCGCGCCCAGCTCGCGCGCGATTCGCGCGGCCTCAAGGAGCGGCCCGCGCGCGGCGGCTCGAGCCACTCGAGCGTCCTTGCCGCTCGGAAGGGCGGCTTCGGCCTGGTGCCATCGCGCTCGAGCGACCTGGTACGGCTCCCCAGCCCGCTCCCAGCCCTGCGCCGCCGCATCCCACAGGACCGGGTCGTCGCGACCGTCCAGCCTTGCGGCAAAGGCGCGGGCGGTGGCGAGATTC
>JBBQEB010000300.1:0-2199 GCA_038320275.1 Myxococcales bacterium | reverse complement strand
GCGCGCCAACGGCACCAGGTGCCTCATCGCGGCGTGCGCCGCGATCTCCCCTCGGCGCACCTGCTCCTGGATCTCCCGCGGCAGCTCGCCCACCAGCCCGAGCCGCCGGCTCACCCAGCTCCCGCTCCGGTCGAAGCGCTTGCCCAACTCCTCCACCGTCATCCCGAAGCGGTCGCGGAGCTCCGCGAGGAGCCATCCCTCCTCGAGCGCGCCGGCGCCGTCCCCGCTCCGCATCAGCCGCTCGACGACGAGCGCCTCCGCCTCGCCCAGGTCCCAGGCCATCGCCCGCACCGTGTCGCGCCCGAGCCGCCGCAGCGCTCGCACGCGCTTGTAGCCGTCCACGAGCACGTGCCGCCCAACGTCACCTGCCGTCACGACCACCACCGGCGCCTGCTGGCCCTTCTCGGCGAGCGACGCCAAGAGCCGCGCCTCGCGCGCCGCGCTGCGTGTCCGCAGCGACTCGTACCTCAGGTCAACCTGGTGGAACTCGAGATCCATCGCGCTCCGGCGCCCCTCCGTCAGCGCGGAGACGATGGCCGATCCTGGATCTGGTCTTGCGTCATGGCCGGGGGGAGTCGCGGAGATCCGCTTGTAGGATCAACAGCTTGGCTCCCCCTCTGGTCTTGCGCGTACCGGCGGAGGACCCGGCCCATTCCCAGAAGAAATGCAGCCCCTTGGACCTTGAACTGGTCTTGCGCCAGGTCCCAGGGTAGTCGGTCGAGCGGCCGCGGCGCCCGCGACGGCCCGCCTCGCCCTCCGCCTCCGCCGCCGTCCGCTCCTGGATCCGCCGCGCCAGGTCGTACTCAGGGTGCCTCGCTCGCCACGAAGCCTGCGTCGCCACCCGCCGCGCCCCCTGGCACTCCTTGCCCGAGCACGTCCGCTGCCGATCACCCACCCTCGCATCCGGCGCGAACCACCGCAGGCACTCCCGGCACGGGCGTTTCTTGGCCGCCATGGCGGCCATCGTCGCCCGCCCCCGGCTCAGCCCCCTACCTCACGCAGCCGCGGTCAGCCGCGCCACCGCAGCCGCTTCACCCAGCGTCCGGAGGGTCACTTCTCGCGAGCAGGGACGGGTCATTTCTGGCGAGCGCTGAAGCTCTCTGCACGAACGCTGTCCACGCGCGCGTGGTGCGCGCCGAGCGTCGAAGGTCGCGGAAACGTGGAGGAGAAACGCAACGGCCCCGGAGATCGCTCTCCGAGGCCGCTGTTAAAAAGTGCGGGGTCGCGTTTCCGCGACCCCGCGTGAATGGCTCTGGGACAGTTAGTCGAACTCGCGACCGTCCCGCTAACAGCCAACCCAATTACCGCCTGCAATATCAGAAGCTTACGAATTCAAGAGGGCGTTGGCGTATCCGCCATGCGTGGCGGATAGTTGGCGGAATGCTCCGAATGGTCCGTCTTTGTTCTCCATGCCGGGACGCCTTCTCCACGCTCGCGCCGTCCCACCGCTCACCCGCTCCCATCCCGCCCGGCCAGTGTGTAGACAGCGTTCTTCCGGGCTCCGCGCTTGGCGAGCACCCTGTCGCTGACCAGCTTCTGAAGTCGCCGTTGCACGGTGCGAAGGGGCGGCGCGTTCTTCCCGAGCGCCGCCACGATCGCCGCGCTGCCCGCCTGGCCGAGCCGCTCGACCACCTCGTACAGTTGCGCGTCGAGCGCGTCGGGCGGCGCGACGACCTTCCAGGGCAGGTGCTCCTCGTTGTCGCGCACGCGCCCGAGCGCCTCGAGCCGCTCCCAGAGCACGCGCCAGAGCGACGAGGTGAACAGCTCGAAGTACCTCGTGAGGTCGCCCTCGTCGGTCTCGAGCAGATTGATGCGCGCCGTGTCGAGGAGCTCGTGCTGCGCCACCGTCGCCTCCGTCAGCATCAGGAGCCCGTTGGCGTCGACGCGCCCGGCGCGCAACTCGTGGTGCAGGACGACGCTGACGGACCTCCAGGCGGGATACAGCAGCTTCAACCCCCAGTAGAGAGTCGCTGCCCGCAGGACCGCTGACCTGGACACGAGCGGGTCTTGGTTCGTCCAGTCGAACATCGCCTTCACCGGTAGCGGCACCATGCTCGCGTCCTGGTGCAGGTCGAGCAGCTTGCCCCGCTCACGCATCGAGTAGGCCATCCAGCGCGCCTCCCTCAGACTGGACGTGCCTTGGCTGGCGCGCTCGTACGCCATGGCTAGCTCCGGCGTGAGCCGGTTGTCGCCGCCGAT
>JBBQEB010000299.1:0-2202 GCA_038320275.1 Myxococcales bacterium | reverse complement strand
GCTCTGGTTCCGTGACGCCGGGGGGAAGGGCGGTCGGCTGGGCCGCCTTCGCCTGCGCCGGAACCCGCATCGCGGGCCGCGCGCCTGCCACCCCGCTGCTCCCGCCTGGCGCCTGTGGGGCGGCGAGACTCGGCCCGCTGGATGCGGGCCGCTGTGCGCTCCCGGCCGGCTGCGCGCTCCCCGCCGATGGGGGGCCGCCCGATGGCGACGGCGCGCTCGCGGCGAGCTCGGCGCTTCCATCCCTCGGCGCCGCTGCGCCAGCCGCCTGCGACCCCGTGCTCTCGCCAGCTCGCGCCGGCGTCCCCTTTGCACCTTCCGGCCCGCGGCCGGCGCGCGCGCCACGGCGCCGCGCTCGCTCCAGGTCCCGCCGGTAGGTGCCCTCCTCCTTCTCTCTCGCGCTCCGCATCCACATGCGCTCGTACGAGAGGTAGCGGGCGTTCAGCGTCTCGATGCGGAACCGCAGGCCGGTGTTGCGCGTGTGCTCGCCTTTCAGCTTCGACACACGGCGCTTCATCTCCATGCGCTCGCGCGCGGGCTCGCGCCGGTCGACGCCCAGGAAGTAGAGCTCGAAGCGCGCCTTCAGGAGCTCGAGGTCCTCCTCCAGCTTTCCGCAGAGGTCGGTCAGGTCGTCGTTGCGGTGGCGGTCCTGACGCTCGGCCTCGTCCCGGGCTCGGGCGTCCTGCGCGGGCGTGAGCCCCTTCACCGGTGGTCTGGGGGGCTGGAGCGCCACCCTCGCACTCTAGTGCCGGGCAGCGACCGCTGTCGAGCGCGCCCAGGCCCACAGCGCCGCACCCGCAGCGAAGATCAGCATGGACGTCCACTGCCCTACGCCGAGGCCGGCGACCACCCCGCGCTCCACGTCGCCGCGGAACACCTCCACGACCCCGCGCAGCACGGCGTAGGCGAGGAGCCAGGCCGCGAGCACCTCGCCGTGAAATCGCTTGCGCGGGCGGACGACCAGCGCGAGGAGCGCGAACAGCACGAGCTCTCCCAACGACTCGTAGAGCTGCGTCGGGTGGATGGGAACCGTGCTCAGCCGATCGGGCGTGAGGAGCAGGGCTGCGTCGGGCCGGGCCGCGAACGCCTGGTAGGCGAGCGAGACGGGTGGGAACCGGGCGAGCCAGGGGAGGTGCGCGTGGGACACCGCGCCCCAGCAGCACCCCGCCCCGAAGCAGCCGACGCGCCCCAGCGCGTGCCCGAGCGCGACGGAGGGGATGATGGTGTCCGCGTACGCGAGGAACCGCATCCCGTGGCGCCGCATGTACCAGAAGGCCGTCAGCGCGGCGGCGATGAACCCCCCGTAGAAGACGAGCCCTCCCTCCCACACCGCGAAGAGCCGCGGGATCCGGACGCCCTGCACCGTCATCCAGGCGTTCGCGCCTGTGTAGTCGCGCCAGTTCACCGCCATGAAATAGAGCCGACTCCCCACGAGCGCGGAGACGAGGATGTAGAAGGCGAGATCGCCCACGCGCGCCGCGTCCTGGCCCTGCTTCGCCGCCTCCCGCTGCGCGAGCACCACCGCCGCGAGAAACGCGAGCGCGATCATGAGCCCGTAGGTGTGGAGCGGGAGCACGAGATCGCCGTCGAGCACCCCGGACCGGAAGAGGAGCACCAGCCCGGCGGTGAGCGCGAGGATGAGGACCTTGTCGTCGAGGAGCGCCGCGACGAAGCTCACCCGCTCGCCGTCATCGGCGAGCCGCCGCCGGAACGCCCAGGCCCGGGCGAGCGCGAGCGCGACCGCGAGCACGACCGCGAGCGGCTTCGCGAGCGCGCCGGGGACCGTCAGCGTGAAGAGGATGGGCAGCATCGACTTCAGGCTCGGGAGGCGCGCTCCTCGTTCCCGGCGGCGGGGAGCGCCTTCGGGGTGGGGTGAACGAGGAGCATGGCGATGCCGACGACGAGCATCGAGTCCGCCACGTTGAAGGTCGGCCAGCGGAGGTCCACGCGGTTCCACCAGTACCACTCGACGAAGTCGATGACGTACCGGCGCGCCAGCCGGTCGATCAGGTTGCCGAGCGTGCCGGAGAGCACGAGCGCGAGCGCGACCTGGAGGAAGCGCTGCCCAGAGGAGAGCTTGCGGTAGTAGTGGAGGACGAAGCCCACCGCGAGGACGGAGACGGCGAGGAAGATGCCGTAGCGGAGGCCCGGGGGCACGAAAGAGAACATGCTGAAGGCGGCCGCGGGGTTCTCGACGTACGCCAT
>JBBQEB010000298.1:0-2272 GCA_038320275.1 Myxococcales bacterium | reverse complement strand
CGCTCGCGACGGTCCAGTCTCCCGCGCAGGTCGTGACGCGGGCAGCTCCACATCCGGCGGCACCCGAGACGCAGGTCGAGGAGGCAGGCGGGGCCACGGAGCCGCAGGAGGGCGGGCCCCACGAGAGCACCACCGGATCGTTCTCCGGATCCACCGCCGAAGCCCCGACGGAGCCCACGCCGGCGCGCGTCGAGGGCCGGGGCTCGCCCGTGCCTCGGATGACCCGCATCGCGCAGCTGCCCGCGTCGAAGGCGAAGTCCGCGGGAAGGGCGGCCTGCGGAGCGGCGTTCGTCACCTGGACGACGCTCTCCGCAGTCCCCGAGAGCCCCCAGGGATCGGACACCGTGTAACGGAGCGGTTGCGGCGCGAGGAGCTGCGCGAGGGGCGGCACCCCGCCCGAGCGCACGTCGTAGGGGAGCCGGCACGCGACGGAGGCGGTGGACAGCGCCCCAGCGCGGGTCAAGGCGTAGGTCCCACAGAGCGGCGCGCCCTCGCCCGACACCAGCAGCGGATCGCCGTCGGGATCGGAGAACGCGGCCAGCCGGGCCGAGGCCAGGTAGGCCGCGCCATCGTACACGTGGCCCGCGCTGACCTGTGTCGCGGCCGGCCCGACCATCACCGGCGCCCTGTCCCGCACCTCCACCCGGAAGCTCACCGGCTCGGCGCCGGACCACGGATCGGCCACGTCACCCTGGACGCTGAACGGGCTCGAGTCGTCCGCGTGGCGGAACTCGGCGGGTGCGGAAACGTCGGTCCAGAAGAGGAAGGAGGGAGCGCCGGTGGCGGGGTCGAGCGCCTGCCGCCCGCCCGAGCGGGTCGCGCCCGCCGAGACGATCATCTTCAGCGCGACGGGGGGAAGTGGATCGCCGTCCGGGTCGGAGGCGGTGAAGGGGCTCATGCCCTGCACCACGAAGCTCCTGGGCGCGGCGGCGTCGTCCACGCCGTGATCGAAGGCCAGCGTGGAGGGGACGGCGGAGATCCGCGGGGGCCGGTTGGTCGCCGTCACACCCCAGCTCGCGCCGCCCACGCCGCCGTTCACGTCGCGGGCAATGAGCGCGATCGCACGGGAGACCCCGCCGATGAGCTCGTGCGGCTCGCGGCAGGCCACCGAGAAGGCGCCGGCTGCGCCGGTGAAGCCGAAGGTGCAGCCATTTCGGTCGGATGACTGGAAGTCCCAGGCGAGCTCGACGGGGTCGCCGTCAGGGTCGACCACCGTCGGGCTCACCGCGCCCGCGGCGAGGTAGGTGCGGGAGGCGGCGTCGTAGGTGTGCGGCAGCTCGAGCGCGCCGCCCCCCGTGACGACCGGCGGGCGGTTGCCGACGCTCACCTTCTGCGAGGCGCGGGTGCTGAGCCCGTGCCCGTCGGTCACGGTCACCACGAACGTCCAGTCGCCGGCGATGGTCGTTCCGGCGGTGGTGATGGAGACGGTGGGCGACTGCACGCTGGCGCTCGGGCTGAGCTTCACCACGGGCGTGCCCGCGCCCAGGCCCGCCGGCGGCAGCCACTCCCACCGGTAGGCGAGGGCGCTGCTCCCGTCCTCCGCGCGGCCGGTGGCGAGGATGCCGAAGCTCGGCGCGCCGTCGGAGCCAACCGCCGCGCACGCGAGCGGCGCGCCCTCGCAGCGGTGCGCAAGCGAGAGCGGTTCACCCATCACCACCCCCGGGGGCTCGTGCGTCTGTGGGGACACCACCAGGGCAGCGCGCGCGATGTCGCTCGCCACGCCACCCCGATCGGCGACCACCAGCCGCAGCTCGAACCGGCCCGGGCAGGGGAAGAGCGGCCGGAAGACCACACCGTCGGTGGGGCCCGTCTCCGCGTCGCAGGGGGCGCTCACCGCGGAGACGCTCCAGGCATAGGAGACGATGTCGCCGTCGGGGTCGCTGCTCCCCGACGCGTCGAAGGTGAGCTCCATGTGCGCGGAGGCCGTGGTGGGACCCGCGATGGAGGCGACGGGCTGCTGGTCGGCCACGCACGCGCCAGTCCGGCAGAAGGAGGCGGAGGGGCACTCCGCGTCGGTCGTGCAGTCGTGCGGCGCCCTCTTGCCGCTCGGGCCGCTGCAGCCGACGAGGGCGGCGAGCGCCAGGAGGAGGGAAGCGGCGAGGGGGAAGCGAAGTCGAGTCATGATCTCTCCGTGAACCGGGAAGGAGTGCAGGTATCGTCCGTCGGGGCGTCCTCCGGCAAACCCAGGATCGCGGGACATCGCGGCAAATCGATTGCGCGTAAGTTCCCACACGCTTCAATCCGCAGCGGCGTCGTGCAATGTGAACGGGGG
>JBBQEB010000297.1:0-2350 GCA_038320275.1 Myxococcales bacterium | reverse complement strand
CGGGTGCGGCGCGACACCACCGTCTCGATCCTCGGCATCGACTACGAGCTCGACCAGGGCTTCCTCGCGGGGCGCGTCGTCACCGTCGCCTACTCGCTGCTCGACAGCTCACCGTGGGTAGAGCACGACGGCCGCCGGCTCGATCTGCACGTCGTGGATCCGCTGCGAAACGCCCGGCGCAAGCGCCTGCCGCGCCGCCCCGGGGCGGCATCCATCGGCACCCCGGTAGATTTCGATCCCGCCGGTGCGCTCCTCGATCTCGCCACCGGTCGCCGCCGCCAGGAGGAGCCGTGAGCAGCGACAGCTACGTCGGCTTCTTCGGCCTCGAGGACCCGCCCTTCACCAAGGAGATCGCCGACAAGGACCTCTGGCTCCCCTCGTCGAAGGCGGCGCTCGTCTCCGAGCTCGTCGAGGCGCTCGAGGAGCGCGCCTCCGTGCTGCTCACCGGCGAGCCCGGCGTCGGCAAGACCTGCGTCCTCCGCGCGCTGCGCGCCCGACTGCCCGAAGCCGGCTTCCGGCTCACCTACTGCCACAACGCCACGTTCGGTCGGCGAGACTTCTACCGCCAGCTCTGCCTCGCCCTAGGCCTTTCCCCCCACGCAACCGCCGCCTCGGTCTTCTACGCCGTCGCGACCCACGTCGAAGACCTGGCCAAGGAGCGCGTCCTCCCGGTCTTCCTCCTCGACGAGGCGCACCTCCTCCACGAGCAGATGCTGGGCCACCTCCACATCCTGCTCAACTACGAGTGGGACTCGAAGGCGCTCCTCTCGCTCGTGCTCATGGGCCTCCCCGAGCTGAAGGACCTTCTCGGTATGCGCCGCTACAGGTCGCTCTACTCGCGCCTCCACGTGCGCCTCCACAGCGACCCCCTCACGCCCGAGGACACCGCCGAGTACCTGCGCCACCGCATGAAGGGCGCCGGCGTCGAGCGCGAAGTCTTCACCGCCGACGCCGTCGCCCTGCTCCTCGAAGCGGCGGTAGGCGGCATGCGCGACCTCGACCGCATCGCCACCGGTTGCCTGCGCGAAGCAGCTCGCCGCAAGAAGCGCCTTGTCGAGCGCGAGCTCCTGCCTCGCGTCATCGACCGCGACCGGCTCGAGCGCGACACGTGACCTCCTGCGGCCTGTGGCTCGCGCGGCGTCGCCTCGTCGCAGTGCTCGTCTCGGCGATCCAGGCGCGCCGCACGATCCGGAGCGCCATGACCGGCGACGCTCGCTACGGCTTGCTCGAGTACCTGGCTGCTGCCGACGCCGAGATCGTGACCACCGACGCGCTGGCCCGCGTCGAGACGCTCCCTGCTCAGGCCGCCCGTCGCGGGCTCTCCGTGTGGACGGTCGATGACGGCCTCGTGGCCGCCTTGCTGGCCGCTGCCGCCATCCACGACCCGGCTCGCGCCGCGGCGGTCCTGGCCAGGCTCCCCCGCATACCGCTCCTGCGCGCCCGTCTCCGGCGGCTCACGCCGCCCTGCGCTCCCGCGCACCAGCTCCCGCTCCTCTGATCCGTGACCGCCATCGCCGGCCTGCGCGTACCCCGTGCAGGCCCGGCGGTGGCCATCACACGACTGCCTTCGCCCCGTGCAAGCTGGCGGTGTCCATCAACCACCCTGCGCACGACTCCACCAACCAGCCTGCGCGGCTACAGCTTCCTCCGCGCGCTCATCGACAAGGTGGTCGTCGATGAGGACAAGGGCACGTGCCGCGTCGAGCTGATCGACTTCGGCGCCGCCTCGGGCACGAGGGAGGCGGCGTGAGCGACTACCGGGTCATCGAGGAGCCGATCTTCTAGCGCCGGAGCCGCAGCGTCGCGTTCACCCCAGAGCCGCCGCCCGACAAGCCCGAACCCGTGCGACGCCCCGCCAAGGTCGCCCAGCAGCTCGCCCTCGCGCACCACCTGCAGGCCGCCATCGAGCGCGGCCTCGTGGCCGACCAGGCCGCCCTGGCGCGCAAGCTCGGGCTCACGCGCGCCCGGATCACGCAGCTCTTCGACCTGCTCATGCTGGCCGCCGACCTCCAGGAGCAGGTGCTGGCGCTCGAGGCGGTCGACGGCGCCGAGCCGATGGCCGAGCGGACGCTCCGGGCGGTGGCCCACGCGGGCACGTGGGCCGAGCAGCGGGCGGCGTGGGCGAAGCTGGTCGCGTAGGGCGCGCGTCAGGCCGCGTCAGCCCACGACGGCCAGGGAGCGTCCGGCAGCCCGCGATACGCGCGCGACGGGAACCGTCGGCGCCGTCTCGGGCATCGCGTCGTAGGTCTTGCCCTCAAGGACGCGGCCGGCCTTCTTCTTGTTCTTGCCGCCCCACTGCTTGAAGAAGAAGGCGACGCCCGCCTTCTTGCACTGGTCGCGGATGTCCGTC
>JBBQEB010000296.1:0-2470 GCA_038320275.1 Myxococcales bacterium | reverse complement strand
GGGCCCGCCGCGGAGGTTAGCCGGCAGCGGAGCGGGGTACCTCACGATCGTGGATACCGAACCGTTCGCAGCCTACGTCTCGCAAGAGTCGCCGCTCGAGCTCACGGTCAACTTCGGCATCTTCGCCGGCAGAGAGGCCTTTCGCGACGACGTCGACAGGCTGGGAGAGGCGCTGCTGGCTCTCGTCTCCGGAGTCACGCTCTTCGCGGGTCGGCGGTACGAGTTTGCTCCCGGGGCGGCCGAAGTGGCGGCGTACGAGGTCGAGATCCGGTTCCCGACGTTCATCCTTCCGACGGAGCTCGCCGAGCACGCCCTCGTCGACAAGCTCCTCGAGACGGTCGGCCTGTGGGCACGCGACTGCGCAGCGAGCCCGCCCGCGGAGGGAGAGGATCTCGCGTCGCGAATCCTCCGAGGCTCGGCGACCGAGGACTGGACCCCGCCCCCGCGCTAGGACCGA
This sequence comes from Myxococcales bacterium, assembly GCA_038320275.1. GTDB lineage: Bacteria > Myxococcota > Myxococcia > Myxococcales > Anaeromyxobacteraceae > Anaeromyxobacter_A. Next base: position 2,013 of record JBBQEB010000296.1, on the reverse strand, counting down.
ACAGCCGAGCGCTGGCGGCAATGTCATCACCACGCGACGGGCGGGATCGTCCGTACTCCCGATCGAAGCCCGGCTCGCCCGTGACGAACGGACGCTCCGAGCCGACGGCTGCCCCGCTCGCGCGGCACTGCCGACCGACGGTTCGTTCTAGTCCTGCGTGAGTTTCGGCACTGATGCCCCGGAGACGAGAGCCAGCAGCGCCTCTCCGAGCCTGTCGACGTCGTCGCGAAAGGCTCATCACGGACCTCCGATCCTCTCTCCGCTGTTAGCGCGCACGGTTGCGGGTTAGGCTTTTGATGTGATCAGCTGCTCGAACTGCGGCGCCGAGAATCCTTTCGCGAAGAAGTTCTGTGGCGATTGCGGGAGCGCGCTCGTTTCGGTTTGTTCTTCTTGCGGAGGCTCGAATGCGCCTGGGAAGAGGTTCTGCGGCGACTGTGGGGCGCTACTGGAGGTTGGTGCGGTTTCGGTGGCCGCCGCCGCCCTTGCAGCAGCCGTCGCGCCGGTGGCCGAGCGTCGTTTGGTGTCGGTCTTGTTCACGGATCTGGTCGGGTTCACGGCATGGTCGGAGTCGCGGGATGCGGAGGAGACACGTGAGCTGTTGTCGCGCTATTTCGAGCTGGCACGGACGTTGATCGCACGGTATGGCGGGACGGTGGAGAAGTTCATTGGTGATGCGGTGATGGCGGTGTGGGGGACGCCGGTTGCGACGGAAAGTGACGTTGAGCGTGCGGTGCGGGCGGCGCTGGAACTGGTCGCGTCGGTCCCGGAGCTGGATCCGGCCCTCGGGGCGCGGGCGGGTGTGCTGACCGGGGAGGCGGCGGTGACGATCGGTGCCGAGGGCGAGGGGATGGTGGCGGGCGATCTAGTCAACACCGCTTCGCGGATCCAGTCGGCGGCAGCGCCAGGGACTGTGCTGGTCGGCGAGGTGACGCGCCGGGCGACCGAGCAGGCGATCGTCTACGAAGCCGCTGGCGAGCAGGAGCTGAAGGGAAAGGCGGAGCCGGTGGCGCTGTGGCGGGCGCTGCGGGTCGTCTCGGGTGTGGGCGGGCAGCGGAAGTCGGCCGGGCTGGAGGCGCCATTTGTCGGCCGCGAGCGCGAGTTGAAGCTGATCAAGGAGCTGTTCCACGGCTGCGCGCAGGAACGGCGTGCGCACCTGGTCTCGGTGACCGGGATCGCGGTGATTGGCAAGTCGAGTTTGGCCTGGGAGTTCTACAAGTACTTCGACGGGATCGTCGAGCAGGTGTACTGGCAGCGGGGACGCTGTCTTGCCTACGGCGAGGGTGTCGCCTACTGGGCGCTGGCCGACATGGTCAGGATGCGCTGCCGGATCTCGGAGGACGAGCAGCCCGCCTCGGCCCGGCTGAAGCTGCAGGCGACGCTGGAGGAGCATCTACTCGATCCGGAGGAGCGCGCGTTCGTCGAGCCGCGACTGGCGCACCTGCTCGGTCTGGACGAGGCAGCCGCGGGCGACCGGCAGGATCTGTTTGCGGCCTGGCGATTGTTCTTCGAGCGGCTGGCCGACGCGTACCCGACGGTGCTCGCCTTCGAGGACATGCAGTGGGCGGACACAAGCCTGCTCGACTTCGTCGAGTACCTACTCGAGTGGTCGCGCGATTACCCGCTCTATGTGATTACCCTGGCCCGTCCGGAGTTGCAGGAACGGCGTCCGGGCTGGGGCGCCGGCCAGCGGAACTTTACTTCGCTCTTCCTGGAGCCGCTCGCGCAGGGGGCGATGGAGGAGTTGCTGGAAGGGCTGGTGCCTGGACTGCCGGAGCGGCTGCGCGCCCAGATCCTGGCGCGCGCGCAGGGGGTGCCGTTGTATGCGGTGGAGACGGTGCGGATGCTGCTCGACCGCGGCCTGCTCGCCCAGGACGGGCCCGTCTACACGCCCACGGGTGAGATCGAGACGCTCGAGGTGCCGGAGACGCTGCACGCGCTGATCGCCGCGAGACTCGATGGCCTGTCCGCCGAGGAGCGGCGGGTGCTGCAGGACGCGGCGGTGCTCGGAAAGAC
>JBBQEB010000295.1:0-2477 GCA_038320275.1 Myxococcales bacterium | reverse complement strand
CCTGGGACTCGCGGGCGCGCGCCTCCTCCTGCTTCGCGCGCGCGGCCTTCTCCTCCGCCTCGGCCTCCTGGCGGTCGGCCTGGGCCCCACCGATCTCTGCCTCGCGGCGCACTTCGCGCGCCTCGACGCGCTTGCCTTCCTGCTGGCGCTCGCGGCCCTTGCGGCCGAGCAGAACGAACAGCGCGATCAGGATGATCGCGGCGATGACGATTGCGATGATGACTCCGGTACTCATGGCGTCCCTTCCCTCACTAGTTGAGCTAAACGGGTACCCGATACGTGCGGGCGCTATTCGCGCTCCTTGAGCTCCCGCTTCAGCACTTTCCCGGTGGCGTTGCGCGGCAGCTCGTCCACGAACTCGAACTCGCGCGGCACCTTGAAGGCCGCCAGGTTGCTCTTCACGTACTTCTTCAGCTCGTCCTGCGAGGGCTTCTTGCCCCTCGGAACCACGAACGCCTTGAGCCGCTGGCCGAACTTGTCGTCGTCAACCCCTATTGCCGCCACGTCCGCGACCTTCTCGTGCCGGCTGAGCAGGTCCTCGACCTCCTTGGGGAAGACGTTCTCGCCGCCGGAGACGATCATCTCGTCGTCGCGGCCCTCGATGAACAGCCGTCCCGCGTCGTCCATGCGCCCGATGTCGCCGCTCGACATCAGCCCGTCGACCACGTCCTTCGAGCCGCCGCCCGTATAGCCCTCGAACATCATCTCGTTGCCCACGAAGATGCGGCCTGTCTCGCCGCTGGGCACCTCCATGCCCTTCTCGTCGAGCAGCTTCACCACGGTGCCGCGCGGGGGGCGGCCCGCGGTGCCCGGGGCGGCGCGCATGTCCTCCGGCGTGCCGATCGACGCCCAGGCCACCTCGGTCGAGCCGTAGAGGTTGAAGAGCGTGTCGCCGAAGGTGTCCATCCACCTCGTGGCCAGGTCGCCCGGCAACGCCGAGCCGCTGGCGGCCACCACCTTCAGTGAGGAGAGGTCGTACTTGTGCAGCGTCTCCTCGGGCAGCTCGAGGATGCGCTGCAGCATGACCGGCACCACCGCGAGCGAGTCGCAGCGGTAGCGGGCCACCTCCGCGAGGCAGGCCTCGGGGTCGAACTTGCGCTGCAGCACGTAGGTCGACCCGAGCAGCAGCCCGAGCGTGAAGTGGGCGAAGCCCCAGGAGTGGAACAGCGGCGCGGCGATGTGGGTGACCTGGCGGGCCTTCAGAGGAATGCGCGAAAGCAGCGCCACGGCCGGGTCCATCGACTGCGGGTTCCCGCGCGAGGCGCCCTTCGGCGTGCCGCTCGTGCCCGAGGTGAGGATGATCGCGCGGCCCTCGCGCGCGGGCGGAACGACGTTGTCGGCGTGGCCGGACTCGATCAGCTCTTCGAGCGTGGTGTCGGGCGGGTCCGGCGAGTCGTGCCAGCCCACGAAGCGCTTGCGCCGCTTTCCGGCTTCCTTCAGCAGGTCGGCGAACTCCTCGTCGTAGATGATCGCGCGCGGCTTCTCGCGCTTCGCGACCTCCTCGAGCTGCGGTGCCGCGAAGGCGGTGTTCAGGTAGAGGGCGTCGGCGCCGAGCTTCGAGATCGCGATTGTCGCCTCGATGAAGCCGCGGTGGTTGCGGGCCATGATCGCCACGCCGTCGCCCTCCACGATGCCCTCGTCGGAGAGCGCGTGGGCGAGCCGGTTGGTGCGCGCGTCGACCTCCGCGAAGCTGAGCGTGCCGAGCTCGTCGACGATCATCGGGTCGTCGGGGTGACGCTCCGCGAGCGTGACCGCGCCGGCGGCGGGGCTGCGGCCCCAGCGCGCGAGCGCGATCGCAATGCGCAGCAGCTTGTCGGGCCGCATCGGGCGCACCACGCCGGCCTCGATCAGCACCCGGACGCTGCCCAGGTTGTAGGCCACGCGGCCCGGAAGGCTCAGCCCCTGCTCCTCCATGCTCCCCTCCCCCTCGATCTCACGTCGCAGGTTCTTGAGCGTGCGCTCGAGGTTGCCCGCCACCGTGCGGGCCGACAGCCTGTCCGCCAGCACCCCGATCACACCTCCAGGCGCCCCGTAGCTCAGCCGCAGCATCACGCGCGTGCCGCCGTCCGAGGTCTCGCGCAGCCGCCAGCGCCCGCGCTGGTCGATGCCGGTGATGCTCGTCCATGAGATGTCGTGCTGGTCCTTGCACTCCCCGAACTCGATCAGGCCGCCGACGTCGGCGGAGCCCACGTGCATGCGGATGTGAAAGCGCGAGCCCTCCCGGATCCGCTCCGGCTCCTCGCCGTTCGAGCCCTCCTGCGACTCGAAGCGGGTCAGCCCGTGCAGGAGCTTGTACCAGTTGGCCGGGTCCGCGAGCACCTCCCAGACCTCGTCCCGCGGAGCGGCCAGCTTGACCTCGCGCTCGATCCGCATCAGCCGAAGAAGGGCAGCGGGATGTGACTGAACATGTCACCGATGTTGAGCCCCCAGGGCAGCGCCAGCGAGATCGGCATCACCTTGAGCCGGAACATCTTGTC
>JBBQEB010000294.1:0-2485 GCA_038320275.1 Myxococcales bacterium | reverse complement strand
CGGTTTCAGGAGCTTCCCGAGCGCTTCCTCGCGAAGCTCTTCACGCGCCTTGAGAAGGCGGCGCTCGTCGAGGCGATCGGGGGCATCCGGGGTGGATTCAGGCTGGCCAGGGCTCCGGAGCTGATCTCGGTGAGAGCCGTTCTCGAGGCCGTCGATCCGAACCGGACGCTGTTCGAGTGCGCCGAGATTCGGCGCCATTGCGCGCTCTTCGGCAAGGCGCCGCCGAGCTGGAGCGTCTCGGGGATGTGTCGGATCCATCTCTTCATGCGGGAGGCGGAAGCGGCCCTCCAGCACTTCCTCGGCTCGAAGACGCTCGTGGACCTGCTCCGGGAGCTCGAGAGCAAGGCGCCCGACCCGTTCCTCCGCCTTGCGGGCGCATCCGGCGCCGTCGGCCGGCGCCTCGCCCCCTTCTCGTCGCAGGCGGATGGCGCGTCGTCGGCACGACCCGGTCCGCCGACAAGGCACCGCGGCTCCGCGACCTCGGGGTAGAGCCGGTGGTGATCGACGTCTTTGACGCCGCGGGGCTTCGGCGCGCGGTGGAGGCCGCCCGCCCGGAGATACTCATCCACCAGCTCACGGACCTGCCGTACGCGCTGGAGGCCGATGGGATGGAGGCCGCCCTGGTTCGCAACGCCCGCCTGCGTGACGAGGGCACCCGGAACCTCGTGGCCGCGGCGGTTGCCGCGGGCGCGAAGCGCCTCATCGCGCAGAGCATCGGCTTCGTGTACGCGGACGGGCCCAAGCCGCACCGCGAGGAGGACGCGCTCCTCCCTGAGACGCACCCCGTCTACGGCGAGACGGTGCGTGCCGTCGCGAGCCTCGAGCGCCAGGTGCTCGGCGCTCCCCTCGACGGCATCGTCCTCCGCTATGGCTTGTTCTACGGACCGGCACCGGGTTCGACGCGCCCATCGCGCCGGGATCCGTCCACGTCGATGCCGCCGCGAAGGCCGCCGAGCTCGCGATCTCGAGAGCGGCGCCCGGGGTCTCCAACGTCGCGGAGGACGACGGAGAGAGCTCGAGCGAGAAGGCTACGCGCATTCTTGGATGGGAAGCCAGCTTCAGAGCGGGCCGATGAGGCGGGCGGCAGCGGCGCGGCGACTCCTCGCGTCCACCGCGCCGGGCCACCGCCTCGTGCGGTCGGCTGACGGAGTAGTCGACGGGAGACCAGATCCGGGCGAGGTACGGGGCGGAACGGGCCCTCGCTCGCGTCGATCGCGAGCTCCGGATCCACGCGAGCCTGGAAGGCGCCGAGCGCGACGGTGAGCTGCGCACAAAGCGCAACACGTCCGACATGTGCCAGCAATGCCGGCTCGGCAGGTTGGCGCAACGCGAGTCCTACGGGGGCCTGCACGCCGGCGTGGCTATGTCCTCGGGACGCGGACGGGTCGTGGACCGCTCCGTCTGGCACGCCCGACCTGTGCCTCCATATCGTGCAGGGCACCGCCGACTCCCTGACTGCGGAGGTCGTCTCCGGCATGTGTCCGAGCCGCAACCCCCTCCTGTTCGTGATGGAGCGTGGCCTCTTCGTGATCGTCGCGACGCTGGTCGTCGGCTCGCAGCTGTACCTGCGGCTGCGGTCGTGGAGCCCGGCCCTGGAATGGAGCGCATGAGCCCCGCCCGCCGTCGCGCGCTTGCCTTGGTGAGGCGCTTGCCTTGGCTCTTCCGCTGCTCATCGCCTGCGGCGCGTCGGCGCCCGCGCCTACGACCTCTGGCGGCGCGGTCGGCCCGGGCATCTCCGCCACCGCCACCGCCCCCCCCCAGGCTCCGATCCGCCGAAACAATCGGCAACACAGCGGACATCCCGCGGCCGCAGGCCCTCCGCAGATTGGGTATGAAGCTCGAAGGCCCGCCATCGCGAGCCAACGAAAGGAACAACGACATGAACCGGATGGCGATTCGAATGGCGTCAATCCTCACCCTGACACTTCCGCTCGCGGCGTGGGCCGCGCCGGACCCGCAGGTGATGACGCTCGAGCAGCAGGTCACCGCGTTGCAGGTCGACCACGCGCTGGCTCTCACCCAGCAGCAGGCGCAGGCACTCCTGCCGCTCCTCCAGAGCGGGAGGACCGAGCTCCAGGCGCTCCAGGCGCAGCGACAGGCGACGCAGCCGGCGCTCGCCGCTGCGCTCACCCAGGCCGTCTCGGACCTCCAATCGACGGGTGCCATCTCGCCGACGACGTCGCAGGCCCTGAGCGCGGCCCGCCCGCAGCCGCCGCCGGGGGGGTCGGGACTGCGTTCCATCTGGCAGCAGGCGCGCCAGATCCTGACGCCAGCCCAGCAGCAGGCGCTCGCGACCGCCCAGCTCGGTGCGCCGGACCGGGTACCCGGCGACAAGGAGGGGTGGCGCAGCTCCCGAAAGCCGTTTCGCATGATGCACGTCTTCCTCTCCGACCCCTTCCTCGCGCTCGTTCAGTCGCGCGCTGGGTAGTGACTCGACGAAAGTTGTCGAGGAGGTGTCACATGCTGTCAGCCGCCGCATGCCTGA
>JBBQEB010000293.1:0-2563 GCA_038320275.1 Myxococcales bacterium | reverse complement strand
AACGTGGCCCTCCGGCAGATGCTCGACCTCTACGTCTGCCTGCGCCCGGTGCGCTGCTTCAAGGGCGTTCCGTCGCCGGTGAAGAATCCGCAGAAGGTCAACATGACGATCTTCCGCGAGAACACCGAGGACATCTACGCGGGCATCGAGTGGGAGGCGGGCTCCCCCGAGGCGAAGAAGATGCTCGCCTTCATCGAGAAGGAGTTTCCCAAGGAGTACAAGAAGATCCGCTTCCCGGGGACCACGGGCCTGGGCGTGAAGCCGGTCTCCCGCGAGGGCACGGAGCGGCTCGTGCGCGCGGCCATCGAGTTCGCCCTCGCCCAGAAGCGCAAGAGCGTCACCTTCGTGCACAAGGGCAACATCATGAAGTTCACCGAGGGGGCGTTCCGCAACTGGGGATACGCGCTCGCGGAGAAGGAATTCGGAGACCACGTCTACACCTGGGACCAGTGGGAGCGGACGAAGGCTCAGAAGGGCGAGCCGGCAGCCGCGGCCGAGCAGAAGGCGGCCACCGACGGCGGCAAGGTCCTCGTGAAGGATGCCATCGCGGACATCACGCTGCAGCAGGTGCTCACCCGCCCCGAGGAGTTCGACGTCATCGCCACGCTGAATCTCAACGGCGACTACCTCTCCGACGCGCTGGCTGCGCAGGTGGGCGGCATCGGCATCGCGCCCGGCGGCAACGCCAACTACGTGACCGGCCACGCCATCTTCGAGGCCACGCACGGCACCGCGCCCAAGTACGCCGACAAGGACCAGGTGAACCCGGGCTCGGTCATCCTGTCCGGCGAGATGATGTTCCGGCACATGGGCTGGAACGAGGCCGCGGACGCCATCATCCGCGGCATGGACGGCGCCATCGGCTCCCACCGCGTCACCTACGACTTCGCCCGCCAGATGAAGAACGAGGGCGTGACGGACGTGGTCGAGTTGAAGTGCTCCGGATTCGGCGACGAGATCATCAAGCACATGTAGCGGCTTCCTCAATCCCACAGAGCATCGAAGGAGAACGCCATGGCACGAAAGAAGATCGCACTCATCGGCGCCGGCCAGATCGGCGGCACGCTCGCGCTCCTCGCAGGCCAGAAGGAGCTCGGCGACATCGTCCTCGTCGACAAGTTCGAGGGGGTCGCCAAGGGCAAGGCGCTCGACCTGCAGGAGACGCGCGGGGTCGGCAAGTGGGATGTGAGCCTCACCGGGGGAGGCGTCGAGAGCTACGGCATCATCAAGGATGCCGACGTCTGCATCGTCACGGCCGGCATTCCCCGCAAGCCCGGGATGAGCCGCGAGGACCTGCTCGCGGTGAACCTGGAGGCCATCAGCGGCGTCGCCAAGGGCATCAAGGAAAACGCCCCCAACGCCTTCGTGATCGTCATCACGAACCCGCTCGACTCGATGGTCTACGCGATGCACAAGGTCACCGGGTTCCCCAAGAACCGGGTGGTGGGCATGGCGGGCGTGCTCGACACCGGGCGCTTCCAGTATTTCGTGGGCGAGGCGGCGGGCGTGTCGCCGCAGGACGTGCAGGCGATGGTGCTGGGCGGCCACGGCGACGACATGGTGCCCCTGCTCCGCTACTCCTCGATCGCTGGCGTGCCGCTCACGAAGATGCTCGACGAGGCGACGCTCCAGGGCATCGTGAAGCGCACGCGCGGAGGGGGCGGCGAGATCGTGGCGCTGCTCGGGAACGGCTCCGCCTTCTACGCGCCGGCGGCGAGCGCCATCGCCATGGCCGAGAGCTACCTGCGCGACAAGAAGCGCGTGCTGCCCTGCTCGGCGCTGTTGGAGGGCGAGTACGGGGTGAACGGGGTCTTCGTCGGCGTCCCGGTGGTCATCGGCGCGGGCGGCGTGGAGCGCATCCTCGAGGTGGAGCTCGATGCGTCCGAGAAGGCCATGCTCGAGAAGAGCATCGCGAGCGTGAAGAAGAGCGTCGCGGAGACGAAGCTCTAGGGCGAGAGCGGCCGCGCTCCGGGCATGGCGACGCCCGCCGGTCCGGAGCCGCGGTTCCGCCCTCCCCACCCCCGCCGCCGAACCGCGAAGGACCCCAGAAGTCGAGGACCGCACCGTGAAGATCCACGAGTACCAGGCGAAGGACCTCCTGCGCCGGTTCGGCGTGTCCGTGCCGCGCGGGTATCTCGCCGTGACGCCCATCGAGGCGGAGGGCGCGGCCCGCCAGCTCGGCGGCGGCATCGTCGCAGTCAAGGCGCAGATCCACGCCGGCGGCCGCGGCAAGGGCGGCGGAGTGAAGCTCGCGCGCTCGCCCGACGAGGCGCACACGCACGCCGAAGCGATGCTGGGCATGGTGCTGAAGACGCCGCAGACCGGCCCCGAGGGGCAGGTCGTCCGCAAGGTCTACATCGAGGAGGGCTGCCGCATTGCCCAGGAGATGTACCTCGGGATGACGCTCGACCGGGACACGGGCCGGGTCACCGTGATGGCCTCCACCGAAGGCGGCGTGGACATCGAGGAGGTCGCCAAGCGAACGCCGCAGAAGATCCTCAAGGAGGCAGTCGATCCCCTCACCGGGCTGCTGGCCTTCCAGGCGCGGCGGCTCGCCTACCTG
>JBBQEB010000292.1:0-2566 GCA_038320275.1 Myxococcales bacterium | reverse complement strand
CGCCGCCTCCCGCGGCTGCAAGGGCGCCAGCGCCGCCGGTGCAGCGCGCGAGCCCGCCGGCACAGGCCGCGGTGTCCGCCCCCGCGCCGGTGCGCAGCGCAGCGCCCGCGGAGGTGGACCTCGACTGGAGTGACGTGGACCTCGCCGACGGGCCGGCCGGTGCCGCACGCGGCCGCGCCGAGCCCTCGCCTGTGGCCGCGTCCGCGGGTGAGGACGAGGTCCCCGAGGTCGTCAGCGTCGCGGACCTCGAGTTCCTCGACGGCGAAACGGTCCTCGGCCACTCCGGCACCTCCGCCGCGGCGGGGTCCGACGGCGGCGAGGCGCTCCTGCGGGAAGCGCTCTCGCGCGCGTCGCGGGAGGTCATCGAGCGCATCGCCTGGGAGGTGGTGCCCGCGCTCGCCGAGACCATCGTGCGCGAGCACGTGGAGCGGCTTGCGAAGAGCCGAGAGCCCTGACCTCCACCGATCCGAGAGACGAAGGCATGATGCTCGAAGGAGACGCGAGCGCCGCGGGCGCGCCGGAGGGCGGGTTGGGCCCGCGGCTGTCGAAGGGCTACGAGCACCGTGAGGTGGAGGCGCGCTGGTCCCGCGCCTGGAAGGAGGGCGGCTACTTCCACGCCGACGCGACCGACCGCTCGCGCCCCCCCTTCTCCATCGTGCTCCCCCCGCCCAACGTGACGGGGTCGCTCCACCTCGGCCACGCCCTCACCGCCACCATCCAGGATCTCCTGGCACGCTGGAAGCGCATGAGCGGCTTCAACACGCTCTGGCTCCCTGGCACCGACCACGCGGGCATCGCCACCCAGATGATCGTGGAGAAGGAGCTGCAGCGCACCGAGGGGGTGAGCCGGCACGACCTGGGGCGGGCGGAGTTCCTGAAGCGGGTGTGGGCTTGGAAGGAGAAGTACGGCTCCCGCATCGCGGAGCAGCACGAGGCGCTGGGGGCGTCGCTCGACTGGGAGCGCGAACGCTTCACCATGGATGAGGGGCTCTCGCGCGCGGTGCGGGAGGTCTTCGTCCGGCTGCACGAGGAAGGGCTCGTCTACCGCGAGCGAAAGCTCATCAACTGGTGCCCGCGCTGCCGCACCGCGCTCTCCGACCTGGAGGTCACCCGGGACGAGGCGCACCAGGGCGAGCTGTGGAGCTTCGCCTACCAGCTGTCCGACGGCAGCGGTGAGATCGTCGTCGCCACCACGCGGCCAGAGACCATGCTGGGAGACACCGCCGTCGCGGTGCACCCCGAGGACGAGCGCTACCGCCACTTGGTGGGGAAGAAGGTCGTGCACCCGCTCATCGACCGCGAGATCCCCATCGTGGCCGACGCGATCCTCGTCGATCCGGCCTTCGGCACCGGCGCGGTGAAGGTCACCCCCGCCCACGATTTCAACGACTTCGAGGTCGGAAAGCGGCACGACCTCGAGCTCCTCACCGTCATCGACCTCGACGGGACGATGAACGCCGAGGCGGGCCCGGTCGCCGGGATGGATCGGTTCGAGGCGCGCCGCCGCGTGAAGGAGCTCATCGTCGAGAAGGGGCTCGACCGCGGGACGAAGGCGCACGTCCTGCCCCTGGGAAAATGCCAGCGCTGCGAGACCGTCCTCGAGCCGCTCCTCTCCCAGCAGTGGTTCGTGAAGATCGCCCCGCTCGCCGGCCCGGCGGTGGCGGCAGTGCAGGACGGGAGCACCCGCTTCATTCCGGAGGGCTGGACCAACACCTACATGGCGTGGATGCGCGACATCCATGACTGGTGCATCAGCCGGCAGCTCTGGTGGGGCCACCAGATCCCGGCCTGGTACTGCGCCGACGGCCACGTCACCGTCGACCGCTCGACGCCGCCCGCCTGCTCCACCTGCGGCAAGGGGGGGCTCCGCCAGGACGAGGACGTCCTCGACACCTGGTTCAGCTCCGCCCTCTGGCCCTTCTCCACCATGGGCTGGCCGGAGAAGACCGACACGCTGCGCACCTTCTACCCGACCTCGGTCATGGAGACGGGGCACGACATCATCTTCTTCTGGGTGGCCCGGATGATGATGATGGGGCTGCATTTCATGGGGGAGGTGCCCTTTCGCGTCGTCTACCTGCACCCCATGGTGCGCGACGAGAAGGGCCAGAAGATGTCGAAGACGAAGGGGAACGTCATCGACCCCCTCGTCATCACCGAGCGATACGGCGCGGACGCCCTGCGCTTCACGCTGGCGGCGCTCACCGCCCAGGGCCGCGACCTCAAGCTCGCGACCGAGCGCATCGAGGGCTACCGCGCGTTCGCCAACAAGCTCTGGAACGCCACTCGCTTCGCGCTCATGAACCTGCAGGGCTTCTCGGTCGGTGACGGCGAGCTGCTCGGCCCCGCTGCCGGGCCGGCCGATCGATGGATCCTCGCCCGCCTGCAGCGCGCGGTGAACGAGACCCTGGACGCGCTGGAGGGATACCGGTTCAACGACGCCGCCGCCGCGATGTACGCCTTCGTCTGGCACGAGCTCTGCGACTGGTACATCGAGCTCGCCAAGGAGGCGCTCTACGGCGACGAGCCGCGCGCCAAGCGCGCCGCCCAGTCCGTCCTCACGCAC
>JBBQEB010000291.1:0-2607 GCA_038320275.1 Myxococcales bacterium | reverse complement strand
TCGCCTCGGGTGCGTCGATCCTCAGCCAAGGGATCGGGCGAGAAGCTGCTGCGGGCAGCGGGCGTCCATTTCCTCCGCTGCCGAGATTGCGGTGAGCGCGGCCGGCACCTCGGCGCGCTCCCCGGAGGCGCGCCGTCGGCGGCAAACCGCAAGGCGGCGCGCCAGAAGCGCCGCGCGGTCATCGGCTGGTTCCTGCTGGCTGCGGCGCTCGGCCTGGGCGGCGGGTTCTTCGTGAACAGCTGCAACCAGCCCTCCGAGACGGCAGCGGCGCAGTGACGCGAGCTGAGACCTGAATAAGTGTGCGCTGCGCCAGGCCCTCCTCTTGCTAGGCCTGGGGCCCGCATGCACCTCGCAACCCTCCGCACCATCACGCTTCGCTGGGCATCCTGTCGCACGCTGCGCCGCGTCACCATCCTCGGCCTCGACGCGCTCGCCACGGGGTCGTCGCTCTGCCTGGCGCTGCTCCTTCGTCTGGGGGGCTATGTCCCGGAGCAGTTCGCGCCCGCGGTCAGGCTGGCGCTCCCACTGCTCATCTCGGTGCGCCTGGGCGCGATCCTGTCGGCGCGGCTCGATGGTTGGTCGTTCCGGATGTCGGGGCTGTCGGAGGGCGTGCGCCTGGGCGTCGCCAACGTGGTGGGCACGGCCGGCTTCATCGTGCTCCACGTAGCGCTCTCGGCGCAGCCGCTGCCGCGCACCGTCTACGCCCTCGAATTCTTCGCGACGACCACGCTCATGGGGATCATGCGGTTCGCTCCTCGCCTCGCCCATACCTCCTCGGTCGATCGCCGCCGGCGCGCGCGGGCTGGCGCGGTGCGCACCCTTGTCGTGGGCGCGGGCAGCGCGGGTGACCTCCTGGTGCGCGACGTGCTCCGCTCGGGGGACAGCAACTACACAATCCTAGGCTTCGTGGACGATGACCCGGCGAAGCAAGGCACGCGCCTCCAGGGCCGGCCGGTCCTGGGCCGGCTTCGAGACCTCCCTCGGCTCATCGCCGAGCAGCGCGCGGCCACCGTGCTGCTCGCCATCCCCAGCCTCCCCTCCGCGCGCGTGCGCGAGATCCTGAGCACCTGCGCCACCTCGAAGGTGAGCTTCAAGGTCATCCCGGCCTCCTTCGCCTTCCTCGACCAGAAGATCTCGGCGGCCATGCTGCACGACCTCTCGCCGGAAGACCTCCTGCCGCGCGACTCCATCGCCTTCGATCCGGAGGAGATCCGCGGCCTCGTGGAAGGCCGGCGCGCGCTCGTGACCGGCGCGGCGGGCTCCATTGGCAGCGAGATCTGCCGGCAGCTCGCGGCGAGCGGGGTCGCCCAGCTTGTCATGGTCGACATGAACGAGAACGAGCTCTACCTGAACGCCCGCCGGCTCGAGGAGGCCCACCCCGGACTCGACCTCCGGCCGGAGGTGGCGGACGTCCGCGAGCCCTCTCGCCTCCTCCGGCTCGCCGGCCGCTACCGTCCGCACGACGTCTTCCACGCCGCGGCGCACAAGCACGTGCCGCTCATGGAGCACGCTCCCGAGGAGGCGGTGAAGAACAACGTCTTCGGCACGCTGAACGTCGCGCGCATGGCCGACGCTTGCGGCGCCGAGCGCCTCGTCGTCATCTCCACCGATAAGGCGGTGAAGCCGACCTCGGTCATGGGCGCGACGAAGCGCATCGCCGAGCTGGTCACCCGCGACCTCGCCCGCGCGTCGCGGACCCGCATGACCGCCGTGCGCTTCGGCAACGTGCTCGGGTCGGCCGGCAGCGTGGTCCCCATCTTCAAGAGCCAGATCGAGCGGGGCGGCCCGGTGACGGTCACCCACCCGGATTGCACCCGGTACTTCATGACCATCCCGGAGGCGGTGGGGCTCGTGCTCGTCGCCGGTCTCGGCGGCTACGGCGAGCTGTGTGTGCTCCAGATGGGCGAGCCCATCCGGATCGCGGATCTCGCCGCAAACCTCATCACCATGGCCGGCCGCGTCCCGGGACAGGACATCCCCGTCGTCTTCACCGGCCTGCGGCCCGGTGAGAAGCTCTTCGAGGAGCTCCTCACCGAGGACGAGGAGGACACGCGGGAGGCGCGAAATCGCATCCTCGTCGCGAAGAGCCCGCCGCCTCCCCCCGACCTTCACGAGCGCCTGCGCGAGCTGAGGCTACTCGCCGAGGACGGCGATCGCGAGGCGCTCCTGCGCGGCATCGAGCGGCTCGTCCCCACCTACCGGCGCACGCCCAACAGGAAGCTGGAGCTTGCCCCGGAGCCGCCGCTGGCGCGGACGCCCCACCGTGCGCCGGCTCACGCCGTGGCGCTGCGGGCAGCGTCGGGCGGGGCTTGAAGCGTGTTCACCTCCGACCACGAGGCCAGGACGCGCATGGCCTGACGCGCGTACCGGCCTCCGAGCGTACGCCTCAGCTCGCCCGTGTTCCCGTTCCGCGGAGTCCGCGGAGAGCGGAAGCCGGGACAGGGGGCGGCCGCTGACCCGCGCCGGCTCCGGACCGGCTCTCGCGCGGAGCCAGCTCCTCCCCGCGCTCGCTCCGAGACAGGACGAGCCCCATCACGCACCACGCGCCGAGGCACACGACGAAGAAGAGAGCGGCGGCCGCGGTCACCATGAAGTCTGGATGGGCAC
>JBBQEB010000290.1:0-2639 GCA_038320275.1 Myxococcales bacterium | reverse complement strand
GCTCCACCACCACCAAGTAGCGAGGGCCTGCGGAGGGGAGGACGAGGTAGGTGCAGACCACGGCCCAGAGGCTCTGGTTCTGAGGGTCGCAGAGCAGGGGCGGCGTGGTCGCCCCGAGGAGCGCTCGCCACGCGTGGAGCTCGCCCGCGAGGCCGCCCGCCCCGTAGCGCAGGGCGAACAGCGCGAAGGCGACTGCCACCGCCGCGGCGAACGAAGCCGCCCGGCGCAGCCCTGGGCGGCCGTCGAGAGCCGAGAGCGCGACGAGGAGCGCGTAGGGCGGCTTCACCAGGGCTGCGATGGCGAGGAGGGCTCCCGAGCGCGCAGGGGCACGCACCGCGAGCCGGGCGCTCCCCAGGGCGAGCGCGACGAGCAGGGCGTCGTTCTGGCCGAGCGCGAGGAGATGGAGCGCGTACGGTGCGGCGAGCGCCGCGACGAGGGCCTGCGAGAGTGGCGAGCTCCCCGACTCCACCTCTTCGCCCGACCAGAGGAAGACCGCCGTCAGCGCGGCCGCCGAGGCGAGCGCCACCAGGAGAGATGCCGCAGCTTGCGACAAGAGGGAGAGCGGCGCCACCAGCAGCGCGGCGGGCGGGGCGTACTTGAAGCACCAGTGACCGTCCAGCAGCCGGTACAGCTCCTCGCCCCGGAGCGCTCGAGCGCCGGCGGTGAGGAAGACCCCCAGATCGCGCCCGTGGTGTGCGCGCGTCGCCCAGGCCTGGAGCGCCGCAGCGGCCCACACCAGCGACAAGGCCACCTTCGTGCGGCGCCGGGACCGGGTATCGGCATCGCCGGCGAAGGCCGGTTGGACGCTCACGGGCGCTCCTCGGCGTCGCGCACGGCGAGCCGCCAGCCGCGATGGACCGCAACCTCCCGGAAACCGCGCGGGATGGGAAGGTCGGCGTCGAGGAGGGCGACGCGGAGGTCGGGACGGGAGCCGAGCAGGGCGGCGTCGTGGAAGATGACCGGCTCGAGCTCCTCGTGGCTCGCGAGGATGCCCGCCTCCGCCAGCGCCGCCCGAGGGGACACTACTGCAACCCCTCGCGAGCGCCCCGCCGCGGCATTGGCCAGGGCGGGGAGCGTGCCCAGCGGGCAGGGCTCCACGTTGAAGGTGACCGCGCCGAAGGGCAGGGCGGCAGCCAGCGCGAGCGCCGCCGCGAAAGCGATCGAGCGCACGGCCCCGAACGCGCGCTCGCCCAGCCGGCGCAGCCCGTCTTCCAGGCCCACGCCGGCGGCGAGGGAGAGCGGGACGTAGGCGGGCATGCCGTAGTGCCAGAAGGTCCGGCTGGCGAAGGCGTAGCCCAGCAGCACCACCGCGGCCCATCCCAGGAAGGCGAAGGTGGCGCGGCCGGAGGCCGACCGCGGGTTCCGCAACGCGCGCCAGCCGGCCCAGGCCACCGCCAGCGCCCACGGCCCGAGCCGGCCGACCGTGTCGAGCGCGAGGAAGCCGCGCCCGGCGCCGGCTTGCGAGTCGTGGCGCCGGTGGAGCAGCGAGGCGAGCACCTGGTCCTCCACGTAGCCGCGCCACCACGTGCCGCCGAGCGCCAGGTGATCGTAGGCGAGGAAGCCCGTGGCGGGCAGCAGGGCTCCCGCGGCGACGAGCGCCCACGAGCGCGCGTCGCGCAATTCGTACGCTCGCCCCGAGACCGCCACCACGACCGCCGCCGCCAGCGGAGCGCCGAGGGCCGGCGGGCCCTTCACCAGCACGCCCAGGCCGGCGGCGAGCCCTCCCGCCGCGAGGAGTGCCGTGCGCCCGCGCGCCTGGGAGAGCAGCAGCACGGAGAGGGTGAAGAGGGTGACGAGCGGTGGATCGAGGCGCGCTCGCGCCTGGTAGCGGAAGAAGGAGTCCACCGTGGCGAGCACCACCGCGCCCAGGAATGCCGCTCGCCGGCCGACGAGTGGGCGCGCGGTGAAGAAGGCGAGGCCCACCGTGGCGAGGCCGCAGGCCGCTCCCACGAACGGCAGCGCGCGAGCGCCGGCCGCCCGGTAGGCCAGCCCCCACACCCAGAAGAAGAACGGCGGGTGCTCGCGAAAGGCGGGGAAGACCTCCCGCGCGAAGGTGAGGCGGAAGAGAGATCCACTGCGAGAGAGGTTTCGTGCCACGACGGTGTAGAGGACGCCGTCGGCGTCGTCGAGGTGCACCAGGGCAAAGGGAAGGATGAGCCCGGCTGCGAGCCCCAGCGCGATCGGCAACAGGTGACGCTCGTCCGGCGCCACGGGGGACGGCCCTGAGCCCGGCGGGCTGGTGGTGAGCTCTGCGGAGGGGGTCAAAATCGACCGTCTGTGTAGCTCGGCGGCGCGAACGAGGCGAGCCCGGGGTTTCCCCTTGGCCCCACGGTGTAGAGTTTTCTTCCATGAACCAGTTCTCCAGGCTGCGGTCGGGATGGGCCCTCGCGGGCGCGGTGGCCATGGGCGGCATCGCCTGGGCGCGGTCCCGGGGGCGCCTCTCGCTCCGGGGGCGCTGCGTGCTCGTGACGGGCGGCTCTCGCGGCCTCGGGCTCGTCATCGCGCGCGAGCTCGCGCGGAGGGGCGCGCGCATCGCCCTTTGCGCCCGCGACGCCGCCGAGCTGGAGGCCGCCCGCGCCGAGCTGGAGAGCCTGGGCGCCGAGGTCTTCGTGAAGACCTGCGACGTGGGCGATCCGGCG
>JBBQEB010000289.1:0-2664 GCA_038320275.1 Myxococcales bacterium | reverse complement strand
ACCGTGACGCCGAAGTGGAGCGTCTTGCCTGCCAGCGGGTGATTGAGGTCGATGACGATGCTCTCCGCCTTCACCTCGCGGACCACGAAGGGCACCTGCTCGCCGTCCGGTCCCTGCGCCACGAGCTCCATGCCCACCATGGGCTCCATGCCCTCGGGAAAGGTGCTCTTCGGCACCTCCTGCACGCCGCCCGGATCGTGGTCGCCGTAGCCGTCCTCCGGCTGGACCACCACCACGCGCGTGTCGCCCGCGGCGAGCCCCTCCAGCGCCCGCTCCAGCCCGGGGACGATCTGCGCCTCGCCCTGGATGTAGGAGAGTGGGCTGCCCGGAGCGGACGCGTCCACCACCCGCCCGTCACCCAGGTGGAGCTCGTAATCCACCGCGACCACGCTGCCCTTCTGCACCTTCATCTCCGCCTCCCGAGCGCGCGGCCGGGAGGAGCCCCGGCCGCGGCGGCGGGACATATCCGGGGCGGCGCGCCCATGCACCCCAAGGGAGGTCGCAGGGCGCTCGGGATCACCAGTAGCCCCAGCGCCTCCTCAGCACCCACTCGGCCGCGAGCAGGGCCACCAGGGCGGCGAGCGACCATCCCCGGTCCCAGATCGGCACGTCGCGGCGCTGCCCCACCTCCACCACCTCGGGTTCGGAAAGGCGCACCTCCGGAAGGCCGCCCTCCGCCGTCGAGAAGAGCCCACCCGTCGCCTCCGCCAGCGCCTCCAGCAGTCTCGGACGCGGGGCCGCGTCGGCGTCCTCGGCACCCATCGTCCGCACCGCGACCGCACCGGTGGCGGTCTCCACGGGCGCGTCGGGAGGGCACGGCCGTTCGCCGCAGGCCTGGCGCGCCGTCGCGACCACCTTGTAGGCACCCGGTCGCGGAGGGGTGAGCTCGAGCCGCGCCGCGCCGTCCGGTCCGGTGACGCCCTCCGCGCGCGCCACCGGCTTGCCATCCTCTCCCACCAGCTCCGCCGAGACGGCTGCACCCACGGCTGGGCCGTAGTCGGGCGCGCGGGCGGACACCGAGAGCGCGACCGGCTCGCCCGGCGCCACGGCCGGGCGGTCGGGCTGGATCTGCAGGGGCGTGAGGGAGGGATCGCGGACGAGCCAGCGGAGCGCGTTGCTCCAGAAGCGCTGGTAAGCCCGGGACGAGCCGCCGTCCTCGGCAGCCAGGAAGCCCCAGAACCACGAGGAGTCCGTGGCCACCGCAAGGGTCCGGCCCTGGCCCACCTCGCGCACCGCCACCACCGGCGCGGCGCGGCCCCCCACCAGCACCGTGGGCGACTCCAGCAGCACCCGCGCGCCGCTGGCCGCGCCGAGGGCGCGCGTCCGGTTGAGATCCGGCAGAGGTGGGAGGGCGCTCCAGGCCGCCTCGTTGGCCCCCTCGCCCGCCGCGAGGTTGGTGACCGGATGGCGGCGCCCGTCCGGTGTCAGGCGCGGCCGCTGCATTTCCACCGCGATGCCGAGCCCATCCAGCGACTCCACCGGGAGGACCTCGCCCAGCGCGGTCGCGCCGTAGCGCCCCTCGCCGAAGCTCCCCTCGCCGCCCACCATGGCGAGCGCGCCGCCCCCGCGGACGTAGTCGCGCAGGGCGGGGAGGTAGCGCTCGATGTCGAGCGAGCGGTAGGGCTGGTAGGCGAAGTTCACGAACAGGACGGCGTCGAAGGTGTGGAGCCCCTCGCCGAAGATCTCGGCGACCGGAAAGGGGATGAGCGAGAGCTCCTCCTGCGGGCCCGCAGCGTCGGTCGTGCCGCGGAGGATGAAGAAGCTCACCAGATCCACGTTGGGGTCGGCCTTGAGCAGCGAGCGCAGGAACCGCTCGTCCCAGCTCGGCCGGCCGGCCACCAGGAGCACGCGCACGCGGTCGCGGATGACGCGGAGCACGAACGACTGGCTGTTGTTCTCGGCGACCGCCTCGCCGGCGTACACCGGCGCCGCCACCGTGAACACGAAGGTGCCGGTCGTGTCCGGCACGAAGGAGAGCGGCACCGTGTACCGCTCCTTTCCCGGCTCGAGCCGCACGGTGGCGCGGGCCACCACCGCACCCTCCCGCCGAAGGACGAGCGGCACCTCCTGCGCGCCGAAGCCCCTGGCGGCGAGCGTCACCTCGACGGAGACCGTGCTGCGCACGAAGGCGAAGTCGTCCACCGCCGCGCGCTCGATGGCGAGGTCCTTGGGGGCCCGGGAGCCGATCGCGACTGCTGTGACCGGCACGCCCAGAGCGCGCAGCTCCGCCCGGCTGGCTGGGCCGAGGCCCTGCGCGAGCGCCGCGTTGTCCGCGCCATCGGAAAGGAGCACCGCGCCCGCGAGCTTGCGGCCGGCACCGCCGCCGGCGGCCACCGCGCGAAGGGCTCCGAGGAGGTCGGTCCGGCCCGCCCTGGGCGCGATGCCGCGCGCCAGCTCGCCCGGATCGGCAGGCGACACCTCGCCGCCGAACGTGTGCCACTCGAGCGTCACCTTGTCGCCCAGCCGCTCCAGCTCGCCCCGGTGCTCGCGCACGAAGGCGGCCGCTGCGTCGGCGCGGCTCCGTCCGCCCGGCTCGACCGGGAAGGCCATGGAGCGGGAGGCGTCCACCAGGATCGCCAGCCGGTTCTTCACGGTGGCGGTCTGGAGGAGGCGCACCGCGGGCTCGAGCACGAGGAAGACTGCCAGCGCCGCGGCGCCGGTGCG
>JBBQEB010000288.1:0-2706 GCA_038320275.1 Myxococcales bacterium | reverse complement strand
TGTAGCCGAGGGTGAAGCGATGGTCGAGCGCGAGCTGGCCGTAGCGAGCGCGCAGGGAGGAGAGGGCGTCACCCCACCACACGCCGTGCTGCTGCGGGAGCGCTCCGTAGCTCAGGCCGAAGGCGCTCTTCAGCGACGACGTGCTGGGCAGCGCGAAGTTCCAGACCTGGAGCGAGAGCGGGACGGTCACGTTTCCGTCGGAGGCGCGCACGGTGAGGGTTCCCGAATAGGTCCCGGGGGCGGCGTTCTGCGGAACGTGCACCTCCGCCCAGACCACCCGCGTCTCGCCGGCCGGGACGTCGAACGGGAAGGCGTTGCGCTTCTCTCCGACGACGTCGTCGACGTCCGGGATGAGCGCGTCGGGCCACCCGCCCACGGCACCATCCGGGCCGGACTTCTGCGAAGTCCAGATGATCCCTTCGCGGAAGAGGCGGGGCGCCGGGATGGAACCGGGGCCTGACAGAGACGTGGCGGTGACCGACACGTTCGACGCAGGCCCCACCACGGCAATCTGTACCGCCTCGAACTCGTTGCGCGCTGCCCCGAGGGTCGCCGGCGCGAGGGCGCGCGGGCTCGCGGAAGTCTGGATCTTCTCGGTGGAGGACGCCGTCCAGACCCGCGCCGCAGAGGCGGCGCTTGGAAGCAGGAGGCTCGCGGCAAGGAGCAGGATGACGGGCGAGCTGCGCGGGGGCGGGACCAATCGGGCGTGGCTCAAGCGGCACTCCTGACGTTCACGTTGGGCGAGTCGAACGCGAGCGGCGACGAAAGCCCCCGCCGCTTCGAGCGCCGGTTCTCACACCTGCGCGCACCAGGCCGCACCAGGCGAGGAAGCGAGCGCTCCTGTGCGCTCCTGTGCGCTGGCGTGAGGAGAGAGCCAACGTTCGTGACCCGCCAACAGCGCGCCCTCGCGCGCGCTCCGAGCGCGTGGGCACCCTTGCCGATGCGCACAACCCTTGGGAATCGGGGGCTTCGCGCAACTTCCTGCACCGCCACCCTGCGGCCTCGCCACGTCCCGCCGCGATGGCGACAGCGCGGGGCAACGTGTGCTCTCCCCTCTGGGGCCTGCTTGCCGACGTGACCGCGATCGCACCCTTCGGGCCCGTGCGGGCGTGCTGGCGAGGCCGCTGGATCGACCCGCAGTGCGAGAGGTGCGGAGACGTGCCGCGATGTAGGTACGGCAGCCAGGCGGGGTCGCGGCTGAACGGTCCTTCAGCCGTCGAGGCGGATGACGTCGAGCTTGAGGGCGAGGCGCACCAGCTCGCCGCGATTGTGAAGGTCGAGCTTCTCCATGACGTGCTCGCGGTGGCTCATGGCCGTCTTCACGCTGATCCCGAGCACCTCGGCCACTTCCTTGTTGCTCCTTCCTTCCGCGACCAGCCTGAACACCTGCTTCTCGCGGTCGGTGAGCGACTCGTAGGGGTCGGCGGCAGCGCGCCCCGGACCCGCCTCGTCCATGGCGGCGCGCGCAACCTCGGGATCGAGCACGAGCCCGCCTCGGTGGACAGCCCGGATTGCGTTGGCGAGCTCCGCCCCGGCCGACTTCTTGAGGACGTAGCCCGCCACGCCGGCCTTGAGCAGGCGCCGGACGTATTCGCGATCCTCGTACTGGGAGAGCACCAGCACCCGAGAGCGCAGGCCGAGCTTCCGGATCTCGAGGGCAGCCTCCAGCCCACCCAGGCCCGGCATGGCGATGTCGGTCAGGAGCACGTCCGGATCGAGCGAGCGGCAGAGCTCCACCGCCTGGCTCCCGTCGGCCGCCTCGCCGACCACCTCGATGTCGGGCTGCGCGGAGAGGAGCGCCCGCACCCCCTCGCGCAGGATGGCGTGGTCGTCGGCGATGAGGACGCGGATCTTGCTCACGGCGCCCGAGCATTACTCCGCGCCGAGGCCGCTGTGAAGCGCCGCCCCGGCCGGCCCTCCCGGCAGCGGCACCTGGATGTGGACGCGCGTACCCTTGCCGGGCGCGGAGTCGATGGAGGCGGTCCCGCCCAGGAGCTCCGCGCGCTCCCGGATTCCCAGAAGCCCGTAGTGCGGCCGGTCGTTGGGGGCCGTCCCCACCACGAAGCCCTGCCCGTCGTCCTCCACGTCCACGTGCAGCTCGCCCCCCCGCACCCCCACCTCCAGGAGCACCGACTCGGCCTTGGCATGGCGGGCGATGTTGTTCATCACCTCCTGACCCATGCGGAAGAGCGCGATCTCGACCTCCGGCGGGAGACGCTGCGGCAGGGGCTCGAGCTCGCAGCGGACGGCGATGCCGCGCGTGGCGAGGTACCTCTCGGCATACCAGCGGAGGGCCGAGAGGAGACCGAGGTCGTCGAGCACCGCCGGGCGCAGGTCGAGGATGATGCGGTGCACCTCCTCGAGCGTTCGCACCGCCAGGGCCTTCACCTCCTCGAGGCGCGGCGTGGGACCCCCCGCCCGCAGCGCGGCCGAGGCCGACTCGAGGCCCATCACCAGCACGGCCAGGCTCTGGGTGGTCTCGTCGTGCAGCTCGCGGGCGATGCGCTTGCGCTCGTCCTCCTGGGCGGTGATCACCGTGCGCATGAGGTCCTGCCGCTGGGCGTCGCGCTCGCGCAGCGCCTCGTTGGCGTGCGCCAGCTCGCGGGTGCGCTCCTCCACCCTTCCCTCCAGCTCCTCCTTTGCGCGCGCGACGTCCGCGAGCAGGCCGCGCAGGGTCGCGCGCATGCGCTCGACCGAGGCGGCGAG
>JBBQEB010000287.1:0-2710 GCA_038320275.1 Myxococcales bacterium | reverse complement strand
GCAGCAGGACACCGGCGCGCTCATGGGGATCTCCGACGCCCCCCAGGACATCTCGTTCCCCGCCATGAAGGAGCGGCAGGAGCTCGTGAACAAGGTCGTGATGGCGCACCCGGCGGTGGCGCACTCCGTCTCGTTCACCGGGGGCGGCACCCTCAACACCGGCTTCGTGTTCATCCAGCTGAAGCCCACGCCGGAGCGGAAGCAGACCGCCGACCAGGTCATCGGCGAGCTGCGCCCGAAGCTGGCGCAGGTGCCGGGCATCAACCTGTACCTCCAGTCGGTGCAGGACGTGCGCATGGGAGGGCGCGGGTCGCGCACCCAGTACCAGTACACCCTGCAGGACGCGAACCTCGACGAGCTCAACGCCTGGGCTCCCCGGATGCTCGAGAAGCTGCGCACGCTCCCCGGGCTGCGCGACGTGGCGACGGACCAGCAGACCCAGGCCCTGCAGCTCCTCGTGAACGTCGACCGGGACACCGCCGCGCGCCTCGGCATCTCCCTCGCCGCCGTGGACAACGCGCTCTACGACTCCTTCGGCCAGCGCCAGGTCGCGACCATGTACACGCAGCTCAACCAGTACCGGGTCGTGCTCGAAGTGAAGCCCCGGTACCAGGGGAGCCCGGACGCGCTCCGGCACGTCTACGTACCCGGCGCGGAGGGAGCGCAGGTCCCACTCCTCGCCTTCTCGCGCTTCTCGCCCGAGCGCGCCTCGCTCTCCATCAACCACCAGAGCCAGTTCCCGGCGGTGACGCTCTCCTTCAACCTGGCGCCCGGGGTGTCGCTCAGCCAGGCGCTCGCGGCGATCAACCGGGCCGCGCACGAGATCGGGCTCCCGGCGAGCGTCCACGCCGCGTTCCAGGGGACCGCCCAGGCCTTCATCGACTCGCTCCGCTCCCAGCCCTGGCTGATCCTCGCGGCGCTGCTCGCCGTCTACATCGTCCTCGGCGTGTTGTACGAGAGCTACGTCCACCCCCTCACGATCCTTTCCACGCTGCCGTCGGCCGGCGTGGGGGCGCTCCTCGCGCTGCTCCTCTGCCGCACCGAGTTCAGCATCATCGCCCTCATCGGTGTCATCCTCCTCATGGGCATCGTGAAGAAGAACGCCATCATGATGATCGACTTCGCGATCGAGGCGGAGCGCGAGGATGGCCTCACCACGCGCGAGGCCATCCACCGGGCCTGCCTGCTCCGGTTCCGGCCCATCATGATGACGACCATGGCGGCGCTCCTCGGAGGCCTCCCGCTCGCGCTCGGCACCGGCGCCGGCGCGGAGCTGCGGCGGCCGCTCGGCATCACCATCGTGGGCGGCCTCGTCCTCTCGCAGCTCCTCACCCTGTTCACGACCCCGGTCGTGTACCTGGCCCTCGACAAGCTCACCCGCCGGCGAAGGCGGTATGACGAGCGGTCCCTCGCGACGGGCCTCCCGGCGACCGACGCGGGCCACGGCTGACGCGAACGCCCCCCCGGGGCGCCGCACGAAGCGGGGAGGCGAGCGTCAGCGGCGCAGCGCGTCGCGGATCTCCTTCAGGAGGACGACCTCCTCCCGCGGTACCGGCGCGGGTGCGGGCGGCTCGTGGCGCCGGAGCCGGTTGATCTGCTTCACCATGAGGAAAATGATCAGCGCCAGGATGAGGAAGTTGAGCGCCGTGGTGAGGAAGCTGCCGTACGCGAGGACGGGGACGCCGGCCTTCTTCACGGCGTCGAGCGTCTGGCCCGTCCCCGGTGGGATGTCCTTCAGCGGCAAGAAGTAGTTCGTGAAGTCGAAGCCGCCGAGGACGCGGCCCACGACAGGCATGACCAGATCGTTCACGATCGAGTCCACGATCTTGCCGAACGCCGCGCCGATGATGACGCCGACGGCGAGATCGACCACGTTGCCCTTCATCGCGAACGCCTTGAACTCGGACGCGAAGCTCATCGAGGAACCCTCCCGGCTGCGGTTGAGAGGGTAGGATCGCACCGGTAGGGCGCCGGCGCGAGCTTCACGCCCGCCCTGTGCCCCCATCCCGAGCGTCACTCCAAGTGGTCTGCGCGGTCATGGCGGTGCTCACTTGCGATGAGCGCGTGCGATGGGGGGCGGCAGGGGGGGAGTTTCGCCCCCCGCGCTGAGGCGCCGAAGGCGCCGGATTTCATCTGATGGCGGGAGGGAACCGCTCCGGATCAACTCGAGCGGTCACCGCCATCAGAGCACCATGCGGTTGAGCGGGTTCCGGGTCTCCCCCACCGACGACACGCGGATGGCCGCCTCCTCGCCCACGGGGCAGCGGTTCTCGCACAGGCCGCAGCCGACGCAGCGGTTCGGGTCGACGCGCGGCCGCGCCAGGGTGACCGTCTTCCCCTCGCGCGTGACCTCGGTGACGCGCTCGAGCCAGACGGCCTTGGGGTCCGTCGGGCACATCTCCTCGCACACGATGCAGGGCGTCCCCATGGCCCAGGGGAGGCAGCGGCCGCGGTCCACGAACGCGGTGCCGATGCGGACCGGCGCGGCGCCGTCGTAGCCCGCCTTGCGGGCGGTGGTGAGCGGGGCGATGGCGCCGGTGGGGCAGGCCGCACCGCAGCGCGTGCAGGCGAGCTCGCACCCGCCGCGCCGCGGGACCACCACCGGCGTCCAGAAGCCCTCCAGCCCGGCCCGCGCGATGGCCGGCTGGATCGTTCCCGTCGGGCAGGTCTGCTGGCAGAGCGAGCACTTCACGCAGCGCGAGAGGAACTC
>JBBQEB010000286.1:0-2741 GCA_038320275.1 Myxococcales bacterium | reverse complement strand
TCGAGCACCTCCCGCTCCTGCTCGTCGAGTACCACCTCTGCACGCTTTGGCATGGCTGCCCTCCTATCGTCGCGGTCGCTGACGATGGAGTTCGCCGCACAGGCCCATGTGCCTGCGGACTAAGGACTCAGGTCACTAGGTGGCTGACTCCACGGCCGCATGCGCGCGGGGGCGCGCGAGACCGAGCTGGACGGGGGAAGCAGGGTGAAGCCGATACCGGTTGGTATCGGCGAGCCCGATGACCCCGGGCCAGCGAAGGTATTCGCGCGTCATCCGCGTGCGTGGGGTCGTGGGGTCAGCCACCTTGCGGGAGGATATGGGGCATGGCCGAGCTGGAAGTCGTAAATGGCGACGTGACCAGGCTGGAGGTGGACGCGATCGCCAACGCCGCCAATACCGAGCTGAAGCACGGCGGCGGGGTGGCCGCGGCGATCAGCCGCGCGGGCGGCCCTGACGTGCAGCGCGAGTCGGACGAGAAGGCCCCGATCGGGCTGGGCGAGGCGATCGAGACCACAGCCGGAGACATGCCCGCTCGCTGGGTCATCCACGCGGCAACGATGGAGCTCGGCGGGCCGACCTCGGCGGAGATCATCGAGCGCTCCACGCGCTCGACGCTCGACAAGGCGGAGGAGCTGGGCGCGAAGTCGCTGGCCCTGGTGGCCTTCGGCACCGGCGTGGGCGGCTTCCCGCTCGACGAGGCGGCGCGCATCATGGTGGGCGCGGCGCGGTCGCACGAGGGCTCGCTGGAGCGGGTCGTGTTCGCGGTGCACGGCGAGGAGGCCGAGCGCGCCTTCTCGGCCGCGGTGGCCGGTTGAGCCGGCCCGTCCTGGTAGCGCCCGACTCCTTCAAGGGCACGATGGACGCGGTCGAGGTGGCCGCGTCGATAGCGCGCGGGCTGCGCGCGGCGGGCCGCGAGGCCGTCGAGCTTCCCGTGGCCGACGGCGGCGAGGGCACGATGGACGTGCTGCTCACGGCGCTCGGGGGCGAGCGCCGCAGCGCACAGGTGCAGGATCCCCTCGGGCGGGAGATCGAGGCGGCCTGGGCGCTGCTGCCGGACGGCAGCGCGGTGGTGGAGATGGCGCAGGCGAGCGGCCTGCGGCTGGTGGCCGAGGACGAGCGCGACGCCTGGGCCGCGTCCACCTACGGCACGGGGGAGCTGATCGCGGAGGCCGCCGCCGCCGGGGCGGAGAAGGTGATCGTGAGCGTGGGCGGCTCCGCCACCACGGACGGCGGAGCGGGCGCCGTCGAGGCCCTCGACGACGCCGGGGTCTCGCCTGCTTTGGAGGTGCTGTGCGATGTCCGGACTCCCTGGGAGCGGGCGCCGTCGGTGTTCGGGCCGCAGAAGGGCGCCGACGGCGCGATGGTGGCGCGACTGGAGAAGCGCCTCGACGAGCTCGCCTCCCGCGCTCCCCGCGACCCGCGCGGCGAGCCGATGACCGGCGCCGCCGGCGGGCTGTCAGGCGGCCTCTACGCCTTCCGCGACGCCCGCCTAGTAGCGGGCGCGCCCTACGTGCTCGACGCGATCGGCTTCGACGAGCGGATGCGCGAGGCCGCCTACGTGGTGACCGGCGAGGGCCGCCTGGACGACCAGACCCTGCAGGGGAAGATCGTCGGCGAGGTGGCGACGCGGTGCCGGCAGTCGGGGGTGACGTGCCATGCGGTGGTCGGCAAGGACGACCTGGAGGCGTTCAAGGCGCGGATCCTGGATCTTGCGTCGGTGCGCGAGGCTGGCTCGCCTCAGGAGCTGGAGGCGGCCGGAAGGAAATTGGCTGGGTAAGGGGTCGCGCTCGGCCGTCGGCCAGGTGCGTGACGCGTTTGCACCCATTAGGCAAAAGGGTTCGCTAAGCCCCGTGGCATTTTTTGTACTTCTTTCCGCTGCCGCAGGGGCACGGCTCGTTCCTTCCAACCTTCGCGGAGGCTCGCCTAGCCGAGGGAGGGCGCTCGGTCGCGCCTGGGATGTCGATGGTGTCTACCCTGCCTCCGGCCTGCAGGGTGCGGATCTGGAATCCCTCGTCGCGCTCCGCGGGTATTTCTGCATCGAGGGCGTTTAGCGCGTCTAGAAGAGGTTGCTTTGGAAACGTCTCGTCATGGTCTTGCTCGCGGATTAACTCAACGGTGGTCGGCACCATTTGCCCGGACGTCAGCCTCCGGCCTGTCGCAAAGACAGCAGCGACCAGCCCCGGCGTTGCATCACCGAGAACTGAGTAGATGAAGGCGAGCGCCCAGGCGGTGGCGTCCCATTCGGCTATTGCGGCTGCGCAGCGGAAAGCCGACGCGGCCTGCGCATTGTTGCCTTCAAGGCTGGATGCGTGTCCGAGGTTGAACCAGGCGAGAGGCTCGAGCGCATCTTGGTCGAGCGCCCGAGACAAGACTTGCTTGGCTTCCTTCGGAGCAGAATCGGCCTCGGCGACTTCTCGGACAAGCGCCTGGGCTGCTCCTGAGTCGCGTTCCTGCTGGTCAATCCCCAGTTCCGTAACGACGATCTCGGCAACGAGCTCTTTGAGTGGCCACTCAGCGCCTCTACCGTCGGGCGGGTGCTCGGCGTTGTATTTGTTGAACGCCTCGAGCGCCCTGCGGTATTGACCTGCGAACAGCAAGCAGGTGCCCCGGCCCCGGTTCACCGGACACTTGGGTGAACAAACGGATCATGCCATGGCTTCCGCGAGCAGCTGCTCGCGGGCTTCTTGCGGGGTGTGGTAGCGGTGGCGCTCGAGCAGCCAGTGTTCGTTGTAGGTGCGGGC
>JBBQEB010000285.1:0-2778 GCA_038320275.1 Myxococcales bacterium | reverse complement strand
GCCAGCGTCCATGCCCCTCGCGCCGGCGTCCATGGAGCTCGTGCCAGCGTCCATGCCGCCCCCGTCCATGCCCATGGTGGCATGGCCGCTGACTCCGCCGGCCCCCGACGCGGAGCCCGCCGCGCTGCGGGTCGAGGCTTCATCGGCGCCGCCGGACATCATGTCGCCCCAGCCGCCCTCGGTCATGGACTTCACCTTCCACTCGCCCCCCTTGCGGACGAGCAGCACGTGGCTGCGGGACATGACCTTCTTCTTGCCCATGGTCATGGTCATGTCGTCGGTGACCGAGGCGAGGGCGTCGGTCACGAGGAACACCGTGGTCTTGTGCGCCATCGTGGTGTCGCCGCCCACGGGCTTGTACATGGGCGTCATCACCTCGACCCAGCGCTCGCGCGTCCAGGACCCACCGACCGCCTCGCCCGCCTTGGTGTCGGTGACCATCAGCACCGGGAAGTCGATCAGAGCGGCGGAGGCCTGGACGTCACCCTTTCTGGCAGCGCTCTCCCAGGTCTTGAGGAGCGTCATGATCTCCTTCCGGTCGCGCGCGTCGTTCTTCACGTTGGGTGGAGCCCAGCCCGCCATCGGGTCGGACCCGCTGGTCGGCGCGGTGTCCTGGGCGGACGCGGCGAGAGACACCGCGGCGAGAAGTGTGGCGACGAGCGTCTTCATGTGCGCCTCCGTTTTTCCGTGAGCGCGGGCTGTAATGGAGGACGTGCTCCGGCGCCTCGCCGGCGAGGCGCGCGCCGAAACGTCTGCTCCGGGTGGGGCTCATAGCGGCGCTCGGTTCAGATGATTGCCACCGCGGCGCCCCGCCATGAGATCAGTTCCGGCGCCTGTGGCGCCTCACTTGCGGGGGGAGAACTCTCCCCCCGCAAACACCCCCATCGCGAGCGTCACTCCGACTGAGCAGCGCTATCAGACGCTGACGGCGCTCCAGTCGGCGTGCACCGTGAGCACCGGGATGCGACTGCGGCGGACGACGTTCTCGGCCACGGACCCCATCAGCGAGCGATCGCGGCCTGTGCGGCCGTGCGTGCCCATCACGATGAGCGACACGCCCTCCCGGCTGGAGACGTCGATGATGGCGGTCTGGGGCTCGCCGAGGCCACTCACCGTGCGCGTGCGCGAGGCGCCCTGGCTCTCCGCCTCCCGCTTCCAGTCCTCGATCTGCCCCGCCGTCGCGCTCTGGGCCTGGAGGCGCGTCCCCGGGTTCTCCGCGTGCATGAGGATGAGCTCGGCGCCGAAGCGCCGCGCGAGGTCGATACCGACCTTCAGCGCCGCCCTCGACTCATCCGAGAAGTCGACCGGACACATCACCTTCGTCCACACCAGCTCCGCCATGGCACCCCCCGCCCGCTCTCCGGGCAATCGCGCGAGCCCCTCACTCTAGGAAAGGGCGCGGCAAGGTGCGCAGGATTCTTCGACGCCCGCAGGGCGAGAACGACGGCAAATTGGGGAGCAGTAGGCGCAGGCGGCCGTCGGTTGGCGGGGTCGAGCCACGGCGAGCCGGGGGTCCCCGGAGGCCCGTTGCGCAGCCGCGAGTTCGCGCGCGCATGAACGCCGAGGCGCGCCATGGGCACCCCGACCGCGCGGCCCACTGTCCGAGAGAGCGTGCCATCGGCTCCGCCACCCGAACGACCACCGGTAGCGAGCGAGTTTGGGCCGCGTGGCACGGGCGAGCACTCGAGTTGCGCGCCTCGGCCACGCGCTCACCCGCGCCCGCGGCGGAGCCGGGCCGCAGGGGATCCCGGCCGCCGGGGCGATTCTCCCTTCGACGGGCAGGCGCCCGGGAGGGCGCACCAGAGGCAGCCATCCAACGGAGGTTTGACCCCACGGGGATTCGAACCCCGGTTACAGCCTTGAAAGGGCCGTGTCCTAGGCCTCTAGACGATGGGGCCGTCCGCCGCCGCTCCGTGCAACCCGCGCCCCGGCTCCAGGTGGAACCGAGTTGACCCCACAGGGATTCGAACCCCGGTTTCAGCTCTGAGGGAGCCACGTCCTGGGCCGCTAGACGATGGGGTCGCGAAGCTACTAGCGGACCCCCGCGCCGCTGTCAAAGGCCGCGGCGCGCCTTTCGTCAGCCGTCTCGCCAGGGCGTAGACGAGCGCAGCGCGGCCAGGATGGCGCGGGTCGAGGGCGAGCGGTTGAGCGTGTAGAAGTGCACCCCTGGCGCCCCGCGGCGCAGGAGATCGGCGCACTGGAGGCTCGCGTACGCCACTCCGAGCTGCAGCGCCGCCTCGGGATCTTGCCGGCGGACCTCCATGGCGGCGCGCAGGCCAGGCGGGATGGCCGCGCCGCAGAGCGCGGTGAACCGCTCCACCTGGTCGACGTTGGTGAAGGGCATGATGCCCGGCAGGATGGGGACGCCGATGCCGGCCGCCCGCGCCCGCTCCACGAAGCGAAAGAAGTGGTCGTTCTGGAAGAAGAGCTGGGTGACGAGGAAGTCCGCGCCGGCGCCCACCTTGGCGCGAAGGTGCTCGAGCTCCGCCGCCGGATTGCGCGTCTCGACGTGCCCCTCGGGATAGGCGGCGGCGCCCACGCAGAAGGGCCAGCGTTCCCCCGCGCCGCGGATGAAGGCCACCAGCTCGCTGGCGTAGCGAAAGCCCTGGGGGTGAGGCTCGAAGGTGTGCTGCCCTCGCGGCGGGTCGCCGCGGAGCGCGAGCACGTTCTGGATTCCCGCCCCCGCGATGCCGTCGAGGACCTCGGCCACCTCGTCCCGCGAGGCGCCGGCGCAGGTCACGTGCGCCATCGCCTCCACCTCGCTCTCGCGCTTCAGCT
>JBBQEB010000284.1:0-2779 GCA_038320275.1 Myxococcales bacterium | reverse complement strand
AATGGTCTCCGCCACCATCCCACCGCGGTGCTGGGTCATGTGCTCGGGGCGAGAGCTCTCCACGCGCAAGGCCAGGTGGTGGAAGCGGTCGCGCGGGTCGAGGCCCTGGTGGCCCTCGACCCGCGCGACGCGTACGCGTGCGACCTGGCGGCCGAGGCGCTGGAGGCGGCCGGACACGCAGTCCGCGCGCTGCCACTGCTGGAGCGCGGCGCGCTCCTCCATCCGGGCGATCGCCGCATCCTTCGCCGCCTCCGCACGGCCCGCGAACTAGGTGGAGCGGAGGGGACCTCCGACGGCGCGTCCGCGAACGGGCCCGTGGCGACCGCGCCCGGCGCCGTCGCTCCCGCGATCGCGGGTGTGTCGCCGCCGCACGCGCTGAGCTCCCCGCCGCCCGGTGGCGGAGCGCATCCGGCGGGCGTCCAGGCTTTTGTGCCTGAGCCTCTGCCCCCTGCTGCGCCCCCGCCCGCCGCGGACGCACGGCCCGACCGCCCGGGGGACGTCGAACCCGCGCCGAAACCGGTTGTGGCCGCTCCCGCGAATGCCGCTCGTCCCCTGGCGGAGAGGCCAGCCGGTGGAACGCCCGATGGCTCCGCGCCCGCGCTTCCGCCCTGGCCCAGCCCGACGCCGCGCACGCCTTCGGAGAGCCCGCTCCTCGCCGGCATTCCCGAAGCCAGCCCTGAACCCACCCGTCCCGCGGAGGACGCCGGCGCGCTGCTCGACATCCTCGGCAATCTCCCTGCTAGGGAGCCCCTCGCTCCCGCCGGA
Source organism: Myxococcales bacterium (assembly GCA_038320275.1). Classification (GTDB taxonomy): domain Bacteria; phylum Myxococcota; class Myxococcia; order Myxococcales; family Anaeromyxobacteraceae; genus Anaeromyxobacter_A. The sequence goes on along the minus strand of JBBQEB010000284.1, from coordinate 2,014 downwards.
CCCCCGCTCTCGCAGGAGCCCTTCCCGAGGGGGCCGGGAGCGCCCGCCGAAACACACGCGGAGGCCGCGGCCCGCGAGGCGGCGCGGTACGAGCGCGAGCTCCGCGCACGGATGCTTCCGCAGGCGGAAGCGCACCGACCTTTCCTGCGGCGCCACGCGCTCGCGGTGGCGCTGGTGGGGGCGGCGCTGGTCGCGCTGGTCGGGGCGGTGAGCTTCTTCGCCGTGCGCGCGCGACACCGCGACGAGGACGTGCGCGCGGCTGTGGAGGGCGCGCGCAAGGGACTCGCGCGCGACACGCTCGGCGCGCTCCGCGAGGCGTCGCGCGTGCTGGCCCAGGTGCGCCGCACCGATCCCGGCAACGCGGAAGCGCTCACGCTCTCCGCCGAGGTGGCGGCCGTGCTCGCCCACGATTTCGGCGATGCTGCGGAGACTGCGCGCGCCTCGGAGCTGCTGGCATCCGGGCGCGCGGGCGAAGGCGCGCTCGCCACCCGATGGGCCCTGGCTCGGACGGCGGGCGAGCGGACCGCGGCCGGGGACGCCCTGGTGGCCGGCGCCGGGCAGGCGACGCCGCTGGCGCGGGCGCTGGCAGGCGAGGTGCTCGCCGCGCGCGGGAAGACTGGCGAGGCGCGCGCGCAGCTCGACGCTGCCGCGCGGGCATCGCCGCCTCTCCTTCGAGCGATCGCCCTGCTGGGCGACCTGGACCTCGCGGCGGGCGATGCGGAGCGGGCCAGCGAGCGCTACCGGCTCGCGCTGCGCGCGCACGCCACCCATCCGCGCAGCGCCATCGGCGAGGCGGAGGCGCGACTCCGGCTCGGGAGCGAGCTCCCCGACGCGCTGCGACGGCTGGAGGCGGTGGAGGCCGACCCCGGCAGCGCCCCGCCCATCGCCGACCGGCTCCGCTTCGAGCTCGCGATGGCTCGGCTGCTTGCGGCCGGGGGACGGCTGGCCGAGGCCGACAAGCGACTCACCTCCGCCGCCAGCCGCTTCACCGACCGGCCCGAGATCCCGGCCGCGCAGGCGGATGCCCATGCCAGGGCCGGAGACCTCGACCGGGCCCAGCATGAGGCCGATGCGGCGCTGCGCCTCGCGCCGGGTGATCCGCAATATCGGGAGCTGGCCGCCCGCCTCCAGCTCGCGCGCGGGCGGTATCGCGAGCTCCTGTCCAGCACCGAGGCGAGCCCCACCCGCACGCTCCTGCTCTACCGGGGAGCGGCCCGCTACGCGCTCGGCGAACCGGAGCGCGCCAGGCAGGAGCTGGAGGCGACCCGCCGCGATGGGCGGATGCCCGCCGAGGCTGCTGCCTGGACCGCGCTGGCGGAGCTCGCGCTAGGCCACCGGCAGCAGGCGGAGACGATCGCGACCGCGCTGCTGACCCTGCCCGCGCCTCCCCCTCTCGCGCTCGTCGCGCGAGCCCGACTCGACCTCGCGCGAGGGGACGCGAGCGCCGCCGAGCGCGGGCTGCGCGACGCGCTGACGCGCGACCCGGACCTGCTGGAAGGGCCGCGCGACCTCGCCCGCCTCCTCCTGGCCCGCGGAGCGGCCGGTGACGCGGTCGACGTCCTGCAGCGCGCCTCCGGGCGGCACCGAGCCGATCTCGGCTTGCGCCTCGACCTCGGGCGCGCCCGCCTTGCGGCGGGGGACGCCCAGGGCGCCGTTCGTGAGCTAGACGGGGTGGTGGCCGAGCGGCCACGGGATGCCGAGGCGTTCGCCGCGCTCTCGGCGGCTCGCCTCGGGGCCGGGGACGCGCCGGGGGCCCGGCGCGCTGCCGAGAGCGCCGCGGGCCTCGCCCCGAACGTGGGCGCCTACTGGCTCGCCGCCGCGGGCGCCGCGGAGGCACAGGGCGACGCCGACGCGGCGAAGCGGCTGCGCGAGCGCGCTCGTCGCGGCTCGGCCCCAGCGACGAGCGGTACCGCCAGCGCCGGCCACAAGAAGGTCGCCAAGCCTGCCGGCAGGCCGAAGGAGAAGAAGGTCAAGGCGCGCGGGAAGCGGTGAGCGGGGACCGGCGGGCGTGATG
>JBBQEB010000283.1:0-2822 GCA_038320275.1 Myxococcales bacterium | reverse complement strand
ACCACGCCAAGTCCCGCCCAGCGGCGCGCAATCTCTCTGCTGGAGGCCATCGCTTTGTAGACAACACCGCCCTCGCCGAAGTTGATCCATGTGATCAATTCGACGGGGGATTTCGCTCGGCGGGCAGCGGAACTTCAGGCTAATGGGACGCGCCCGGCGCGGGAGCTCGTCGACGCCCGTGGAGAAAAGGGACGCTCGCTCGCCTGCTGGGGCAGCTTTCCTCTGCTCGCTTCGGCTCTGCAGCCGTCAACCCCGTGAATTGACGCGTCCCGCCACCCGGCACGGCGCTCGCATTCTCCTCCGGCATCCCAGCGCGGGCGCTCGAGCCCGTCTGATTTCCAGGAGCTCACCATGAAGAAGATCCTCAGCGCGCTCGTCGCCGTCGCTTTCGTCGCCGCCTCCGCCCCCGCCTTCGCGACGGAGCCTGCTGCGGCCGCCGCGGCCCCCCACACCACCACGGCGCCGGCCGCCCCGGTCGAGAAGACCGAGAAGACCACCGTGACGCCGGCTGCCCCGGTCGAGAAGACCGAGAAGACCACCATGGCGCCGGCCGCCTCGGCCGAGAAGGCCGAGAAGACCACCGTCAAGACCGAGAAGAAGACCACCAAGAAGGCCCACAAGGCCGGCAAGCACACCGAGAAGAAGACCGACGAGAAGACCTCCGAGATGAAGTAGCTCGGAGCTTTTCAACTCACGTTTCGGCCCTCGGGCCGAGAAGGGCCGGTCGCCTCACGGGGACCGGCCCTTCGTCTGTTGGGGCCTCCCGCAGCACGGGCCCGGGCCGTCGCCCGGGCGCGGGTCACGCCTGGGCGACGAGCCGGACCGCCTGCGCTTTCACGAGCGCCACGGCGGGCGATCCCGGCGCGAGAGCCAGCTCCTCCGCGCTGAGCCGCGTCACCAGCGCGACGAGCGGAAACCCGCAGTCGAGCGTCACCCGCACCAGCGGGCCACGGCGCTCCAACGCGGACACCACGCCCGCCAGGCGATTGCGCGCCGAGGTCCGCGCGTCTTCGGACGCCTCCAGCACCACGTCCTCCGCGGAGAAGCAGGCGAGGACCTCCAGCGGCGGCTCGCCTTCGAAGACCGCCACCAGCTCCGCGGCGCCCACCCGCAAGGTGACGAGCCCCGCCTCGGCCCGCACCACCCGCGCAGAGAGCACGTTCTCCGTCCCCACCGCTCGCGCCACCGCCGCGTCGGCCGGCCCCGCGAGCACCTCGGCCACCCGTCCGCACTGACGCACCCTGCCCTCCGCCAGCACGACGAGCCAGTCGCCCAGCGCGAGCGCCTCGTCGCGGTCGTGGGTGACGAGCAGCGCCGGCGTGCCCGTCGCCCGGAGGAGCGCCCGGAGCGCGGTCCGCAGCGCCCCGCGAGCGGGCGCGTCCAGGCTCGCGAAAGGCTCGTCCAGGAGGAGGAGCTTCGGCCTTGGCGCCAGCGCCCGCGCGAGCGCGACCCGCTGGCGCTCGCCGCCGGACAGCTCGCGGGGCTTGCGGAACAGCAGCCCTTGGAGCCCGGCGAGCCGCGTCACCTCCACCAGGCGGTCGGCGCGCTGGTGGAGCGTCAGCCGGAAGAGACCATAGGCGAGGTTGTCGGCCACCGACAGGTGCGGGAAGAGCGCCCCGTCTTGGAAGACGAGGCCAGCGCCGCGCCGCTCTGGCGGGACCCGCACCCCTCTCGATGAGTCGAGCCACCTCTCGCCGGCGAAGCTCACCTGGCCCTCGACGGCGAGGTCGAGCCCCGCGATCGCGCGGAGCACCGTCGACTTGCCCGAGCCCGACGGCCCGAACAGCACCGCCACCTTCCCTCCCCCGAGCTCCGCTTCGAAGGCGGCGGACACCTCCGCCCCGCCGGCGAAGCGGCGCGAGATCCGGACCGCCAGCCCGCCCGCGCTCACGCCGGGCCCGCCCGCCCGCGGCGCTGCAGCAGGGAGACGACGAGGAGCACCGCGAAGGCCAGGGCGAGGAGGAAGGCAGCGGTGCGGCTCGCCTCCTCCATGTCGAGCGCCGCCACCGCATCGAAGATCGCGATGGAGAGCGTGCGGGTGCGGCCCGGCAGGTTCCCGCCCACCATCAGCACGACGCCGAATTCCCCCAGCGCGTGCGCGAAGGCGAGCACGCACCCCGCGGCGAGGCCGGGCGCGGCGACGGGAAGCGTCACGCGGGCGAAGGTGCGCAGCGGCCCGGCTCCGAGGGCGCGCGAGGCCTCCCCGAGCCGGGGATCGACCGCCGCCAGCGCCGCGGTGAAGGGCTGCACGGCGAAGGGCAGTCCGTACAGCACCGAGGCGAGGAGCAGCCCCTCGAACGAGAAGGCGAGCGCATGGCCGAAGGTCGTCTGGAACGCCTTTCCGAGCGGGCTCTCCGGGCTGAAGGCGACGAGGAGATAGAAGCCCAGCACCGTCGGAGGCAACACGAGGGGCAGGGACACGACGGCCTCCACGGCTGGGCGGAAGCGGGCGCGCGTGGTCGCGAGCCAGTGCGCGAGGGGCAGCCCCACGCAGGCGAGGACGGCGGTGGTGCAGGCCGCCAGGAGGAAGGAGAGGCGCAGCGCCGCCGCGTCCATCAGTGTCTCGACCCAGGCATGGTGACGTGACGAGAGCGACGAGACCGAAGCGAGGCTGGCGCCCGAGGAGTGAGCAGCGGAGTCGTAGCAGCGCTACGGCGAGGAGCGGAGCGACGAGGCCGCCTGACGCAGCGAGAGGATCGGCGCTCGCAGGAGGCAATATGCCTGGGTCGAGGCACTAGGGTACCGGGGGGTCGAAGCCGTGGCGGGCGAAGATGGCGCGGCCCTGCGGCCCGGTCGCGAACGCGAGCAGCTCACGCGCTTCC
>JBBQEB010000282.1:0-2860 GCA_038320275.1 Myxococcales bacterium | reverse complement strand
GAGTTCGGCAAGAGCGGAGCGTCTGGCGCCGAAGGCATCCGCCTGAGCCAGTCACGGACGAGGCGGACCGACTCGCGCCAGAGCGGAACCGAACGCTGCTTGCGCCCTTTCCCGCGGAGGTGCACCGCGCCTCCGGGAACGAGACTGAGGTCGCCAACCTTGAGCGCGGCCAGCTCCGAGACGCGAGCACCGGTGTTGTACATGAGAGTCACCAACACCCGGTCTCGAAGTCCGGTGCGGGTGGTCATGTCGGGAGCGTCGAGCAGCGCTTGAACCTGCTGGGGCTGGAGGTAGCCGACGACTCCGCGCTCGAACCGTTTGCTGGGTGATCGATCAGCGACGCCGGGATGAAGCCCGTCGCGAAGGGTGATGGCGGCGAACCGTGGGGGAGTTGGTGGTGTTACGCTGCCGCGCGTAGCGCGCCGACGAGTGCAGCAACCTGGTTCAGCCGAGGGTCTTCTTGAAGGCGGCCGGCGTGAGCTGCTCGAGGCCGAGGCCGAAGACCTCGCGATGCGTGCCGAGGCGCTCGAAGGCCCAGGTCAGGTAGCTCTGCGCGGGGACACCGACCGTGCGGCAGGTGGCGATGATGCCGAGCAGGACGCAGGCGCGGTGGGCGCCCTCGGTGCTGCCGGCGAAGAGCATGTTGAGGCGCAGCTTGGCGACGTTCTGGAACTCGCGCTCGGTGGCGGAATTGTCGATGGGCACGACCGCGTCGTCGATGAAGCGGAAGAGGGCCCGCTTGTGATTTTGGTAGTAGCGCACGGCCACCATCAGCGGCTCTGAGGGGAGGAGCGTGGGCGCCACGGCGTCCACCCACCGCTCGAGCTGCTCGGTGATGGGGCGGATGAAGCGACGACGGTGCTCTCGCAGCGCGTCGCCGGTGAGGCCGAGTTGCTGGGCACGTGCCTCCTCGACGTACATCGCGGAGATGAAGGCGCCGCCTTCCGCGGCGAGGGAGGGTTGCGTCTCCTCTGCGTCGCGGAACTTGCGCACGCCGTGGGCGTTACACCCGGCCTCCAGGACGTGGCCCGAGGCGTAGACCGCGTTGAAGCGGTGCTCGGCGTCGGCGGTGAGGGTCCCCTGGAAGCGCTGCAGCTTGCTGACGACGTGCTCGCTGCACTTGTCGGCTTCGTACTGAAACACCGCGCAGGCGAGGTTGCGGTACAGCTCGATGTAGCCGTCGTGCGCGGCGGGCAGCTTCGGGATGAGCACCTTGATGCCGGTGCCGTCGGTCGCCATCCAGGCGCTGTCGAGCAGCTGCTGCCAGTGCAGCCCGTCGATGGGCGCAAGCAGGTCGGCCGCGCGCTCGATGAAGGAGACGAGCGTACCCATCGCCATCGGGATGCCGCGCTCCTTCAAGTCCCGCCGGAGCCTGTCCAGCGGAGAGAGCATCGAAAACTTCGCGGTCACCAGCCAGGCCAGCCAGTCACACGTCACCTTCGAGCGCGCATACGGCGCTGGCAGAGAGCGCGGTGTGGTGCGGCCTCCGCAGTCCCGGCAACGGCAGGTGGTGCGCCGCACGACGCGCCGGCGCTGGTGCTCTTTGACGACGTGCAGCTTTTCCTCCACCAACTCCTCGGCGGCATCGAGGGCAGCGCTCCCACAGTGCCCGCACGCTTCAGGCCGCAGCGAGTGCTCCTCGGTTGGTAGATGCGCAGGCAACGCCTTGCGGCCCGTCGGCGGCGGACGAGGCTTCGTCGTCTTCGTCTTCGTCTTCGGCTCGAGCGCTGGCGGCCTGGGCCGCGTCTCGAAGGCTTGCTTCGCGTCGCCCTCTACTACCGGTGGAGGCTCTGGAGGCTTTGCCGCAGGCGCCTTGCGTTGCTTGCGCTGCGCGACCGCCAGCAACTCGGCGAGGCGCTCGTTCAGCTTCGCGATGGTGACGACGAGCTGCGCCAACTGGCCCCGGAGCTCGGCATTCTCTGAGCGCAGCGCAGCGACCTCGTGCACGCTCCGCTACAGATCATGCCCTGCGCCCGGCGTCGATCCCCTCTTCGCAGGGCGTCGATACCAGCCGCGCCGAGCCGCGGTGAAGTCGATGCCGGCGAGGAGCGCGGTGAAGGTGGTGCCGTCGACCTGGACACGGGTGTCGGTGGCGGAGAACGGTGGGAGCTGAAAGCTGCCGGCCTCGAGCCGCTTTGCAAGAAGGCACCAACCGGAGCCGTCGAACCACAGCGCCTTCGCCAGACGGCGCCGCTTGTTGAGGAAGAGGTAGAGGTGACCGTCTATGGGATCGAGGCCCAGGCGGCGAACGGCGCCTGCCAGCGCATCGAACGAGCCCCTCATGTCGAGCGGCTCGACGGCGACGAAGACGCGGACAGTAGGCGCGAGGCTCAGCACGACTTGAGCAATCCCACGAGGCGGCGAAGCGACTGCTCATCAAAGTTGTCGCCGACCTCGAGCTCGACGCCCCTGACACGCAGCACGTACGAGGCGCGGTGATCGACCACCGGCGCGGTCGGCACCAACTCGATCAACTTCGGGCCCACAGCACGCAGGCGGGGCCCCCCACGCCGAGCGAGATTCACCCGCCAGACATTGAGTGAGCGACCATCGATGTCGTGCGCGCGCGCCCAGGCCGCCAAGTCGTGCCGCGACGACTTCACCGCTGCCAGGCACCGCCGCGCGTCCTGCTCGTTGAAGATTCTTCGACCTGCCATGTGCGTGTGACCTCCGAAATCGACGGAGGCTGCGACACTCGCTCGCCCAGATCATCCCGGTGTCGCTGATTGCTCACGCCACAACGCGCCCCTCGTCGAACACCGTCCCTACCCTCAACCGAGCGGTTTCACGCGACAACCCCGTCTCGCTGAAGGATCCGCACCCACTGGTGATCGAGGTCGCCTTCGACGGCCTGCAGAAG
>JBBQEB010000281.1:0-2900 GCA_038320275.1 Myxococcales bacterium | reverse complement strand
GAAGTAGTTCTTGCGCGACCAGACGCTGCGCGGGGACACGGTACAGCCGAGCGCGAGACCGGCGAGCACTGCCAGCTCCACCACCCGCGCGTTGAGCGCCGGGAGCGCGCCCGGCATCCCCAGGCACACCGGGCAGGCGTGCGCGTTGGGCCGGGCTCCAAAGGCGGTGGAGCAGGCGCAGAAGATCTTGCTCCGGGTGAGGAGCTGCGCGTGCACCTCCAGGCCGATGACGACCTGGTAGCCCGAGACGAGCGCGCCGCTCACGCCGGCCGCTCCGGGCCTGGAGGCGAGGCCGCCCGGTCGAGCGCGCGTGGGGCCGGCGCGGGACCGAGCTCGCGCTCCAGCGCGCGCGCGGCACGGAGCAGGGTGGCCTCGTCGAAGGGGCGCCCCACGAGCTGGAGCCCCACCGGAAGCGCGGTGGCGGGATCGAGTCCGCACGGCACCGAGAGCGCCGGCAGCGCCGCGAGGTTCGCCGTCACCGTGAAGACATCGGCGAGGTACATGGCGAGGGGGTCGTCCACCCGTTCACCCAGCGGAAAGGCGACGCCGGGGGTGACGGGTCCGGCGATGAGGTCGCAGCGGCCGAAGGCCGCGTCGAAATCGCGCCGCAGGAGGGTGCGGACCTTCTGCGCGCGGAGGTAGTAGGCGTCGTAGTACCCGGCGCTGAGCGCGTAGGTGCCCAGCATGATGCGGCGCTTCGCCTCGGCGCCGAAGCCCTCCGTGCGCGTGGCGACGTAGGTCCCGCGCAGGCCGGCGGCGCGGACCCGCAGTCCGTACCGCACGCCGTCGTAGCGCGCGAGGTTGGAGGAGGCCTCCGCCGAGGCGATGAGGTAGTAGGCCGCGATGGCGTGGCGGGTGTGGGGCATGGCGACCTCCACCAGCCGCGCGCCCAGGCGCTCGTAGACCGCGAGCGCCTCGCGGACGCGCGCCGCGACGCCCGCCTCCACCCCTCCCTCCAGCCACGCGCGGACGACGCCGACGGTGAGCCCCTTCGCGCTGCCCTCCAGCGCGCCGAGATAGTCGTCCACCGGCCGCGCCGAGCTCGTCATGTCGCGCGGGTCGTGGCCCGCCACCGCGCCCAGGAGCGCCGCGGCGTCGCCCACGGTGCGCGCGAGCGGCCCCACCTGATCGAGCGAGGAGGCAAAGGCGATGACACCGTACCGCGAGACCCGGCCGTAGGTGGGCTTGAGTCCGACGACGCCGCAGAAGGAGGCCGGCTCGCGGATGGAGCCGCCGGTGTCGGTCCCGAGAGCGCCGAAGACCTGGCGCGCCGCCACTGCCGCAGCGCTCCCGCCCGAGGAGCCGCCCGGCGTGCGGGAGAGGTCCCAGGGATTGCGGCAGGGCTTCACCGCGCTGTTCTCGCAGGACGAGCCCATGGCGAGCTCGTCCATGTTGAGCTTGCCGAGGACCACCGCCCCACCGGCCTCGAGCCGCTCGGCGACCGCGGCGTCGTAGGGCGGGATGAACCCGGCCAGGATGCGGGAGGCGCAGGTGGTCTCGACACCGCGGGTGAGGATGTTGTCCTTGAGCGCGATGGGCACGCCGTCGAGCGGCCCCCGGCGCTCTCCCCGCGCGGTGCGGCGGTCGGCCGCGTCGGCCTGGGCGAGCGCGCGCTCCGCCGTGACGCGGAGAAAGGCGCCCAGCCGGCCGTCCGTGGCCTCGACGCGCGTCAGGGCAGCTTCGGTCGCTTCCCGGGACGAGGCGCGCCGTCCGGAGAGCCGTGCGGAGAGCTCGAGGAGGGGAAGGTCGAGCAGCTCGCCAGCGATCACTCCAGGATCCTCGGAACCTTGAAGAACGTCCCCTCGCGCGCGGGAGCGTTCGCGAGCGCCTCGGAGGGCTCGAGCCCGGGACGCGCCTCGTCGGGCCGCAGCGCCGGAAGCTCACCAGCCCCCAGGGCGTGCGTCATGGGCTCCACGCCGGAGAGGTCGAGCTCCTCGAGCACGCGCACGTGGTCGAGCACCGCCGAGAGCTGGCTCCCGAACAGTGCTTCCTCCTCCGGAGTGAGCTCGAGGCGCGCCAGCGCGGCGATGGCCCGGACCTTCTCGCGCGAGAGCGTCACCCCACCGCTCATGGCGCCTTGGCGTGCGTCTCGTCCTTGAACCAGTTGAGGATGGCCGCCATGATGCCCTTCTGCTCCGGGTGCGCGATGACGTCGATCTCGCCCTTGTCGAGGAAGATGCCGCCGCAGGAGAAGCAGGCATCGACGTCGAGCCGTCCGTACTTGATCTCGTGCATCTGCATGCCGCACTTCGGGCAGTGCATGAAGTGCAGGTCGCGCAGCCGCTTCTGCTCCTCGGCCGCGAGCCGCTTCTTGGCCTCCTGGGCGTGCCGGCGCTTCAGCTCCGCCTCTTCGCGGACGAAGAACTCGCTCTCGGGGTGGGACGGGACGGGGATGCGCGACTTCGCCATGCTCACTCCTTCAGCGCCTCGATGGCGCTCCGCGCTGCGTCGGCGTCGGCGCCCTGCGGATGAGCTTCCAGGTACCTGCGATAGAGGCCTACCGCCTCCGGCCGCTTGCCTTCATAACGGTAGGTCTCGGCGAGGCCCATGAGAGCATCTCCGTGGACCGGGTCGGCCTGCAGCGAGGCGTCGAAGCTCGCCTCGGCTTCGACGTAGCGGGACATGTCGAGGTAGCACAGCCCGCGCCCGGCGAGGGCGGCCGCGCTGGCCGGGTCGGCTTCGGCAGCCTGGTTGTAGAGCGCCAAGGCAGCCTCGGTCTTGCCGGCATCGCGCAGCCGTCGGGCGCTGCGGAGGGTGGAGCTTCCCTGCGGCGCCGCCTTGGTCGGGGCCACGACCTTGGGCGCGGCGGGCGACGGCGGGGGTGGTGGGGCGGGTTCGGTGGGGGTCGCGGTCGGGGTCGCGGTCGGGGTCGGGGTCGGGGTCGGGGTCGGGGTCGGGGT
>JBBQEB010000280.1:0-2915 GCA_038320275.1 Myxococcales bacterium | reverse complement strand
GGTGGAAGAACGCGACGGGCAGCGCGTGCTCTTTGACTCCGCGGGACGCGCCGTGGTCGCCCTCGCCCGCGTCAAGGCGCTCGAGGTGCCGGCGCTCGAGCTCGAGACGGCGGACGCGCTCCTTCCCCATGGTGCGCGGCTCCTCGGGAGCGTGAAGGCGCACCGGCTCCTCCGGTGGGAGGTGGTGACGGGACACCGCCAGTACCTCGCCGGCAACACGGACGCGCGCACTTTGCGTGTAGAGGGGTGCTGGGAAGCGCTCCCGGAGTCCATGGGGCTCAGGGCCGGGCGGAAGACGATAGACGAGCTCCGCCGAATCGTCGTCGCCCAAGCGCACCTCCTGTGGACGTGGCCGGACGGAACGAGCGGCAACATGCTCTCGTACACGGTCCGCCCGGCCCGCGGACGCGGACGCGGCATGCTCTCCCTCGTGCTCGGCGACGCTCTCATGCCGGGCTTTCTCTTCTCGCTTCCGGCCCGGCGCGCCGAGGACCGCGAGGCGAGGCGCATGGTCCCTTGGCCCGAGGAGTTCCCGGCCTTCGTGGGGGATAACCGCTCGCACGGCGCGCAAGCGTCTTTCCAGCTCGCCTTGCTCGGAGAAATGAGGCGGCGCGCGGTGGAGCTCGTGGAGCACGGCGGGGTGAGGTTCACGGACACAGACCTCGCGGAGCTCGCGGCTCGCGTTGGCTTGGCGAACGGCCTGGTGGCCCGGGTGCTCGACCGATGGACCCAGGACGGAGACGACGCTCCGGCTTTCCTCTCCCGGGTGGAGGGCGACGGGCGGCTCACCCTCGCCACGGCCTACCGGGACGCGCTCGACTTCCTGCGTGACGGCGGGACCCGGGAGCGGCAGGGCCGAGCGGACGGCCGGAGGAGTGCCGCCCCTTGCGGGTGCGCACGGGACGCCCCGGACGGAGAGCGCGAAAGCGGAAGGGGCCAGCAGTAGGTGGCCCCTAGCTGCGCTGCATTCGCTATTCGCCTGGGAGGAGTCGTTGGGACAGACGGACCTGGACGCGCTGACGTAGCCGCCGCGGGTCTACTCGCTGGAGGAGCGCTGAGCCCAGCGGTCCAGCGCGGCTCTAGCCCCCGGCGGGTCGCGCTGCGCGCTACGTCCCCCGCACCCCTCGTCCGGACAGCCATCGGCGGGCCTCGGCGGCGGAGACCTCGCCCATTCCTCGACGGCCCCTCGCGCGCCCTCCGGGTCCCTCGCCGCTTGGGCCTTCGCGGCTGGGCTGACCCTCAGCGACAAGACCTCCCGCGCGGGCGCGGGCGCGTCGCGCACGGGCGACAGGTCCGGCTCCTCGCCCCGCTTCTCGGCTCGGTACGCTCGCGAGTAGTGGCTCTCGCAGAGCCCCTTCGCGTACCCCCGCCGGTGGCAGCCGGGCGCGGAGCAGGGCGAGAAGTCAGCCCACTCGCCGCCGCGGGCGATGACCCACTTGCGCTCGCCGTTGACGCAGCGGGCGCGCGTCCCCCCCTCGACGCTGCTGGCCTTCGGGAGAGGGCAGGCCGAGTCCATGTCGCGGCCGGGGTAGAAAAGGTCGTAGAGCAGCATGGCGGCGCCTAGTACGGCGAGGCGGAGATGCCGCGGGACCGGAGGGCGTAAACCGCGCGGTCGAGGGTGGCGCGCTCCTTCATCGTCCCGACCACTTCGACCGTCCAGGTCTTCGAGGCGGCGTCCCACTTCCCGCCGAGGGCCTTGATGTCGTCCTTCGCCGCGAAGGTGTTCCCGGTCAGCTTGTAGCTCTTGCCTGCCATGGTCCGTCTCCTGTTTTGACCGTCGCGCCCTCGCGACGACCATGACAAGAGTATACGGCATGACGTATACGAACGCAAGGCGCGCACTCGCGAGCTGGAGGGGGACTAGGGGTTCGCTCGAAGGGGTTAGGGCCGTCCGCGCGCGGCCGTCCAGGTGCTCAGAACCACGGGAACGCTCAACCCCGTTCGTGTCCGCGATGACGCGTTCCCGCGCCTACGAGCCCCCTTCAGCTCGTCCTCGCCAGCCACGCCACCGTCACCGCGCCTCGCAGCGCCAGCCGCCCATCCGGCCAGATCGCCACCGAGTAGCCGCCCGCGCGAGGGAACAGCAACTCCACCAGCTCGCGCCACTCCGCGAAACCCGCCCGCGCGAGCCCTCGTCGGAGTTCCGCGATCCGAGTCGAGAGCCCGGCCACAACATCCGCCCGCCGCTCCGCTGCCTCTACCCTCGTTCGTCGGAGAACGCGCTCGGAGGTCCCGACGTAACGGCTGAGCAGCTCGCGGAGCAGCGCGTCGGCGGTGGGCGCGCTCATGGCCGCCTCCCGCCGCTCCGCAACGGCGACCGCTCCAGCATCTCCAGCGTGACCCCGGCGAGCGCCTCCCGCGTGTCGGACTCGGGGTCGGGCACCAGCACCGAGTCCGACACGAGGTCGCACACCGCTTGCAGCCTCGACCGGAGGGCGTTGCGGTCGGCGCGAGCACCGTCCCGCTCGGCCTCAGCCTTCTTCACCTGGGCCGCGAGGTCGTCGCGCTCGACCCGCAGCGCCTCGACCTCGGGCGATGCCAACGGCGCTTGGGACACAAGCGCGCGGGCGCGGTTAAGATCGAGCACTACCAGGCGAATCGTATCGGCGGCGCGGCTCAGGGAGGTCAGCCACCCCTCGACCTGCTCGGCGTCGCTCATGGGACAGCGCTCGCCCGCACTGTCTCGGCCGCTCACGCTCCACCTCCACTCATGGCCTTCCGCAAAGCCGCGACCTCGCTCCGCAGGGACTCGATGACCATTGCGCACTCCGCTGGGTCGGCCTCGCGCCGGAAGGCCCGCTCCTGCACGTCTTCGTCGTAGCCCGGCTGCCCGGGGGTGCGGGCTCGGGTTCCTTCCCGGCCAAGGAGCGCGGCGGGGCGACAGTCGGGGGCGTGCCCGGCGGCGACATGCCCCG
>JBBQEB010000279.1:0-2953 GCA_038320275.1 Myxococcales bacterium | reverse complement strand
CTCGCGCCGCGCCGAGGACATCCTCGGCGGCGTGGAGCAGGACGTTGAGCGGGCCGAAGCCGAAGAGGCCGGCGGCGCCCTTCATGGTGTGGAAGGCGCGGAAGACCGCGTTGAGCGCCTCGGCGTCCGCTGGGCGCTCCTCGAGCGCGAGCAGGCCGTCGGAGGCGGCCTGGTGGAGGTCGCGGGCCTCGGCGAGGAACTGGGCGAGGAGCGGCGTCATCGGGCGAGGCGGGCCGTGAGCATCCGCGCGTTGAGGGTGAGATCGTCGGGCCGCACCGGCTTCACGAGGTAGAGGTTCGCGCCGGCGGCGTAGCCCTGCCGCGCGTCGGAGGCCTCCGCCTCCGTGCTGATGAGGATGGCCGGCAGGGAGGCCGTGGCCGGCTGTCCGCGCAGCGCGCGGACCAGGCTGTAGCCGTCCATCTTCGGCATGTTGACGTCGACGAGCACGAGGTCGAACGTGGTCGAGAGCGCCTTCTCGAGTCCCTCGTAGCCGTTGGCGGCCTCCTCCACCGCGAAGCCGCCGGTCTCGAGGATGGCGCGGTGGTACATCCGCACGGTGGCGGCGTCGTCGACGACGAGGACCTTGGGAATGGCGGCGCTCATGGGGCCTTCTGGTAGACGATGGCGTCCTTGAAGACGCGCATGCCGAAGATGGACGAGATCCGGCTCATCGACTCGGAGTGGCCCAGGCAGAGGAACCCGCCGGGCTTGAGGCAGTCGTAGAGCGCCTCGGCGGCCCGCCGCCTCGAGACGTCGTCGAAGTAGATGAGCAGGTTCCGGCAGAAGACGAGGTCGTGGACCGGGCCCGCCGACGAGATGGAGGAATCGGCGATGTTGGCCGTCGTGAACTCGACCGAGGAGCGGAGGGCCTCGCACAGCTGCCAGGTGCCAGGGGACACTTGCCTGAAGTACCGGGCCACCACGGCCGGCGAGAGGTACTGGAGGGCCCGCGCGTCGTAGCACCCGTCGCGCGCCCGGCGCAGGGCGTCCGTGTCGATGTCCGAGCCGGTGATCTCGATGTCGAAGCGGTCGGCGTCGCTCCAGTGGTCGAGCAGGTACATGCCGATCGAGTAGGGCTCCTCGCCGGTGGCGCAGGGCAAGGACCAGATGCGGATCCGCTCGCCCGGCGCCTTGCGGGCCGCGATCTCGGGGAGGATCGACGAGACCATGCACCGGAACTGGTACTCTTCCCGGTAGAAGTGCGTCTCGTTGACGGTGACGGCGTTGATGAGGGCCTGGCACTCTCCGCCACCGAGCTCGAAGCGCACTCGACCGAACCATTCGGCGAAGCCGTCGCAGTCTCCGGCGGCGATCCGGTCCTGCACCCGCTTCTCGAGGAACGGGTGGCGCGCCGGCTCGAAGAGCATGCCGGTCTTCCGGTAGAGGAACTCGACGAGCTTCTCCAGCTCGGCCGCCGTGGGCGGCGCCACGTTCGACGTGCGCCGCTGGCTAGCGATCATGGCCGCCCCGGATCCGCGCGACGCAGACGTCGGCCGCGAAGTTCACGAACGGAACCTCGGGAAATCGAGCCCGGACCGCCTCGACCGCGGGGAGGGCCGCCTCGTCGCCTACCTCGGCCAGCCCCTCCAGCGCCGCGGCGCACACGTTCACGTGCCCCTCGCGCGCCAGCACCTCGCGAAGGAGCCGCGGGGCGGAGGGGATGCGCGCGTGCTGGAGCGCCACGACCCCCTGCAGGCGGATGTCGGGGTCGGCGTGCTCGAGGAGGGCCCCGATCTCGGCCTCCAGGGGACCCGGCATCTGCTCCAGCGCCTCGGCCACCGCAGCGCGCAGCCGCGCGTCGTCGGACGAGAGGAGCGCAAGGAGGCGCACCACCACGTCGCGCGACGGCCGCGCGACGAGCAGGGTGAGCAGGAGATCCAGGACCGCTCCGTCGGGCTCGACGGCCACCCGTTCACACAGCACCGCGGGGCCTCCGGGAGCGCGGGCCAGCTCGCGGGCCGCTGTCCGCCGCACGTCGGGTGCGGAGTCGGCCAGGCGCGCCAGGGGTGGTCCGGACGGCGCCGGAGCCTCCAGCGCCGACCGGCTTCTCACGAGGCCCATGCGGCCTTCCCTTCCTCGCTCCAGGCGACGAGCTGCGCCGCCACCTGATGGCAGGGCAGCACCACCGTGGCGCCCCCCAGCTCCACCAGCGCGCGCGGCATCCCGTACACCACGCAGGTCGCCTCGGCCTCGGCGATGGTCCTTCCCCCGCGCTTGCGCAACTCGGCCATGCCGGGTGCGCCGTCGTCGCCCATCCCGGTCAGCTCGACGGCGATGAGGCGGTCGGGCGCGATGCGCTCCAGCGCGCTGCGGACCATCCGCTCGACGCTGGGGTGCCAGGTGTAGTGGGCGTCGGCAGGCGCCGGGCACGCCCAAAGCTGGCCTGCGCGCTCGGACAGGATCACGTCGGCGTCGCCACGCGCGATGAACACCTTGCCGGCGACGAGCGGCTGGGCCCTGGACAGCTCCTCCACCCCGAGGGCGCAGCACCTGGCGAGGCGCTCGGCGAGCGAGCAGGTGAAGGCGGCCGGCATGTGCTGGGCCACCAGGACCGGGTAGGGGAAATGGCCCGGCAGGTAAGGGAGGATGTCCTCCAGGGTCTGGGGGCCGCCGGTGGAGCTGCCCACGAGAACGAGCCCAGGCAGCGCGGACCGCGCCGTCGGCGCGGCGCCGCGAGGAGTCTGGGAGCCCTGGACACGGGCCGGCTGCCTGGCGGGGGCGCTCGCGGGGGGCCGGGCGCGCGGCCGGGACGGCCGGGCTTGCGCCCGGGCCGCGGCCTTGACGGCGCCGACGATGTCGTCGCTGGCCTCGCGCAGGTTCACCGAGACCGTCCCGCCAGGCTTGGCGACGTAGCTCACGGCGCCCATGGCCAGCGCCTCGAGCGTGGCGAGCGCGCCATCCTGGGTCAGCGAAGAGACCATGACCACCGGCACCGGGTGCTCGGTCATGATCC
>JBBQEB010000278.1:0-3004 GCA_038320275.1 Myxococcales bacterium | reverse complement strand
TCTTCGGCTCGGCGCCGGTGATGCGGCCGGCGCGGCGGAGCGGTACCGCTCTGCGCTGGCTCTCGCGGTGGAGGGAGCGGAGGCGCGGTCGCTGCGGGCGAAGCTCGCCGCGAGCGAGAGCCCTGCCCTCGCCAGGTCGGTGGGCCCCTGGCTCCTGGGCTCGGGAGATCGCGCGGCGGCCCTGGCGAAGCTCGAGGCCGCGGAGGGCCCCCTCCCGCGGTATCTCGTGGCCCGGGCGCTCCTCGCGAGGGGCGACGAGGAGCGCGCACTTCGCACCTTCGGCTCGCTCGACGCCGCAGGCCTGCCCGATGCGGCCTTCGGGCGCGAGGCGCGCCGGCTCGCGGCGCAGGCGCTATGCGGACTCGGCAGGTGGGAGGAGGGCATCGCTGCCTTCGTCGCTCTCGCAGCGAGCGACACGGAGAGCGGCTTGCGGGAGCAGGCCGAGGACTCCGCGCGCCGCTGCGCCTTCGAGCGCGACGCGGGACCGTGGTCGTCCCCGGTTCGACGCTGACGCGAGGCGCAGGCAGGAACCGAGCGGCCCCTGGACGCGCACCGGGGTCGGCCGCGACTATGTTCCCTCCATGTCGCCCAGCGATCCGATCGTGCCCGAAGAGCCCGGCTCCGCGCCCGAGCGCGAGCCCCCCAGCCAGGAGCCCGGCCGCGAGCCGGATCCGACCATGCCGCGCGGCCCGGACGTGCGCGAACCGCCGCCACGCCCTCCTGCGCCGGGCCGGCCACCAGCCTGGGCCTGAGAGCAGAGCTGTGACGCGCGGCCCCGGACCAGAGTCGCCCGCGGAGCTTCGGTCCTACTTCCCGCCGCGCAGTCGATCAATGGCGGCCTTGGGGTTCTTGACCCCGTTCTTGAGGAGCCACCAGGTCACCTTCATGCCGCCCTGCGCGAGCACGCCGAGGTAGCCGTGGTGCAGGAGCCGTGAGGTCGGCGCGTCGATCTTCACGCGCACCTTCACCGCGGGATCCTCTTCCAGGATGAGCTTGAAGAACTCGATACCGAACTCGCCCACGTCGTCGCTCTGGAGGGCGGTGATGCGGCGAACGGCGCCGTCTGGGAGCGTGATCGTGAAATCCGGCTCGCGGGGCGCCTCGTCCTCGACCAACGCGCGCCCGTCCCGGACCGTGAAGCGGGCTGGTCCGCCGTCGAGCCGAAGCCCGACCTCGGCGCCATCGGAGAGGGGCTTCGTGGCCTTGCGCGCCACCTTGGCCGTTTCGAAGAACGTCTTGAGGGCATCGAAGCTGGGCGTCGACATGGCCGGGGACTTGTAGGAGACGGCCCGCCGGGTGGCAAGCGGGCGTGCGCCAACGGTGAAGTCTGGAGACAAAAAGGGGCCCCCGCCGAAGGAGGCAAAGCCGCGGGGGCAGCGGCGCAAAAGCGCGTGGGACCTGCGAATCGGTGGGGCCCCGGCCAGTTCTGCCGGCCGGGGGCAGATCACATATCCGAAGAATATGTACTTACTTCATACCACCATCGGTGCTGCCCGCGTTGTCGTTAGGCCCGCCCGGGGTCATGGGAGCGTTTGTGGAGCCCGGCGAGTGATGGCCCTCGTCCTTGCCGTGGTCGTGCAGGTGGTCGTTCGGGCCGCCCGCGCCCTTGTTGCTGTTGGCGGCGCCCGAGGTGGAGGTCGGGCCCGCGCTGTCGTTAGGGCCGCCCGGAGTCATGGGAGCGTAGGTGGAGCCCGGCGAGTGATGACCCTCGTCCTTGCCGTGGTCGTGGAGGTGGTCGTTCGGGCCGCCCGCACCCCTGTTGCTGTTGGCGGCGCCGGAGGTGGGGGTCGAGCCCGCGTTGTCGTTAGGGCCGCCCGGGGTCATGGGAGCGTTGGTGGAGCCCGGCGAGTGGTGGCCCTCGTCCTTGCCGTGGTCGTGTAGGTGGTCGTCCGGGCCGCCCGCGCCCATGTTGCTGTTCGCAGCGCCCGAGGTGGGGGTCGAGCCCGACGTTCCGGTCATGCCCGAGGAGTCCGCCGGGTGAGCGGCCGACATGAGGTCGCGGGCGTCGAGGCCCAGCGCGTCGCAGGTGGACGCATTGAGGTTGCCGGTCGCCGGCATGCCGCGCGCGCGCTGGAAATCCATCAGCGCGGTCTGGGTCTTGCCGTCGAAGTTGCCCGAGCCGTCCACCGCGAAGCCGCGATCAGAGAGGGCCTTCTGGACCTTGCGCACCTGGTCATTGGTCAGCTGCGAGGGCTGGATGGCCGTGCCGACGTCGGCGGCGGCCTGCCCCGCGGTGGTGCCGGTGGTCGCCGCCGCGCTGGTGGTGGTGGTCTTCTCCTTGCTGGCGCAGGCAACGACGGCGAGTGCCGCGGCGATACAGAGTGCTCTCTTCATGGGTGTATCTCCTCGAGTCGGATTCTTGGTGAAGGGCAAATCTCCGCACGGTACGCGTCGTGCGCGACCCCCCATAGGTTTGAATCTTCCTCACGGAGCGCGCGGATCGCTCTCCTCCGTTGACGGCGCCACGTCCGGGCGCAAGAAGGACGGGATGCGCGCCTCCACGACGCTCGCCGCCTCGCTCGCCGTCCTCTCCCTCGCCGCCTGCGGCCCCAAGCGCATCCCAGGCACGTCCATCCGGGACACGCCCGACACCCGCGCGCTGGTGGCGCTCGTCGACCAGTACCGCGCCGCAGCCGAGCGGCGCGATGCGGCGTCGGTGCTCGCGCTCGTCTCGCCCAAGTACTTCGACGACGCCGGCACGCCCGATCCGGCCGACGACATCGACGCCGCGCAGCTCCGGCAGCGCCTGGCGGAAGACTACGCGAAGGTGGCCGCGCTCCGGCTCGACATCGGCGTGAAGGCCGTGGATGTCGACGGGGACAAGGCGCAGGCAATCATGTTCTACGAGCAGCACTACCGCATCGCGACGCGCTCGGGCGAGGTCGCCAAGGTTTCGAGCGACGAGCACCGCATGACCTTCGCCCGGGAGGCGGGGGGCTGGAAGGTCACATCGGGGCTTTAGAGGGGGAGCTGCGCCCTCCCCAGCTTCGCTGGGACCCCTCCC
>JBBQEB010000277.1:0-3008 GCA_038320275.1 Myxococcales bacterium | reverse complement strand
CCCATTTCGGATCAACGTATCGAATCGCGCGGCGCCCCGGTGGGGTAGATGCTCGAGTTGTACGTCGAGTACGGATTGGCCCGGTGGTAGTGGTACGTGTGCGGGTGCTCCATGGACGCAGGGACGTGGTGCGGCCCCGGCGGCGAGATGGACGGCGACTTCGTGAGCCCTTGGTAGTCCTTGGCGCGCGCGACGAGCACCGAGCAAGGCGCGAGGCGAAAGACCTGCGCCGCCACCGAGCCCAGCACCAGCCGCTCGACTCCCTTGCGCCCATGCGTACCGAGGATGAGCAGATCGGCATCGACGTCGGTGGCCATCTGGACCAGGGCCTCGGGCGTCTTTCCCAGGACGATTCCCAGGCTGAGCTGGGCACAGAAAGGGTTGTCGGCGCTGAGCCGCGCGGCGAGCCAGGCCTGGAGCTCCTTCTGCCCGTCCTCGAGCACCTTGCTCATGGTCTCCGGATTTGCACGCGCGAATCCTTCGCTGCCGCGCACGACGTGCGCGAGGTGGACCTTGGCGTCCCGACCCTCGGCTACGGCCTTCGCGAGGCTCCACACGGGATCTGCTGTGGAATCGAACTCGATTGCGGCGACGATGACCTGCATGGGGAAGCCCTCCTGGGAGCGCTCCTAAGCATTCGCCATGCCGTAGGCCGGGCGGTGAGGAATTCTCCTTGAGCGGCGCGGAAGATGGGCAGTATGCTCCGCCCACCAACGAGGGGACTTCGGGACGGCTTCAACCTTCTCGCCCTCGGTACTAAGCGTCGCGGAGGTAACGGTGTTCTGTCCTAATTGTGGCACGCAAAACCCTGATACGGCTCTGACGTGCTCGAAGTGCAACTTCAACTTGAAGGGCGCCTCCGCCCCCAAGTTCAAGGGCACCATGATGATGCAGGCCACGCCGTCCGGAGCACCTTCTCCGCTCGGAGCCCCGCCTCCCGCCGCCGGAGCCCCGCCGCCCCCGCCCATCGCGGCCGGGCCGCCGTCCGCCGCGCTTCCTCCGCGGCCCGCGGGCGGTCCGCCGAGCAAGCTCAAGGGCACCATGGTCGGCGTCGCGCCCCCGATGCCGGGTTCCGCGCCGAAGCCGCCCGAAGCACCGCCCGCGCAGATGGGCGGGCAGCCGGGCACCCAGATCATGGGAGCCTTCGCGCCTCCTCCGGGCGCGCCGCGTCCTCCGTCGGCGCCTCCGCCGGCCGGACCGCCTCCGCAAGATCAGTTTGGCGCCTTCGGGCCGCCGGCGTCGCAACCCGTCAATCCACTGGGCGGTACCATGGTCGCCTCCGACGCGAGCGGGTTCGGCGCGCCTCCTCCCGGCGCCGGCAACTTCGGCACGCCGCCTCCGCAGCCTTCGCCGTTCGGCGGAGCTCCGCCGCCCGCCGATCCGGGGCAAGGCTTCGGCGGCCCCCCGCCCGGCGCCGCCCCGCCCGGTGGCGGCTACGGCGGTCCTCCGCCCCAGGGTGATCCCAACATGGGCTTCGGCGGTCCTCCGCCCGGCGCTGCGCCGCCCGGCGGCGGCTACGGCGGTCCTCCGCCCGGCGCCGCTCCGCCCGGTGGTGGCTACGGCGGTCCTCCGGCCGGCGCGCCTCCCGGCGGCTTCGATCCGAACGCTGGGATGCAGCAGCCGCAAGGCGGCTACCAGCAGCAGCCGCAAGGCAACGCGATGCAGCAGCAGTTCCCCGGCGGCATGCAGCCGCAGGGGATGCCGGGCCAGATGCAGGGTGAAGGCAAGCCCTGGATGATGACGTTGCTCCTCTGCATGTTCGCCGGCAGCTTCGGCGTGCACAGCTTCTACACGGGCAAGACCCTCATCGGCGTCGCGCAGCTGTTCACCTTCGGTGGCTGCGGCTTGTGGACGCTGTTCGACCTCATCATGATCCTGACGGGCAAGTACACCGACGCCCAGGGCCGCCCACTCATGAAGTAGGGACGGGCCCACCTAGGGCCCCGAAGAAGCGCGCGATCCACACGACGAACAGCGCGACACAGAGACCGAACCCGATCACGCGCGCAGATCTGAGCGCGAGGAACGTACCCAGCTCGCCGCGAAGCACGAAGGCGTATCCCTCGACGAAGGCGAGCGCCGCCAGGTAGGGCATGACCACGAACACCAACGGGTGCAGATGGAAGGCCTCACCGAGGTGAAGGTGGAGCATCGCGCGTGTCGCGCGCGAGATGCCACACGTGGGGCATGGCACGTGCAATAGGTGGGCGACTGGGCAGGGCCAGTGAACCAGCGCGAGCAGGTGAACCGCGAGCGCCCCGGCGAAGGCGAGCGGTACGAGCGCTCGTTGGCTGGCTCCGGGCGCGGCGATCACGGCCCGCGGAGTCTTACACGTTGAACTTGAAGTGCACGACGTCCCCGTCGCGCATCACGTATTCCTTGCCCTCGATGGAGAGCTTGCCGGCGTCGCGGCACTTGGACTCACCGCCCAGCTTCACGAAGTCCTCCCACCAGATGACCTCGGCCTTGATGAAGCCGCGCTCGAAGTCGGTGTGGATGACGCCTGCGGCCTGGGGGCCCTTGGCGCCGCGGAAGGTGGTCCACGCGCGGACCTCGACCTTGCCGGCGGTGAAGAAGGTGAGCAGTTCGAGGATCTTGTATCCTGCACGGATCACGGCGTAGAGGCCCGGCTCGGTCAGGCCGGCGCTCTCGAGGAACTCGGGACGGTCCTTCGGATCGAGCTGCGCGATCTGCTCCTCGAGGGCCGCGCAGACGGGGACCACCGGCGCTCCCTCGGCGTCGGCCAGCTTTTTTAGCGCCATGTAGTGCTTGTTGCCCTCCAGGTTCGTGAGCGACGCCTCGTCGACGTTGGCCACGTAGAAGGTGGGCTTGCCGGTCAAGAGCTGCATGTCCCGAAGGATGTTCGGGGCGTCGTTGTTCTCGGGGAGCTTGAACGAGCGCGCGGGCTTGCCCTCGTCGAGGTGCTTCGAGAGCCCCTCGCAGATCTCGGTCGCGAGCTTCTCGATGGGCAGGTTGGCCTTCACCATCTTGCGCGCGCGGTCGCCGCG
>JBBQEB010000276.1:0-3127 GCA_038320275.1 Myxococcales bacterium | reverse complement strand
ACCCGCCAGCAGGGCGCCCACCAGGCCCGCCAGCACGTCGCCCGTGCCGCCGGTCGCCATGCCCGGGTTGCCGGTCGTCACGATCGCCGCCGGCCGCCCTCGCGCCGCCACCACCGTCCGGGCCCCCTTGAGCACCACCGCGCAGCCCCAGCGCTCCGTAGAGGTGGACGCGCAGGCGACGCGGTCCGCGTTGACCGCCTCCACGGTGAGGCCGGTCAGCCGCGCCATCTCGCCCGGGTGCGGCGTGAGCACGACCGGCACCGGCAACTTCTCCACCAGCCCTGGCTCCTCGGCCAGCGCGTTGAGCGCGTCCGCGTCCACCACCGCCGGGACGCCCAGCCCGGAAAGGAGCGCGAACAGGAGCTCCGCGGTCCGCGCGCCCCGCGGGATGCCCGGCCCGATCACGACCGCGTCGGCGCCCCGGCCGGCAGCCAGGAGCTCTTCGAGATCGGCCGGGCCCAGAGGGCCAGCGCCGGAAAGCGCAGCGCTCATCGCCTCCGGCCGCCCCGCCAGCGCGAGCGGCAGCACCTCCGGCCGGGCGGCCAGCGTGACGAGCCCCGCCCCGCCGCGCAGCGCCCCCGTGAGCGCCAGGTGCGCGGCTCCGCTCTTTCCGGGCGAGCCCGCCACCACCAGCACCCTCCCCGCGACGCCCTTGTGCGCCGCGCGCGATCGGCGCGGCACCAGCGCCCGCGCCTCGGGCTCTTCCAGGAGCTCGCAGGTGACCGGCACCGCGCCGGCCGCGCCCGGAGGAATGCCGATGTCCACCACCTCCAGCGCCCCCGCGAGCTCGGCCCCCGGGTACTGCACGAGCCCGCGCTTCGCGAAGGCAAAGGTCACCGTACGGTCGGCGGCGACGCACGCTCCCGGTGCGCTTCCGGTATCGGCCGAGAGCCCGGAGGGGAGGTCCACCGAGAGCACCCGGGCGCCCGCGGCGCGCAGCGCCCCGACCCGCTGGATGGCCGCTTCCATGGCGGCGTCGGGCGCCCGGGTCAGCCCCGTCCCGAGGAGCGCGTCGATGACCACGTCGCCCGGGGCTGCGGCGAGCCGCTGCACGTCGACCGGGTCGTCCACCGGCACGCCCGCGCGCTCCGCCGCCTCGCGGGCCGCCAGCGCGTCGCCCACGAGCCGCCCGCGCGGCACGAGTGCCGCCGCCCGCGCGTCCACCCCGGCGGCCCTCAGCAGCCGCGCCGCCACGTAGCCGTCGCCCCCGTTGTTTCCGCCGCCGCAGAGGGCCACCACCCGGCCGCCCGCACCGAGGAGCTCGCGCGCGGCGCGCGCCACCGCCGCCCCGGCCCTCTCCATGAGGTCGAGCCCGGGAATGCCATGGCCCTCGATGGCTGCGCGGTCGATGGCCCGCATCTCGGCGGCGGTGACGAGCCTCATCCGCCGGCCGCCTCGAGGATGACCGTGGCGGCGGCCACGTCGCCGTCGTGCGTGAGCGTGAGGTGCACGGCCTGTACGCCGCGTCGCGCCGCCGCCGCGGCCGCCGCGCCGGAGAGCAGTAGCGAGGGGGCGCCCTGTTCGCGCGAGACCTCCACGTCGAGGAAGCGGATGCCGGAGGGGACGCCGAGCGCCTTGGACGCGGCCTCCTTCGCGGCCCAGCGCGCCGCGTAGTGCACGGCCCGGGCGGCGGGGCGCGCGTCGCAGTAGGCCCGTTCACGCGCCGTGTAGACCCGCTCCAGGAACCGGACGGCGGTGGGCGAGGCGAGCTGGCCGGCGATGCGCGAGACCGACACCACGTCCATGCCGAGCCCGGCGATCACGGCCGCGCCCGCTCCATCAGCCTCTTCATCTCGCGCACGGCCCGCTCCATTCCCACCAGCACCGCCCGAGCCACGATGGCGTGGCCGATGTTGAGCTCCTCGAGCTGCGGCACCGCCGCCACCGGAGCCGTGTTGCCGTAATGCAGGCCGTGGCCCGCCGCGACGGCGAGCCCGAGCTTCGCGCCGGCGGCGGCCGCATCCGCGAGGCGGGCGAGCTCACCGGCCTCGCCGCCGCGCGGCGCCTCGGCATAGCGGCCGGTGTGGAGCTCCACCGCTTCCACCCCCAGCCTGCGAGCCTCCTCGAGCTGGGCAGGCTCCGGGTCGATGAAGACGGAGATCGCGATCCCCGCTCCACGGAGCGCCCTCACCACCTCGCCCACGGAGTGCCGCTGGGCGATGAGGTCGAGCCCGCCTTCGGTGGTGAGCTCCTGGCGGCGCTCGGGGACGAGCGTGCAGACGTCCGGCCGGAGCGCGGCGGCGAAGCGAGCCAGCTCCAGCGAGGCGGCCATCTCCAGATTCAGCCGGGTCTGCACCGTGCGCCGCAGGATCTCCACGTCCCGCTCCTGGACGTGGCGACGGTCCTCGCGGAGGTGCACCGTGATCTGGTCGGCCCCCGCCAGCTCCGCCATCGCGGCGGCCTGCACCGGGTCGGGGTATTGCGTGCGGCGGGACTGCCGCAAGGTGGCGACGTGATCGACGTTGACGCCGAGGCGCAGGGGCATGGAGAGGTGAGTACCGCGGCTGGGAAGGCTATCCAAGCGCCTTGACGAGCTCGTCGGCGATGCGCTGCGCGTGGGCCGCGATCACCTGCGCGTCGGGGCCCTCCACCAGCACGCGCGCCTTGTTCTCGGTGCCGGAGTAGCGCACCAGCACGCGCCCGTCGCCGCCCAAGGCCTCCTCCACGCCGCGCACGGCCCGCCCCACCCCCGGCAGCTCCTCCAGCGGCACCTTGCGCTTCACGGCGAGGTTGAGCTGCGCCTGAGGCACCGGCTCGAAGCAGCGGGTGAGCTCGGAGAGCGGCTTCCCCTCTCGCAGCATGACCGCCAGGAGGTTCAGCGCGGCGCAGACCCCGTCGCCGGTGGTCACGTGGTCGAGGAAGATGAGGTGGCCCGACTGCTCGCCGCCGAAGTTGTACCCGCTGCGCCGCATCTCCTCGACGACGTACCGATCCCCCACCTGCGTGCGGATCACGTCCCCCCCGGCCGCGCGCAGCGAGCGCTCCAGGCCGATGTTGCTCATCACCGTCGCCACCAGGGCGCGCTTCGCGAGCGCGTTTCGCGCGAGGAGGTCGCGGCCCACGATGGCCATGATGGCGTCGCCATCGACGATGCGCCCCTTCTCGTCGGCCACGATGACCCTGTCCG
>JBBQEB010000275.1:0-3267 GCA_038320275.1 Myxococcales bacterium | reverse complement strand
GGCGGCCCGCGCCGCCCTCCCTCCCGAGCTGTGGAACCGGCTCGACGACCGCATCTACTTCTCGCCGCTGGGCCGGGCCGAGCTCCGACAGATCGCCGCCCTGCTCCTCGCGGAATCCTCCGCTCGCCTCTTCGCCGAGCGAAAGATCCGCTTCACGGCGCGCGACCGCGTCCTCGACGTGCTGCTCGACGGCGGCGGCTACGATCCGGCGCTCGGCGCGCGCCCCATGCGCACCGCCGTTCAGCGGCTGGTGGAGGCTCCGCTCGCGGAGGGCATCCTGAACGGCCGGTACGCCCCAGGGGACGAGCTCGAGATCGACGCCCAGGGCGGCGCGCTGTCCTTCCGGCGGCGGTGACGGCCGCGACGCTCGTCGTCCGTCAGCGCCGGGCCGGCACGCCGTAGAGGCCGTGCAGCTCGATGTAGCGGAGCACCGCCGACGGGACGACGCTCGAGACGTCCTCGCCGCGCGACAGGCGGGCGCGCACCTCGCTGCTCGACACCGCGGGCAAGAGGGGTGCCTCGCCCGCGCCCTCGGGGTAGCCCTGCCGGCCCACCACCACCACCCGCGCGAGCTCACGCACCCGGTCCCAGCGGTACCACTTGTCGGTCTCGCGCAGCACGTCGCTCCCCACCACCAGCGCGAAGCGCAGCTCCGGGTGGAGGGCCGCGAGGTGCTCGAGGGTGCGGGCGGTCTTGCCGACCCGCGGATCGGCCGCGAGGTCCGCCTCCGCGGAGCAGACGGCCGTGCGGGGCAGGAGGGCCGCCGCGAGCTCGCACATCCGGACGCGATGCGCGAAGGGTTCCAGCGCCTTGCCGAAAGGGTGCTGGTAGGCAGGCAGGAGCCATACCTCGCTCACTGGCTGGGTGGCAAGGATCCAGCAGGCGGCCATGACGTGCGCCACGTGCGGCGGGTTGAAGGACCCGCCGAGCAGCGCCACCTCGTTTCGCGCTTCCGCCGCCATGGTCCCGCTCGCTCAGTCGCCGTAGAGGATGTGGCGGCGGCGGCGCGCGCGGAAGCTCCGCTCCTCCGGCGCCCAGGCGCGCGCGAGCTCGCGGGCCGCGGCGCCCCGCTCCAGCCCCTCCCGCTCGCGGGACGAGCCGCAGAGAAGGTCGAAGGCGAGCACCCCCTGCACGAACTCGTACGGCTCCGTGCGCCAGCGGAAGCGGCCCCCGGAGAGCTCGCGCAGCGCCGCCACGACGGCGAGCCCAGCCCTCACCGGCCGGAAGGCCTCCCGGTCGGTCACGAAGAGCTCCGCACCCTGGCAGCGCTCGCCAGCGTGCTTGTCGAAGGTCGGCACGAAGCTCACCGGCCTGAAGCGCGCCCCGGGCAGATCCTCCGCCTCCAGCCGTTCCGCGAGCGCCGCAGCGTCGAGCCAGGGGGCGCCAAGGAGCTCGAAGGGGCGCGTGGTCCCCCTCCCCTCCGACACGTTGGTGCCCTCCAGCAGGCACAGGCCCGGGTAGACCAGCGCCGTCGCCGGGGTGGGCATGTTGGGCGAGGGGAACACCCACGGGAGCGCCGTGTCGGCGGCGTGCATGCTCCGGCGCCAGCCGCGGCACTCCACCACCGAGAGGTCGAGCTCGAGCCCGCGCTCCTCCCGGAACAGCAGCGCCAGCTCGCCCACCGTCATGCCGTGGCGAGGCGCCAGATCGTGCAGGCCGCAGAAGCTCTCGAAGCCGGGGAGGAGCCGCGGCCCTTCCACCAGGAGCCCGCCGATGGGGTTCGGGCGATCGAGGACGACGAAGCCGATCCCCGCCCGCGCCGCCGCCTCCATGCAGAGCATCATGGTGGCCTGGTAGGTGTAGTAGCGCGCGCCCACGTCCTGGATGTCGAAGGCGAGCGCGTCGAGCTCCCGGAGCGCGTCGGTGGTGGGCGTGAGCGACGCCGCGGTGCTCCCGTACAGGGAGTGAGCCGGGACGCCCGTCCTCCGATCGCGCTCGTCGGCGACCGCCGCCATGTACTGCACGTCGCCCCGGACCCCGTGCTCCGGGCCGAAGAGCGCGGCCAGGGTGACGTGGGGCGCGGCCGACAGGAGATCGGCGGCGTGCCTCAGCTCGCGATCGACGCTGGTGGGATTACAGACGAGCCCGACGCGCTTCCCGCGGAGCGGGCGGAAGCGCTCCTTCACGAGGACATCGAGGCCGGAGAGGACCGGGCCTCTCTTCACGGGGCCCGCCCTTCGACTTTGGCGGCCCTGCCACCCGCGGAGAGGTCGTACGGTAGGTGAAGCGCGCGCGAACGAGGTCTGGCCATCACGGTGCCTGCCGGGCGAGGACGTCGCGCGAGCCATTCACGAGGAGCCAGGCCCCTCCCAGGAGCGCGACCGGCACGAGGTGGACGGCGTGGTACCCGATGGCGAAGGCCAGCGCCTGCTCGCGCGGGATGTCGAAGCCGGAGAGCGCCACGATGCAGGCGAGCTCGAAGGCGCCGGCGTTGCCCGGCGAGACGGAGGCGGCGGCGGAGAGCGTGGTGGCGAGCACGAGGAGCAGCGCCAGCTCGGCGCCGCCAGGGAGGCCGAAAGCCTCGAGCGCGAGGAGCGCGATGAGCACCTCGGCCGCCCAGCCGCCGAGGGCGAAGAGCCACGAGAGCGCCAGGGCGCGGGGCCTGCCCACCGCCACGAGGCCCTGACGGAGGCGCTCGACGGTTCCGGCGAGCCCCGTCCGCGGTGGCTTCGACGGCCCGCGCGGCCTCAGGAGCCAGAGCGCCACCAGCGCGCCCACCGCCCCCGCCGACGCGACCGTGCCCGCGCTCCGCAGCCAGAGTGGCACCGGCGAGAACGCGGCCACCAGCCCCAGCGCGCCGAAGAGCGCCACCGAGCCCAGCAGGTGGTCCACCACCGCGGTGGCGGTGAGCGACGCCATGGAGGCGCCGGTCCGGCGCGACATGAGGGCTGCCCGGGCGAAGTCGCTCGCCCGCGCCGGAACCACCAGTCCGATGGCATAGCCCGCCACCAGGGTGAAGAAGGCGTCGCGGAACTTCGCCCGCGGCACGATGGGATGGACGATGGCGAGCCACCGGCCCGACTGCATGGCGAGGGCGAGCAGGTTCGCGCCGGCGGCGGCGAGGAGGAAGGGCAGGCTCGCGTCCTCGAAGGCGGTCCGGAGGGCCGCCGGGTCGAGCTTGCGCAGGGCGAACCAGGCCAGGACGGCGATGGCGGCGAGGCCGGCCCAGCGCGCGAGCCTCCCCAGCGCGCCTGCTGCCGGCGCCGCCTCCAGCGCGTCGATCCCCACCAGCTCGTACCCGGCCGCGCGCCAGCGCTGGACGATGGC
>JBBQEB010000274.1:0-3272 GCA_038320275.1 Myxococcales bacterium | reverse complement strand
GCTGCTCCCTCCTCGTGTGCCCGGCTCGTCGACGGCATCGTGTGCCTCGCGACGGGCTCACACCAAGTGGGCTCCGCTGTGACTGCGGTCGATCCGGCACTACACGTCGGCGAGCAGCTGAAGCGGGGAACGAGGAACTCGCGCCAGGCACGCGGTGCGGCCCGCCCCCCTGCGGACGAGCCGCGGCGGCGCGGGCGAGGTTCCACGCCGCCGCCCGGATTGCGCCATGGACAGAACGAGCCTAAAGATGGCTCGATGCCCTCCGCCCCCGCTCATCTCTCCCAGGCTTCACTGACCGCCGCCTGGGCGTCCCTGGACCGCCGGCTCGGGCGGCCCTGGACGCTCATCGTCGGTGGCGGCACCGCGATGATGCTCGCTCACGGATTGCCCGTACGCACCACCGACGTGGACGCCTACCCGGCCCAGGGAAGCTTCGAGGAGCTCGCACCGCTCGTCCGGGAGGTAGCCGCCGAATGCGGGCTCTCGCCCGACTGGCTGAACCCGCACTTCGAGACCTTCGCCCACCTGCTGCCGGCGGACTACCGCTCCCGGCTGAAGCCCGTCTTCTCCGGCGCGCGGCTCACCGCGCTCGCGCTCGGCCTCGAGGACCTCCTCGTGATGAAGTGCTTCGCCGGGCGGGAGAAGGACGTCGGCCACGCGCGCGCGCTGCTGGCCCGCGGGCCGGACCTGTCCATCGTGGAGCGCCGGATCCAGGAACTGGTGGACCGCGGCGTCAAGGGAGCCTCGTCCGCGGCCGACTTCCTCGACGATGTCGCCGAGGCGAAGTGAGCGCCGACCTCACACGCCCGCTGGAGCCCGGGGAGCTGCCGCGGCTCTATCACGAGCTGGCCGGGCTCGGGGCGCGGGCCGAGGGCGCGCACGTACGGTGGGGGTTCGGCCCCCTCGCGCCGGAGGAGGTGCTGGTGGTCGCGGCACAGGCTTCGCGCCGCGACCCGCGGCTCCTCTGGCTCCTGGTGGAGCTCCTCGCCCGCCGTTACGACCGGTTCGACCCGCTGAAGCTCCGGCGAGCGGCCCAGGAATCGCGGTGGCCGGCCACGCTGGCGGTGGCGCTGGAGTTCGCGACGCGGATCGCGGGTCGGCAGGAGCTCGCCGATTACGCCGCCTTCGTCACGCGGCGCTTCGCCCGCGGAGGCGACGAGCGCTTCTTTCTCGGCACCCGCGCCTTTGGCGGCGCGCTGTCGCGCCGCGACGTCGAGGAGTCGCTCGCGGAGTACCGCCGCTGGGGGTACTTTTCGCGGGAGGAGCCCATCGCGAAGGAGCTGGGAAGCCCGGTTCGCGGCACGCTCCGGCGCCCCGAGCGCATGAACCTCCTCCGCCGGCTGGCCGGGTCGAAGCAGGCCGTCACCATCTCGGACTACCTGGAGGAGCTGGGCGGCCGCGGCTCACGGCGCCAGGCGACCCGCGACCTCGCCACCGCACCCTTCCTGAAGGCGAGCGGCACCACCCGGGGAGCGAAGTACCGGCTTCACGCCAACGAATCGCCCGCCGCGCCCGGCATCGATCGTTCATGCCGTCCGGGCCTGCGGGCTCCGGTCGCGCCGGGGGAGGGGCGAAGAGGCGGGCGTCGACTTCCGCCTCGCGACGGAACGGCGTGAGCTCCAGGACGACGTTTGGGCGATCGGCCTCGCTGATGCGCGGCGGGAGCGCGCCCCCAAATGGCTACGTACCGGCGCCCATCGAAGGGTCCAAGCTTTTCGCATGGGGTTCTTCAAGCACATCCTGGTCTCGACCGACTTCTCCGACACCTCGCAGCAGGCGCTGACCGTGGCCATCGCCATGGCGCGCGAGTCCGGTTCCGAGCTGACCATCACGCACACCTGTGAGATCCCGGTGTACGGGTACGCCACCATGGAATTCGCACCGGTCGACCTCCTCACGCCGGTCGCCGAGATCGCGCAGGAGAGACTCGACGATCTGGTGGAGTCGGTGAAGGGGCAGGTCGCAGGCGTGAAGGGCCTGCTCGAGATCGGCGTTCCGTGGGAGAGAATCCTTGCCGCCGCGGCGGCGAGCAAGGCCGATCTCATCGTCGTGGGGACGCACGGTCGGCGAGGCGTGACCCACGCGCTGCTCGGCAGCGTCGCGGAGAAGATCGTGAGGATGTCCTCGACCCCTGTGCTGACGGTGCAGCCCGCGCCGGCCACGTGACCCGGCGCGGCCACGCGTGACGTGCGGCAATCTCCGCGATACCCGGCCCTGGCTCTGATACTTTCATGAGGTGCTCCGCCTCACCTTCCTCGGGACCTCCGCCGCCCAGCCCACCGCCCGGCGCGGACTGTCGGGCATCACCTTGCGGCGAGGCAGCGAGCTCTGCCTCTTCGACTGCGGGGAGGGCACCCAGCGGCAGATGATCCGCTTCGGCACCGGGTTCGACCTGGCGGCCATCTTCTTCAGCCACTTCCACGCCGATCACTACCTCGGCGCCATCGGCTTCCTGCGCACGCTCTCCATGCTCCACCGGACGGCGCCGCTGCACCTCTACGGACCCCGCCCCGCTCGCAAGCTCCTCGACACCATGCTCTTCACCGGCACGGACGTCCTGTCCTTCCCCGTGGAGATTCACGAGCTGGCCCCGGACGAGACCGTGCAACTGCAGGGCGCCGCGGTGCGCACCTTCGCGACGCAGCATCGGACGCCGTCGCTGGGCTACGCGCTCCTGGAGGACGCGCGCCCAGGCCGCTTCCACCCGGAGCGGGCCCGCGCGCTCGGGGTGCCGGAGGGGCGGCTCTGGGGCGCGCTCCAGCACGGCAGGACGGTGGAGGTGGAGGGGAGGGTGGTGCGCCCCGACGACGTGGTGGAGCCGTCCCGCCGCGGTCGCCGCGTCGTCATCACCGGCGACACGCGCCCCTGCGCCGCGACCGTCGAGGCGTCCCGAAACGCCGACCTCCTGGTGCACGAGGCCACCTTCGGCGACGCC
This sequence comes from Myxococcales bacterium, assembly GCA_038320275.1. Classification (GTDB taxonomy): domain Bacteria; phylum Myxococcota; class Myxococcia; order Myxococcales; family Anaeromyxobacteraceae; genus Anaeromyxobacter_A. The sequence continues at coordinate 337 of JBBQEB010000274.1, read as the reverse complement.
GAGCGCGAGCGGGCCGAGGAGACCATGCACTCCACGGCGCGGGAGGCGGGTCGGATCGGTCGGGAAGCGGGGGCGGCCAAGCTCGTCCTGACGCACCTCTCCACCCGCTACGACCAGGACCCCTCGCCGCTGCTCGCGCAGGCGCTGGAAGAGCACGGTGACGTCACGGTGGCCCACGACGGGTTGGTGCTGGAGCTGCCGCTGCCGGAGTGAGCGAGACTGGCGGGGGAGGCGACGGCGACGGCGACTTCGACTTCGACGGCGACCTCTCGACCCCGACCGCGACCCCGACCCCGACCCCGACCGCGACCCCGACCGCGACCGCGACCTCCGACGT
>JBBQEB010000273.1:0-3292 GCA_038320275.1 Myxococcales bacterium | reverse complement strand
GGGGCTGACCTCGGCGACCCAGACCGAGAATGTCGCCTGCTCGGCGAGCGAGAAGGTCTGCAACCTGAGCAGCTGCATTCCGAGCGCGGATTGCTGCAGCGACGCCGACTGCGCCGCGCCGAAGACGGTCTGCAAGTCGACTGGCGCCTGCACGGTTCCGACCTGCTCCGGGTTCCCGGGCGGGTGCAGCACCTACGTCGCCTACTCGTCGACCACGCCGCCGGGGACGATCGTCTTCAACAGCAGCGTCGACTACTCGCCGCCCTGCATCCACCTCGGCACCAGCCAGACACTCACCTTCTCGGGGGACTTCACAACCCACCCCTGGGAGCAGACCTGCGGTCCGAAGGAAGTGACCTTGAGCGGCTTCGGCTCGACCCGCACCGTTCAGACCAACACGTTTGGCAACTACGGGTTCCACTGCAAGAGCCACCCGACCTTCGAGAAGGGCGCCTTCCAGGTTCCGTAGAGCTCCCGCGACCCTCCCTCTCGGCGTCACGAACTCGTCGGAGCATTCGGCCCCCGTGCCCCCCCCGGGCTGACCGAATGAGCATGCGAGTGGCTCACGTGCTCACGGCGCGAGTGGCTCGCGGCGCGAGTGGCTGTTGCCGAGCGCGCTGGTTGACGGGCTGATGATCCGACTGGTTGATGGGCATCACCGAGGGTGAGCGATGGGCTCCGCTCTCGGTGATGGAGATCCTGTCGCTCAGAAGGGTCGCGGCGGCGCGCAGCGCCGCCGTGCGTCTGCGTTGAGGACGTAGGCGCGGTAGCGATCGATCACCGTCTGAAGTGCGCTGAGGTTCGTCAACACCGCGTCGGCGAGGCAGGCCGCGACCGATGCGTCGGGAATCTCGCTCACGAAGTCCCCCGCCCCGAGTTCCGCGTGGGCCGCGAGCAGCGCAGTGGCGGTGACGTCGAGCGCGCCGTCGAGGACCTCGATGACGCCCAACTCGGGGAATTCGGCCAGGTCGAAAGGCGTCGGGGTGCGCCTGCTCACGAATCGACCTCTTGGCTGGCCGCCGCCTCAGCGTCGAGCACGCGCGCAAGGGTGTCGCGCTCTACGAGCTTGCGCTTCTTCCGCGCCGCGTCGCGCAGCGCGGCCGTCGAGATTCGGTCAATGTCTCGCAGTGCCCCGGTCGCGGCCTCGTGCAACATCGCGAGCGCGTCAGTTGAAAACAGCTCGCGCTCGCAGCCCGCCTTTGTCAGCCGAAGACGCACGTACTCGGCGGTGTCGTCGGGAGTCAGCGGCCCCACAGAGAGTCTGCGGCCCAGGCGTGAGTAGAGGCTGCGGTTGTGCCGGCTGGTGAGCCGGTGTTCCAGCTCGGGCAGCCCGACGAGGACGAGCGACAACAGGGCTTTCGAGTCCCACTGGTAGTTGAGCAGGATGTGCAGGTGGTCGAGCGTGTCCTGGTGAAGCAGATGCGCCTCGTCGAGCAGGAAGACGGGGTGGACGCGTTCGCGGCCCAGGTCCTCGACGTGCTTCGAGACGGCGAAGAAGAGGGCCGCGGCGGTGGCATTGGGCGCCAGCCCCAGCGCCAGGCAAAGGTGCCGGTAGAAGTCGCGCCGACCGAGGGTGGCGTTGTGGCAGTAGGTGAGTCGAAAGCCGGCGTGCGGCAGTCGATGCCGCAGCGCACGCAGCACGCAGGTTTTCCCGACGCCTGGCTCACCGACGAGGACGACCGAGGTGCGCTCCTCCATCGCTTCGCACAGCTCCTCGACGAGAGACGTCTTTGACGCCGGGAGCCAGAGGTCCTCGTCGGCGATTTCCTTCGAGAAGGGCGGAGCCTTCAGTCCGAAGTAGGTGACGTAGGCGGGCGTCATGACTCGCCTCGCGGGTGCGCGGGCGGGCGACCGACGGCCTTGTCGAGCAGCGCCTTCGGCGGGTCAAAGGCGGGGTGGTTGGGGACGGCGTCGCGGTGTTTTTGTGGCCGCCGGCGTCGGGAATTCTTCACCGGGTCCACGGGGTGCACCTGGAGCCGGCGGCCTTCGAATTCTACCCACGGCGGCTCAGCCAGGTCGACGAGGCAACGGCAAAGGGTGACGATGCGGCCGGCGAGGAAGCCGCCGTCGAGCTCGTAGTCCTTCCCGGCGATGGACACCGTGGTGTCCCGTCGGACCCGTCGCCGCTCTCGGGTGGTCAACGCCTCGCGCAGCTTGGTCTCGTCGAAGCGGTCCACCGGTGGCGGCGTCGACGCAAACACCGAAGCGGGCGTGCGGCCCATCAGTCCGGCGTGCGGGCTGGGGTGGTAGTGCGCGTCGAGGAAGGCGCAGAGCCGGACGTTGACGTCGTGCAGCGAGGTGAGGCTGCCGAGGAAGTCGAGGCAGCCCTCGCGCAGGGTGCGCCAGAAGCGCTCCATCTTCCCCCGCGCCTGCGCGTCATAGGGCCGGGCGTGTAGCAGCGCAGTGCCGATGCGGGCGCAACCGGTGGCCAGGGTTTCGCCGCGGTAGGTCGAGCCGTTGTCGAGGTAGAGCGCATCGGGCGGGCCGTACCGGCGCAGGGCGCGGACGAAGAGGCCCAACATGTCGATTTCCCTCTCGGTGTGGTGCGCCTCGAGCGCGACGACGTACCGCGAGGCGTCGTCCATCAGGGCGTGGATGCGCAGCGGCCGGGACTTGCCGTTGATGTGCAGCGCCGGGCCGTAGCAGACGTCGCCCTGCCACAGCGCGCCCGGGCGCTCTGCTTGCCAGCGCAGGCGAGTCTTGCTGCCGTCGACAGCGCGGAGGCCAATCTTGTCGAGGCCGTTCGCAGTGAAGAGCCGCCGCGCCGTCGTCTCCGAAACGGCCGCCTTGTCCAGCCGCCCATCGAGGACGAGCGTGCGCAAGATGACGGACACTGCGGCGTGAGGGTGCTCGCGCCGGATGTCGAGCAGCAGTTGCCGCTGCTCGGGCGTGAGCCGCTTCGCGTGGCCTTTGTCCTTTCGCGCAGTCGGCTTGAGGCCTTTCAGGCCGCGCTTTCGAAAGGCGTAGTACCAGCGCTCGAGGGTCGCCGCCGAGAAGCTCCGCGTCGTCTTCGACTCCGGCGGGCGGAAGCGCTGGGCGCTGAGGCCCGCCAGCGCCGCGCGCAACTGTCCTCGAGTCATCTCGGCCTGGGTGAGCGCGCCAATCAGCCCGTGGCGAAACACCGCCACGGCCTCTGCGTGCGACGTCGGAGTGAGGCTTTCCATCTTGTCTCCCTTCCGCCCGGCCCTGGATGGACCTGACGACGGAGCCGCACCGTGCCGGGCCCCGCGGCTCTTCAAGAGGGAGCTTCTCGGGTGGGGCCTGCTTGCTGACGGCTCGCCAGAGAAAGGCG
>JBBQEB010000272.1:0-3294 GCA_038320275.1 Myxococcales bacterium | reverse complement strand
CTTCGATCGAGTTCAACACGACGCCCTGATGGCGAGGGTCGCAAGACGGGTGCACGACAAGCAGGTGCTGAAGCTGATCCGGCGCTACCTGGGCGCGGGCGTCATGGATGGCGGGGTTGCGCAGGTGGGCGGGGAGGGGACCCCTCAGGGTTCTCCGCTCAGCCCGCTGCTCTCCAACGTCATGCTCGACGACCTCGACTGGGAGCTGGAGAAGCGCGGGCACCGCTTCGTGCGCTACGCCGACGACGGCAAGGTCTATGTCGCCAGCGAGCGCGCCGGGCAGCGCGTCATGCAGAGCATCACGCGGTATGTCGAGGACAAGCTCAAGCTGCGCGTCAACCGCCAGAAGTCGGCGGTTGACTTGGCGACGAAGCGGCCCCTGCTGGGGTTCCGCTTCCTGCGCCGAGGGGATGGGGTCGTCGTGGCGGTGGACTGGAAGGCCCGCATGCGGGCCAAAGGCCGCCTGCGCCGACTCACCTCGCGTCGCTGGCGCGTCTCGATGGAGCGGCGGATCGCTGAGATCAACCGCTTCACGGTTGGGTGGACGGCCTACTTCTCACAGGCCGACACCCCCTGGCCGTTCGAGGAACTCGACAAGTGGCTCAGACGCAGGCTACGGCAGGTCAAGTGGAAGGAGTGGATACGCGTGCGCACGCGGTTGCGCAAGCTGAGAGCGGCAGGCATCCCCGAGGCAGATGCCCGCAAGTGGGCGAACTCCCGCAAGGGTTACTGGCGCATCTCTAACTCCACTGCCCTTCACCTCACCCTGCCCAAGTCCTACTGGGTCGACCTGGGCCTCCGGGGGTTCAGTGATCCCTATCGTCGCTTCCGGGTCATGCCGAGCGAACCGCCGGATGCGGACCCGCATGTCCGGTGGTGTGGGGGGGGCCGGGGTGAGCCCGGTCCCTACCCGATCCGCCGCGGCCACCGCGCGGCGCGGTAAGAGGCTGGCGGACGGGCGGCTCCAGTCTCAGCGCACCGCGGCGCCCAGCTCTCCGCTTGCCACCTCGTGGCCTTCGAAGGGCAGCACCGCGAAGTACATGAGGGTGGGGAGGAGGGCGTCGAGGTCGCCGGTCTCGCCTTTGTTGATCCGCGCGTAGAGCAGCGCCTCGATGCCGCCGACTATTCCCGCCGCGGCGAGCGCCGAGGGGGTCGCCGCCTCCTCGCGCACCCAGGCGTCGATGCAGGCGGTGAAGCCGTCCAGCACGGCGTCGCGGCGCAGCAGCGCCGCCGGGCTCGCGGCGCGCGCCTCGACGATCAGCGCCCGCGCCGTGTCGGGCTCGGCGGCGATGAAGCGCAGCAGCTCCTCCAGCCCCATCCGCAGCCGGTCGCGCCAGCTCTCGCCGCCCTCGCTCGCCGCCGCCGCGAGCCGCGTCCACATCCTCTCGGCGCCGGAGTCGAAGGCCTGCAGGAAGCAGTCCTCCTTGTTCTCGAAGTGCTCGTAGAAGGTGGGGCGGGAGACGCCGGCGCGCTCCAGCACGTCCTCGACGCACACCTCGCGGTAGCCCAGCTCCGCCGTGGCCACCAGCATCCCGGCGAGCAGGCGCTCGCGCTGGACGGCGCTGACCAGGCCCGCCGGGATCGTCCGCACCCCGGCTGGAAACTGCCCGTTGCCGCTTGCCAACAGCTCGGCGGCGGCGTCCACTTCGGAGGGGGACCAAGCGTCGCCGACCGCGGCGACCAGCATCTCGTTGCTCAGATGGACCCGGTTCGGTGGCATAGAAAAACCCAACCGTTTCTAATTGGATACTTAGAGAGTCGTCTCAAGGTACCACAGAAGTCCCCGGTCTGCACGGGATCTTGGGAGGCGAGGGGTATCCTTGCCTCATGCTCCCACGCGCACAAGCGGGGGCCCGAGCGGAGCCGGCCTCCCGGCCTGAGCGCCCAGAGCTCTCGCGCGAGTTCGTCGCCGAGCACAAGCGCAGGCGGATCATGGACGCGGTCGTCGAGCTGACCGCCGAGAACGGCTACGACGCGACCAAGATCGGCGACATCGTCCGCCGCGCCGGCGTCGCCCGCAAGACGCTGTATGAGAACTTCGAGGGCAAGGAGGAGGTCTTCCTCGCCACCTTCGACGCCGCGGTCGATGAGGCGATGCGGCGGATCGAGGCCGACTGCCAGAAGGTCGAGGGCGGCTGGGAGGAGCGCCTGCACGCCGGGCTCGCCTCCTTCCTCGGCTACGTCGCCGAGGAGCCGGCGCTGGCGCGGGTGTGCCTGATCGAGGTCCTCTCCTCGACCCCGGCCGCGACCCAGCGCTACGAGCTCGCGGTCGAGCGCTTCGTCGAGCTGGCCCAGCGCAACGTCCCCCACGATGCGCGGCTGCCGGAGACGATCGAGGAGACGCTGATCGGCGGCGTCGCCTGGATCGTCTACCAGCAGATCCGCCGCGAGGAGGCCGAGCACGCCACTGACCTGCTGCCGGAGCTCTCGGAGTTCATGCTGGCGCCGTACCTGGGGGTCGCGGCGGAGCGTGCGGACGGCAGTGGGGGAGAGGCGCTGGCAGACTCCAGCGCCTGAACCCGGAGCGACTCCCCCGCGGCCGCCACGGCCTTCCCCGCGAGCACGTCGCGCGCCACCAGCGCGAGCGGCTGGTCGCCGCCCTCGCCGAGGCTCTCTACGAGCAGGGCTACGACAAGACGACAGTGGCGGCGATCGCCAAGCGCGCCGGCGTCTCCAAGGCCGACTTCTACAAGCACTTCGCGAGCAAGGACGAGTGCTTCCTGGTCGCCTTCGACGCCGTGGTCGAGCGGATTCGCGAGCGCGTGGTGGCGGCCTGCGCCGGGCAGGGCGAGTGGGCGCCGGGGGTGCGCGACGCGATCGCCGCGCTGCTGGAGCTCCTGGCGGGCGAGCCGGCCCTGGCGCGGCTGGCGCTGGTCGAGGGCCTGCGCGGCGGGCAGGGGATCTACGACCGCTACCAGGAGGCGCTGCAGAGCTTCGTATCCCTGCTCAGCGAGGGCGCGCCGGCGGCGCCGGGAGGCGCGGCGATGCCGGAGGCCACCGACGAGGCTGTGGTGGGCGGCATAGCCACACTGCTGGGGCGGCGCATCCTGGCCGGCGAGCAAGACCTCGAGCCCCTGCGAAAAGACCTGACCGAGTTCGCCCTCACCCCCTACCTCGGCCCCGCCGAGGCGAAGCGAATCGCCGGCACCAACGGTCGGACAGAGGGCGCCCGGGGTTGACACCGGCCTCTGCATCGGCGACTCTCCCGGCGCAGGGACTACGGGAACGAACTACAGGCACGAACTAACAGGAGGGGATGTCTTGCGGCGAATTGGCAGGCTCAGTGGAGCGATG
>JBBQEB010000271.1:0-3296 GCA_038320275.1 Myxococcales bacterium | reverse complement strand
GGATCTGCGCGGCGAAAGAGGCCGGCTGCTCCGGCGCGAGCCGCCCCACCTTCACGCCCGCGAACCTCGCCTCGAAGCGGCACTCCTTGGGATCGCTCTTCTTGTTCGTCACCCACTGCTGGAAGTGAGGCGGACCCGGTTTTCCTGGACACGCTGCAGTAGTGGTTAAGGAGACCATGATGAAGAACGGGAAGCGGATGGAGAACGGTGTGCCGGCCGAATCGGAGGGAGCCCGTAGGGCGACCGGAGATTCAGCCGAAGGCGCTCGGCGGCGGGTGGAGGAAGAAAACGACGCACACCATCGGTCCAGGATCGACGATCGCGGGTCGGGTGCTACCTCGGGTACCCCCCTGGCGGCGGTGGCAGGTCCGCTCGCCCCCGGCCAGCGTTGGAGCGCGGCGCGGAAGCGGGAGGTGACCTTGCGGCTGCTGCGGGGCGAGTCGGTCGAGGCGCTGTCGCGCGAGCTGGGCGTGGAGATGTACCGGCTCGAGGAGTGGAAGAGCCGGGCGCTCTCCGGCATCGATGCGAGCCTGCGCGAGCGCGAGACGACCGCTGGCCAGGTGGAGCTCGACGCGGCGCTGAAGCAGCTCGGCGAGATGACGATGCAGAACGAGCTCCTGAAGCATCGGCTGGGGATGGTGAAGATCCCTTTGGCACCGAGGAGGTCGAGGCGATGAGTGCCGCGACCTCCCCGTCGACCGGCGTGGCCTACGGCGTCGAGCGTGTGTGCACGGCCTGGCGCCTGCCCCGCTCGACCTTCTACGCGCACGTGACGCGGCGAGATGGACCGGTCGTGGTCCTCGATCGGCGCGGGCCGCAGCCGAAGGTCTCGGACGAGATGCTCCTCGAGCACATCCGCAAAGACCTCGCCAGCACACCGTTCATCGGAGAGGGCCACCGCAAGGTGTGGGCGCGGCTGCGCGTGCGCGACCTGGTCCGCGTCTCGCGCAAGCGCGTCTTGCGGGTGATGCGCGAGAACCACCTGCTCTCGCCGCATCGCGGTCGCAAGGGCGCAGCGGCCCCGCACGACGGCGTGATCGTCACCGACGCGCCGAACGTCATGTGGGGAACGGACGGCTCCCGCGTCTTCACCCTGGACCAGGGCTGGGTCTGGATCTTCTCCGCGGTCGAGCACTGGAACGCCGAGTGCGTTGGCTGGCACGTGGTGAAGGAAGGCGACCGCTACGCTGCGCTCGAGCCAATCGCGATGGGCCTCACCCGGATCTTCGGACGGACCGACGGCGGTGTGGCCCGTGGGCTCAAGCTCCGCATGGACCACGGGACGCAGTACCTCGCCGACCACTTCCTGAATCAGGTCCGCTACTGGGGCATCGCGCCCAGCTTCGCCTTCGTCGCGCAGCCGCAGACCAACGGCGTGGCCGAACGCTTCAACCGGACGCTGAAGGAGCAAGCCATCCACGGCAGGGTCTTCAAGAACGTCGAGGAGGTCAGGGCCGCCGTCGCCGCCTTCGTCGCGCGCTACAACGCCGAGTGGCTGGTGGAGAAGTTGGGCTTCCTGAGCCCGACCGCCGCTCGCGAGGAACACGGCCTACGCACCGCCGCGTAGGTCAAACTCGTGTCCAGGGAACCGGGTGCGGTACATCCACGTCTCGATCGTGAACTGGGTCAAGGGAAAGGCGGCCGGCAAGAAGAAGCTCTTTACGCAGGTCGGCGATTCTGTGGAGAGCCCCTGGAAGGTGGTCGAGTTTGACAGGATCAACTCGTCGTTGTCGTTCGACCTTGACGTGAGCAGCGCGAAGGAGATCGAGGCGAATCAGAAACCGCAGGTCTGTTTCCAGGGGCAGACCCACGGCGACGACGGGTTCCTGCTGACGCCCAGCGAGGCGTCGAGCATCGTCCGTTCACCACTTGCGGCCGAAGCTGTCCACCCGTACCTGACCGGCGACAACCTCCTCCGTCACGGCGGCCCCACTCGGTTCGTGGTCGATCTCAATGATTGCGGCGACGTCACGGCCGCGATGCGCCATGGCAAGGCGTTCGCGCACGTGAAGGAGCACGTCCTTCCGGAAATGGAGAAGCACGCACGCAAGGAGCGCGAGCGGCTCGAATCGAATAAGGGGCCGAGGCAGTCGCACTTCGAGACGTGGTGGAAGTTCTGGCGAGGTCGGCGGGACATGATCAACGCCATCGAAGCGCTGCCGCGGTATATCGTGTGCGTTCGGCACACGCGGCGGCCGATCTTCGAGTTCATCTCGCCAACGATCCACCCGAACGACGCGCTGACGGTGTTCGCGCTGGCTGACGATTACTCGTTCGGCATCTTGCAGTCCGAACTGCACTGGCGTTGGTTCGTAGCCCGGTGCTCGATGCTCAAGGGCGATTGGCGGTACACGTCGGAGACGGTGTTCGACTGCTTCCCGTGGCCACAGTCCCCAACGCGGGCGCAAGTGAAGCGCGTCGCCGCGGCTGCGATCGAACTGCGCGCTACCCGCCGTCGCCTGATGGTGGAGGGCGGGCTGTCGCTGCGCGAGCTGTACCGGTCGCTGGAGACGCCGGGCGAGCATGAACTCAAGAACGCTCACCTTGATCTTGAGAAGGAAGTCCGAGCCGCCTACGCGATGAAGCGCGGAGCGGATCCGCTCGAATTCCTTCTCCACCTGAACCAGGGTGTTGCGGAGAAGGTGATGAAGTCCAGGGTTGGCCCCGGGCTGCCTCCCTCCGCGGGCAGCGGGTCGCTGGTGACTAGGGACTGCGTGAGCCGTCCTGTGGACACCACCGGAACCGACGAGGCGGCGTAACTGGCAACGCACTGCCCCTTCTCCCGCGAGAAGATACTGGAAGCATGCCGATGGTAGGCGCAGATGCCTGTGGCCCGCGGGCACCGCGTTTCACGCCGCACTACGATGAGGGCAAGGCGGCGGCCCGGCGCGACGGCTGGGCGGCGCGACATGGAAGGAGAGGTTCGGACAGTGAGCGCACGTCCCGTGCGACCGGACTACGGCATCGACGCGCCGAAGGTCGTCAGGAACCTCGCCGCCGTCGCCGTTGGCTGCGTGCTCCTGTGGGCGTCCGTCGCCCTCGGCCTCTGGTCCGGGGTGCTCTCCGCTCAGGTGGGCGGGGAGGAGATCTTGTTCCCGCTGGGCCGCATGGCCCGCTGGCCGGCGCTGGGCTTCGGCTTCATGGCTGCCTGGAGCTACTGGGACAGCCGGGTCGGGAAGCTCCGCGACCGGGAGCGCATCCTCGACCTCGCGGGCTTCACGGGCGCGGAGCGGGTGCTCGACGTGGGCTGCGGGCGCGGGCTCATGCTCGTGGGCGCCGCGCGGCGGCTCACCTCC
>JBBQEB010000270.1:0-3318 GCA_038320275.1 Myxococcales bacterium | reverse complement strand
CGATCTCGAGCTTGAGCTCCGCGATGGTGCCGGCGGCGGTGGCCTGGTCGAGGATCTGCTCCTCGGCGGCCTCGAGCTCGTCGTCGGGCGCATCCTCCATGTCCTCGATGTCCTCGGCATCGAGCTCCGGGACGTCCTCGGACTTCGTGGCCTGGGCGATCTGGCCGCCGCGCTGGATCACCTCGAGCTCGCGCAGCTTGCGCTCCAGGCGCTCCCGGCGCCGGCGCAGCGACTGGTGGATCGCCTCGGGCGAGGACGCCAGGCGGCGCTGGAGGATCGTGAGGGCGAAGCCGACGGTGCCCGCGCGCTTGTCGTTCTGGAGGGCTTCGGCGCGGTTGAACTCCTCGCGGACGTACTCGGTCACGTCGGCGTAGAGGCGGGCTTCCTCGTCGGAGAGCTTGTACGGGACGGTGTAGGCGATGCGCTCGGGGAACAGGGGCGTGCCGTCGAACTTGAGCAGGTTCTCCTTGACCATCCGGCGCATCAGGTCCGACACGTCCGCGGTGTGGGCGCCGTCGCGGAACTTGCCCTCAAAGCGGTCGCCGTCAAGCAGCGCCATGAACAGCTGGAAGTCCTCCTCCTTGCCGTTGTGGGGCGTGGCGGTCATCAGGAGGAAGTGGCGGGTGAGGGTCGAGAGCAGCTGCCCGAGCCGGTAGCGCTTGGTGTACTTGACCTCGCCGCCGAAGTACGTCGCGGACATCTTGTGCGCCTCGTCGCACACGATCAGGTCCCAGCGTGCATCGGGGACGGCGAGCTTCTCCTGGAGGTCGGGGTTGCGGCTCAGCTTGTCCAGGCGCGCGATGACGAGGTTCGTCTCGAGGAAGTAGTTGCCGGTGCGGGCGGCCTCGAGCTTGTCGTTGGTCAGGATGTCGAAGGGCAGCCCGAAGCGCCGGTAGAGCTCGTCCTGCCACTGCTCAGCGAGGCTTCCCGGGCAGACGACGAGGCAGCGCGCGAGGTCACCTCTTGCGATGAGCTCGCGCATGAGGAGGCCCGCCATGATCGTCTTGCCGGCGCCCGGGTCGTCCGCGAGCAGGAAGCGCAGCGGCTGGCGCGGCAGCATCGCCTCGTAGACCGCGGTGATCTGGTGCGGCAGCGGGTCCACGTCGGACGTGTGGACGGCGAGGACGGGGTCGAAGAGGTGCGCAAGGCGGATGCGGTGGGCCTCGGACACCAGGCGGAAGGCGGCGCCGTCCCCATCGAAGCTCCACGGCCGGCCGATCTCCGCGATCTCGAGGCGGGGCTCATCGTGGCGGTAGAGCAGCTCGTTCGCGACCTTGCCATCCGCGGTCTTGTAGGTCAGCTCCAGGGCGTTGTCACCGAACCACTGCGTCGCGACGACCGTGACGAGCGCATCGGGCAGCAGCCCACGGACGACGGCTCCCGGCGTGAGCGCCTCCAGCGTGGTGATGCCGCTCCTCCTCTACCCCTGTCCGAGTGAGGCCCCCTCGGCTCTGGCCATTCTATGACCCGAGCACGGCCTTATGCGGAGGCCGTGAGGCGGGACTCGCCCTCCGCCGCCAGCCGGCGCCCGCCCTCGTCCTCGAGACCAAGGTCCGGCGCGAGCAGCGACGCGAGCGTGAGCCGGAAGGTGGACCCGGTGATGGAGCCGCCGATGTGGTTGCCGCGGATCCGCGAGCGGAGCGTGGCCGTGCTCCGCCCGGCACCAGCCTGACCCGCGTAGATCAGCCCGGGGATGACCTGCTCGCCAAGCCCTGCCGAGAGCTGCGTGGCGCCCTCCACATCCACAAACCAGGCGTACATGCCGCGCACCGAGTGGGCGTCACCGGGCGGCGGGAACCCGCTTGCCGGAACCCGCCGCGACGAGTCGAGCAGCCGGCTCGCGATCTGGTCCGGGTTCGAAGTCACGACTACACGCACCCCTTGCCGCCTGCCGTAATCCATGGCGCTCGACGCCAAGCCGGCATGCTGCCTCGCTCTACCTTCCCCATCTAGGACCATGTTGGGCGTCGCGCTCCGTCATCTCGCCCTCGCTGGACACATCGGCGCGTAGTCGCAGCGCCAGCACTTGCCCGGCGCGGGATCCGCAGCGAAGTCGCCCGACCGGATCCGGGCCGCCCGCGCTGCCAGGTCCTGGCGCGCGAGGTCCAGCTGGTCCTCGGAGCGCGTCGTCGATCGCCGCGTCGCCGCCTCGGTGAAGTAGTAGGTGACCCGCTCGGGCGTCCCGAGCCCCAGGCGGTCGCGGCAGGCAAGCGCGTAGATCGAGAGCTGCAGGCTCTCGGTCACGTCCTTCTGCGATTGAATGCGGCCGGTCTTGTAGTCGACGACCTCGATCCCGCCGTCCGGCAGCCGGTCGATCCGGTCGATGACACCGCCGATCACGAAGGCGGGCGATCCGTCGTCGGGCGCGATCGTCAGCGCGAATGGCAGCTCCTCGTGGAGCGCCTCGCCCAGCCCCTTGAGCTCACCGTCGTAGAAGTTGTCGAGCAGCGTCCCGACGCGCCGCTGGTAGGTCTCCTCCGTGGTCTGGTCGCCCAGCTTGCCCGCCGGCCATTCGGCGCGGAAGATCCGCTCGAGGTCGTCGCGGTCTGGCGGCGCCTCGCCGCGCGCGAGACGCTCGCGACGGTCCCTCGTGAACGCCTCGAAGGCCGCGTGCGCCGACGTCCCGAACGAGAAGGCCGCGACGGTCCGGCTCGACGGGATCCGGTAGACGTGCCCGAATGCGTACTGGAGCGGGCACCGCTCGTACGTGTCGAACTGCGAGTAGCTGAACGAGGACGGCAGCGGCAGGACGTCGAGCAGGTTCGCGCCCGCCCCGGTGTCCAGGGCGACCGCCCGCAGCGACAGCGGGTCGAGTCCGCGCGCCCGTGCCGAGTCGGTGCCCTCGGCCATTGCCTCACCGAGGGCGGCGAGCTCCGAGGCCAGGAACGCCCGCGCGGCAGCCGTCTCGGGATCGGTCGCCGACGTGCCCTCGATCAACCCCAGCAGCTCGACGGCCTGGAGCCGCAGCGTCAGCCGGCCCTCGCGCGCGGTGGGGATCGGCATGATGCGGCGAAGCTCCGCCAGCGGATCGGACGGCGGGGCCGGCTCGCCGGCGGTTCGCTCCCCCACCCGATCGACCTTGCGGACCTCGTCGCCAGCGCCTGCGAGCAGCTCCTCGACGAACGGCGACGGCTCCTTCTTCGCTGCCGGTCCGCCGTGGGTCGTCACGATCAGCCGGTCGCGCGCCCGCGTGAGCGCGACATACAGCAGCCGCCGTTCCTCTTCGGTGTGCATGTCGCCCGCGGGGATCGCCTCGCGCAGCAGGTCCTTCGGGAACAGGCCGCTCCCGTACTCGCGCGCCGGCCATTCGTCCCGCAG
>JBBQEB010000269.1:0-3319 GCA_038320275.1 Myxococcales bacterium | reverse complement strand
GGCGAGACGATCCAGCGCCGATTGCTCGAGACCGCTGCGAAGGACATCGGGGAACTCCTGCCGCAGCTCGCCCCCCGCGCCGAGGAACTGGCCGCCGCCGCCGTCGAGCGGCTCCGCCAGCGCGGCCTCCGGGAGGAAAAGGACCTGAAGGAGATCCTCGAGCGGCAGCACGAACGGGTCCACGAGGAGCTGGTGCGCAACGAGCGCGAGTTCAAGCAGCTGACGCTTGGGTTCGCAGAAGAGGAGAAGCGCGAACTCGAGGCCAACATGCGCTCCTGGCGTGCCCGGCTCGACCAGTTCCACCGCGACATCGAAGTGGAGCCGAAGCGCGTCCGGAACTTCTACGAGGTGCGAGCAAAGAGGGTGGAGCCGGTAGGCGTCGTCTACCTCTGGCCCGAGAGCAACTGAGCGCCATGGCCAAGGTCGATCCACAGATTCTCGCGCATCTGGAGTGGATTGGATTCGTCCGGCCGACCGGGCTCGTGGTGTCCGCACCGGCGCTCGTCCGCGCCGGGGCGATTCTCGACCGGCGGGACACCGAGGGCCAGCGGCTGCTACGTCGTTGCACGCTTGAGCGCGTATTCGATCCGGGCGAGGGGCCAGTGGCGTGGGTCCACGACTTCCGTGGCTTCGCGGAGTCGGTTCTCGGGTGGAGCTTCTCCCCAAAGGGATACGCCGGAACGTCGGAGAGCCCGATCCCTTCCGAGTTGGAGGTGGCGGTCACCGGCTACGAGGAGACCCTGCGGCCGGACCTCGCCGTCCGGGAGATGGACCCGCAGTCTGGGGCCCCCGCGTGGCAACTGCTCGTTCGCGTGCTCGAGCCCGGCGAGGACCTGGACCGCGTCGTTCGGCGCGGGAGCGGCCTCGAGGCGTCTGCGCATGGACGCATGGAGCGGCTCCTCCGCCAGACAGGCGTCCACGCGGGACTCGTATTCAACGGCCGTGTCCTGCGGCTCGTCTCGGCGCCGAGGGGCGAGAGTTCCGGGTGGATCGACTTCAAGGTCGCCGACATGGTCCAACCAGCGGGGCGCCCGATTTCGACGGCGCTTCGCCTGCTCCTCTCCGAGCAGACCTTGCTCGCGCTGCCGCGCCCGAAGCGGCTCGCCGCGCTCCTCTCCGACAGCCGGAAGTTCCAGAACGAGGTGAGCGAGCGTCTCGCGGAGCAGGTCCTCCACGCCCTCTACGAGCTGCTCCGCGGGTTCCAAGCCGCGGACGACGCGTCGAAGGGTGAACTGCTGCGACAGACCCTCGGTGAGCATCCGGACGAGGTTTATCGGGCGCTCCTCACCGTCATTCTTCGGATGGTGTTTCTGCTCTACGCCGAGGAGCGGGACATGCTCCCGGAGGACGAGGCGTTCCTCCGGTACTACTCCGTCGCCGGGCTTCACGAGCGCCTCCGCGAGGACGCGGCTCTCTTCCCGGACACGATGGACCAGCGGTTCGGTGCCTGGCCGCAGCTCCTCGTCCTGTTCCGGATGATCCACGACGGTGCGGAGAGCGGCCCGATGCGACTGCCGCGCCGCCACGGGGTCCTCTTCGATCCGGATCGCTTCCCGTTCCTGGAGGGGCGACCAGCCGCTGGGGGCCGCCAGCTGCACGAGCGGATCGAGCCGCCCCTCGTTCCTGACGGGACCATCTACCGCGCCCTGGAGAAGCTACTTGTTCTCGACGGCGAGAGAATCTCGTACCGCGCTCTAGACGTGGAGGAGATCGGCTCCGTCTACCAGGGCATGATGGGCTTCCGGCTCGAGACCGCGGCCGGACGCTCGGTTGCCGTGAAGGCGCAGAAGAAGTGGTCGGCGCCGACGACCGTGGACCTCGACGCGCTTCTCGAGCAGAAGCCCGCCGAGCGGAAGAAGTGGCTCGAGGAACGGACCGACCGTCGGCTCACCGAGACGGTTGCCGGACCGCTCAAGACCGCCACGAAAATAGACGACCTCCACGCGACGCTGTCGCCGGTGGTGGATCGGGACGCGACCCCCGACATCGTTCCGCAAGGGGCGATGGTCCTTCAGCCAAGCCAGGAGCGGAGGCGCTCCGGGTCGCACTACACCCCCCGCGCGCTCACCGAGCCGATCGTCCGGACCACGCTCGCGCCCATCTTGTCGCGGTTGAGTGGACCTGGCGGGCAGCCACCGCTTCCAGAGCAGATCCTGGACCTGAAGGTCTGCGACCCGGCCATGGGGTCCGGGGCCTTTTTGGTGGAGGCGTGCCGGCAGCTCGGCGAAGCGCTCGTCGAGGCGTGGCGCGCCCACGGCGGACTCCCGACGATCCCGCCCGACGAGGACGAGCTCGTATACGCGCGGCGGCTCGTGGCCCAGCGCTGCCTCTACGGCGTCGATCGCAACCCGGTCGCGGTGGATCTCGCCAAGGTGTCGCTCTGGCTCGCGACGCTGGCGAAGGAACACCCGCTCACCTTCGTGGACCACGCCCTGAGACGCGGCGACTCGCTGGTGGGGCTCTCGCGGAAGCAGATCGAGGCCTTCCACTGGGATGCCGCCGCTACCGCCTTCCAGGCCGGAATCGAGACGGTGCGGATCCGCGAGCACCTGGCGAAGGTCTCGGAGCTGCGCGCCAAGATAAGGGATGCAGGGGAAGGGGTGTCCGACTGGATGCTCCGCGACCAACTCGACGAGGCTCAGGCCGAGACCGCCGAGGTGCGCCTGCTGGGGGACCTCGCCGTGGCCGCGTTCTTCGAGGGGAAGAACGAGCGGGAGCGAAGATCCCGCCGCGCGGAGTATGCTGAGGCCGTCACGGCGGGCAGAGCGGGCGAGCACCGGGCCGCTGTCGAGGAGCGGCGCCATGCTGACCCGCCGCTCGTGGTGTTCCACTGGGAGATCGAGTTTCCGGAGGTGTTCGAGCGTGAACGGCCGGGGTTCGACGCCTTTGTCGGGAATCCGCCGTTCGCGTACAAGAACAGCATCGGCGTTGCGAACGTGCCGCAGTACCCCGAGTGGTTGAAGCAGGTCCACAAGGAAAGCCACGGCAACGCCGACCTCGTAGCCCATTTCTTTCGCCGGGGTTTCGACCTCCTGCGCGACGGCGGCGCCTTCGGCCTCATCGCGACGAAGACTATCGCCCAGGGGGACACGCGCTCGACGGGTCTGCGCTGGATATGTACGCACGGCGGCGACATCTTCGCCGCTCGCAAGCGATACAAGTGGGCCGGCGTCGCGGCTGTAGACGGCGGCGAGTCTCCGTCGAAAAGTGACAGTCGACACGATGGCCTGCGGCGAGCGACGGGCAAGTAGTCAGCGCTTCTTGGCCGGGCGGACGGGCGCGGGCGGCTTTTCGGGCGAGTCGTCGCGCTCGAAGGAGT
>JBBQEB010000268.1:0-3425 GCA_038320275.1 Myxococcales bacterium | reverse complement strand
GCCTCGGGACGATGGGCGCGGCGAGAGCGTCGCGGGCTGGGAGCGCCGCATCTAGGCGGCGCTCGATCCAGGAACCTTCATCCCGTACGGCGCAGCGTTCGCCTTCGTTCGCTCGCTCGAGGTCCTCGAGGAGGAGCTGGCGGGCCTCGTCGCGTCTGCACCTGCGGACGCGATCGCGCTCTACGAGGCGTTCCTCGCCGGGTGCTACGCAAGGTCGAACGAGATCGACGACTCCATCGGCTTGTTCGGCGAGTTCGTGCATGGCTGCGGCGGGCGAGCTCGGGAAGTGGCAAGCCGGCGCGCAGCGCGTCCGCCTCCACGAGTACCTCGACGACGACAATCTTGAAGCATTTGGTCATCGCGGTGGTCTCGAGCTCGCCGAACCAGTCCCGCGCGCCGTCGAGCGTGCGCGACTCCTCCTCGGACAGGTGTCCCTCGGAGGCGATGAACTCGAACCAGCTCCCGTGCGTCGCGCGCAGCGCTCCCGGCGCGTAGCTCATCCGGAACAGCTCACCGATGGTGGGGCGCTCACCGCGCGCCGCGTAGAGCTCCCGGTACACCCGCTCGACCTCGCCCCCACCGGTGGGCAGGAGCTGCCGCAGCATCTCGACGGCCTCGAGCTCCACGTCCACGGAACACCCGGGTGGCAGCTCTGCCTCGCCGGTCTGGAGGAAAGCCGCGAGCGCCGCGTGCCCGCTCCCGAACGAGAGCAGGGCGCGCAAGTGGTCGAGGAACACGCGATGGTTCCCGACGAAGTCGATGACGGTCAGCCTCTCCTTGCCGTCCGCGACGCGAAGCCCGCGGCCGATCTGCTGGAGGAAGACGACCCGCGACTCGGTCGGGCGGAGCATGACGACGCGGTCAACGAGCGGGACATCCACGCCCTCGTTGAACAGGTCCACGGCGCAGATGGCGTCGAGCTCGCCAGCGGCGAGCGCCCGGAGGGCGTCTTCCCGGTCCGCGGACCCGGGCTCAAAGTGGACCGCCACCGTCCTCACCCCACGCGCGGTGAGCCAGGCCTTGACGTACTCGGCGTGCGGGATGGAGGCGCAGAAGACGAGCGACCGGGTCCCGTGGTGCTCGCCCCAGGCTTCCCAGAGGCGCTCCATGCGGCGCTCGGTCTGGACCGCGTGCGCCAGTATCTCCGGGTCGAAGCGGCGGTTCTTCCAGGGAATGTTCGCGTAGTCGACCACGTCCTTCAGCCCGAAGTAGGCGAACGGCACGAGGCGACCAGCCTCGATGCCGGCCCCCAGATCCGCGCGGAACGCGAGGTGGTCGTCGAAGAGGCCGAGGAGGAAGCCGGGAGCGAGATGCGCGAGAATTCGCCGGTAGGTGGCCGCGTCGGCGTGGTGCACCTCGTCGACGACGACGTAGTCGAAGTGCCGCGGCGGGACCGAGGCGAGGTGCTCGGGGCGGGAGAGCTTCTGCACCGAAGCGAGCACTAGGTCGGCGTCGAGCTCCGCGCGGCCCTCCGCGAACCAGCCGACCCGCAGGTCGGGCAGACGCCTGCGGAGCACACGGCGGAAGGTGTCCGCCGCCTGGGCCAGCAGCTCCCGCCGGTGCGCTAGGACCAGGATGCGCGACCCTTCACCCCCGCGCTCCGCGATAAACGCCTCCGCGTCGAGCGCCGCGACCAGGGTCTTGCCGAGGCCAGTCGCCATCACGACGAGAGCGCGCGAGCGGTGGTCCGCGCGCGTCGCCACCAGCGCCGCCAGGGCCTCCTCCTGGATCTCGTGCGGCGCAGGCGGCTCAGCGGCCGCCTCGCCCGGCGGGGGAGGCAGCGCCGCGGTCCTCGCGCGTCGCCCGTACTCAGCGACCCACTCGAGCGAGAGCGGTCTCGCCAGCGCCCACAGGGCCTCGAACTCCTGCCGGGTGCGCTCATACGCGTCGGGATCGCGGTCGCGGTCGACCCGGAGGTTCCATTCGATGCCGGTCAGCAGGGCCGACTCGGACACGTTCGAGGAGCCCACGAATGCGGTTCCGAACGCCGGGCCCTCGAACCGCCAGGACTTCGGGTGGAAGGAACGCGTGCGCCCTGGCAGCCGCTCGCACTCGATGACGCGCGACTGGAACCCCGGCGCGTAGGCGCCCTCCCAGTCGAGCATCCGGCTCAGCGCGTCGGCCTGGGTGATGGCGAGGTAGTCGCCGGTGACCAGCCGCACCCGCGCACCGCGGAGCAGCGCCGACGCGATGAGGTTCGACAGGCGGTCGAGCCCGCTGTCCTGGACGAACGCGGCGACCACCGCGACGTCGGTCGAGCGCGCGAAAAGCGGCTTCAGGTGCGCTAGGAACGGGTCGCTCTCTCCCCCCGCCGCGAGCGGCGCGCACGGCTGCCGACGGTAGTTGCCGCGCCAGGGCAGGACGTGTCGGACTCCTCCCGCCGGGTCGTCTATGTCCCCCCGGTACCGCGGGATGACGTGGACGTGGAGGTGCATCACCGTCTGACCGGCGGCCTCGCCGACGTTGAAGCCGATGTTGTAGCCGTCGGGCCTGGGGTCGAGCGCGTCCAGCCCGCGCTTCACCACCTCAACCAGATCGAGGATGGCGAGCTGCTCCTCCCGCGTAGCCTCGAACCAGGTCGCTACCCGACGCCTCGTGATGATAAGCGTGTGGCCGAGCGTGACCGGGTAGCCGTCGCGGATCGCGAACGCCAGGTCGTTGCAGGCGGCCCACGAGGCCTGCGGTAGCGCCAAGAACGGCGAGTTGTCCACCTGAGACTTATGGCATGCCGCGCCGACACCTAGCGGGCGAGCGCCGAGGCCCTGCTTGCTTGAAGACCGGCGCGGTCGGAGCGGAAAGGGTCTTCAACAGCCACTTGGGGTAAGCTATAATCGAGCGACAGTCCACGCCTTTCTGTCGCTGCGCCCCGGGGCCACGGCGGTTTCCGAGCAGCGCGCCTTGTTCCGCTGTTTCCCCGCGGTTCTCCGCTCCTGGCCCGTTCCGGAAGACATGCGGGAGACGCTGGCGGCATGGCGAGGCGTGACTAGCCCCACGATTCCATCGGGCTCCAGTTCACGGCCAGACCTGGCGAACGCGGGCGGCGCTGCGGCAACCGCGACGACCGTCCCGCCCGGAGGTCGCGTGCTCATCCTGCACCGCATCGCGTACACCGTGCTCGCGCTCTTCCTGGGCGTGACGCTGCGCTCCGAGGAGCACCGCGCATGCCCTGGCGCGCTCGCGTAGTCGCGACACGCTCCTCGTCGCCACGCCCGAGCATCTGCGCGACCTCCGCGCTCGCGAGGTCCGCGCCGCCGCAGTGTAGAACACCGGGCTCCACCGGCGGCTGTGGCTAGCGATTACCCCGTCCGCGGTAGCCGCGCCACCAGCGACACCGTGGACCCCTCGTCGATTTCCGTGGCGGAGTTGTCCTCCACTCCAGGATCCGGACCCAGCCGCGCGCGTGCGAGGGCGCGCGACTGGGCGCC
>JBBQEB010000267.1:0-3430 GCA_038320275.1 Myxococcales bacterium | reverse complement strand
AGGTCGCGCATCTGCTTGCCGCCGTTCGCGGCCTTGAGGTCGCGGTAATTGAAGCGGTGGGCGAGGGGCTGCGTGCGCGCGGGGCTCGCCCAGACGAGGATCTCGGTCGAGTGGGTGAAGAACCGGCAGGCGAGGTTGGGCGCGCCGTTCGGCTTGAACCAGGTGATCGTGTTGAGCAGGTGGAAGCCCAGCTCCTGCATCGCGTAGCCCACCGAGAAGATGACGTGCTGCGTGCCCGACACCCACAGCGTGCCGCTCGGCTTCAACACGCGGCGGCAGGCCTCGAGCCAGCGGGTCTGGAAGGCGTGGTCCTCCGCCACCCCCGCCGACCTGTCCCAGCTCCCCTTGTCGACGCTGGCCCGCCGCCCGCTCCGGCAGGTTGTCCCGCCGTTCGAGAGGTGGTACGGCGGATCGGCGAAGACGACGTCGATGGAGCGCGGGGGCAGGCTCTCCAGCGCGCCCACGCAATCCCCCTGCACGACCGCCCACGACGACCCCCGTCCGACGACGCCAGGGAGCTCGTCCCACCCGTGAAGATCCAATCGCCGCGCCATTGGATCGGTATAGGCGATATCGGATCGTCGTCAAAAAAAAAGTGCTCGACCGATCCGGAAGGGGCCTCCAGGCGCACGATCCGGAGGGGGCCTGCGGTATGATCCGCGCGATGGTGCGTCGCGAAGGCACGGAGGGAGGATCGGCGCAGGGCCCCGCGCCCGCGGGCACGTCGAGGGCGCTTCTGCCTTCGTTCGACGCCGCCTTCGTGAAGCGCGCGGCGCTCGAGGCCGGCTTCCACCGCGTGGGCATCGCCCGCGCCGAGCCGCTCGACCCGGCGCCCCTCGACCGGATGCTCGCCATAGGTGCCGATGCGGACATGAGGTGGTTGCGCGCGACCCGGAGCGAGCGGCTCGACCCAGCGCTCGTCCTGCCCGGTGCGCGCAGCGTGGTGGCCCTGGCGGTCTCCTACCTCGAGCCGCCGGACGGGCAGCCGGACGAGCCGCGGGAGGGGAGGGTGGCGCGCTACGCACGCGGTCGCGACTACCACGCCGTGATGAAGCGCAAGCTGAAGGGCTTCGTGGCGGCGCTGCGCGTGCGCGACGCCGGCCTGCGGGCGTACGCCAGCGCCGATTCTGGCCCGGTGATGGAGAAGCGCTGGGCCGAGCGCGCCGGCCTGGGCTGGGTGGGGAAGAACGCGTGCCTCGTCACCACCGACCTCGGGAGCTTCGTGCTCCTCTCCGCGGTGATCCTCGATCGCGAGCTCGAGCCCGACCTTCCGCACCCGGAGCGGTGCGGGTCGTGCGACGCGTGCCTCTCCGCCTGTCCCACCGGCGCCCTCCTCGAGCCGGGGCTCCTCGACGCGCGCCGCTGCATCTCGTACCAGACGATCGAGCGCCGGGGACCGGTGCCCGACGTAGTCGCCGAGCGGCTCGGCCCGTGGATCTTCGGGTGCGACGACTGCCAGACCGCCTGTCCTTGGAATGAAGGCGGGAATGAAGGCGGGAATGAAGGCGGGAATCCATGCGGGAACCGACGCGGAAACGGAAGCGGGAGCAGCGGGAAGCGGGCGCCGCTCGCGCTCTGCGACCCGGAGCTGCGCGCCCGAGATGGGCAGCGCGGGCTCGACCTCGACGAGCTCCTCGCACTCACATTTGAGGAGTACGCCCGGCGCTTCTACGGCACCGCGCTCGCCCGGGCGAAGCACGAAGGGCTCGTGAGGAACGCGCTCCTCGCCGCAGGGCTCGCGGGAGACGCGCGACGGCTCGCCCTGGTCCGGGGACACTTGGAGAGCCCCTTCGAAGGCGTCCGCGCGGCGGCGCGCTGGGCTGGGGCGCGGCTCGGCGGAACCGCGACGCTGCTCCCAGGCTGATGGCCGTGCTCACTCGCGATGAGCGCTTGCGATGGGGGGCGGCGGGGGGAAAGTTTCGCCCCCCGCGCTGAGGCGCCGAAGGCGCCGGAACTGCATCTCATGGCGGGACGGAGCCGATCCCGGATCAACTCGACCGGTCACCGCCATGAAAGGCCCGTCCTTTCGGCCCCGCGCCCCCGGCGCTCGGGAGTATGGTCCGCGCCAGGGCGTCCGTTGATCCATCTCCTCATGTTCCTGCACTCGGCCATCCAGGCCGGGAGTTACCTCTTCGCGAAGCGCGCCATGGGCGAGCTGTCGCCGTTCGAGCTCGCGCTCGTCCGCTTCACGCTCTCCGGCCTGGTGTACGGAGCGCTCCTCGCCCACCGCCGTATCCGGGTCGCGCGCGAGGACCTCCCCGGTCTCGCCGTCCTCGGGATCATCGCCATCCCGCTCAACCAGGGGCTCTTCCTGGTGGGGCTCTCCCTCACCACCGCCGGGCACGCTGCGCTCCTCTACGCGCTCACGCCCATCTTCGTCTTCCTGCTCGCCCGTTTCCGCCTCGGGGAGCGGGCGAGCGCAGGCAAGGTGGTGGGCATCGCGCTGGCGTTCGCCGGGGTGGTGGTCGTCCTCGGCGCGCGCGGGCTCGTCGACTCGACCGCAGGTTCCCTCGCCGGGGATCTCCTGGTGCTCGGCGGAGTCGTCGCCTGGGCGGTGTACGTGGTCGGCGGCAAGCGGTACGCGGAGCGCTACGGGGCGGTCGCGACGACGGGGCTGTCGGTCGTCTCCGGGTGCGTCTTCTACCTGCCGTTCGGGCTCGCTCTCACGAGCCCGGAGCACGTCCGGACGCTGTCCGCCACCGGGTGGGTCGCCGTGCTGTACCTCGTCGTCATGACGAGCGTGGTCTCCTACCTCATGTACTACTGGGCGCTCGCCAGGGCGGAGGCGAGCCGGGTGGCGATCTGGTCGAATCTGCAGCCCGTGCTGGTGGCCCTCCTCGCCTGGGCGGTCTACGGTGAGCACCTCACCGTCCCGTTCGTGCTGGGTGGGGTGATGGTGCTCACCGGAGTGGTCTTGACTGAGCGCGCTTGACGGTGGAGCGGGGGAGGGTCTCACGCGCCGGCACTCCACCCCTGCACCTCGACCCGGGAGCCCCTTCTGCCCGCGCGATCCGCTATGGTGCGCGCCGGATGAGGCGACCTCGCGCGGCAGTGTTCGATCTCGACGGCACCCTGGTGGACAACATGCGGTACCACGGGGACGCGTGGCTCGCGGTCGCTGCCCGGATCGGCGCGACCGCCACCCGGGAGGACTTCGAAGAGCGCTGGGCGGGCAAGAAGTCGAGCGAGATCTTCGAGATCCTGCTCGGCCGAGCCGTGCCTCCCGAAGAGGCGGCGCGGCTCGCGGAGGAGAAGGAGACCGCGTACCGGGCGAGCTACGGTCCCCGCGTGGCGCCCGTCGCGGGGCTCCTGCCCTTCCTCGCGCGGCTGCGTGGGTCGGGTTACCGCATCGCGCTCGCCACCGCGGCCCCGCGGGGCAACCGCGAGATGGTGCTGCGCGGGCTCGCGCTCGAGGGAGTCTTCGAGGTGG
>JBBQEB010000266.1:0-3452 GCA_038320275.1 Myxococcales bacterium | reverse complement strand
GGCACATCGAGCTCATGCCGGCGCTGTCGCGCACGGCCGGCTTCGAGTGGGGATCGGGGTTCCACATCAACCCCGTCCCTCCCGAGGACGCCGCGGAGTTCATGCGCCTCGCGGTGCCCTGACAGAGGCGCCCGCCCCGAGAGATGCGCGTCCTCTTCGTCTCCTCCGAGGTGGCCCCCTGGTCGAAGACCGGCGGCCTGGGAGACGTGTCGGGCGCGCTGCCCGCCGCGCTCGCCGCGCGCGGGCACGAGGTGGTCGTGGTGACGCCCCTGTACGGCGGCGTCGATCCCGCGGCGCACCGGCTGGAGCGGCTCGGAGTGACCGTGCACGCCCGGGGGGAGAGCGCGGTGCTGCTCGGGGCGGCGCTCGGCGGCGCGAAGGTCTTCCTGCTCGAGCACGAGCGGTTCTTCGGATCGCGGCGCTCCCCCTACGGAGATGGCGGTTCCGACTACCCGGACAACGCCCAGCGCTTCGCCTTCCTCTCGCGGGCCGCGCTGGACGTCCCGCGAGCGCTCTCCTTCGAGCCCGACATCGTCCACCTCCACGACTGGCCGGCCGCCCTCGGCGCCTGGATCCTGCGCCACGAGCTCGCCGACCGGCCCTGGGCCCGGCGCGCGCGCGCTGTCTTCACCATCCACAACCTCGCGTACCAGGGCGTCTTCCCGAAGGA
Source organism: Myxococcales bacterium (assembly GCA_038320275.1). Lineage (GTDB taxonomy): Bacteria > Myxococcota > Myxococcia > Myxococcales > Anaeromyxobacteraceae > Anaeromyxobacter_A. Next base: position 2,782 of record JBBQEB010000266.1, on the reverse strand, counting down.
GGTCATCCCGGCGCTGGGCCTGCCGTGGGACGTCTTCCGTTACGAGGCGATGGAGTTCTACGACCAGCTCAATTTCATGAAGGCCGGGCTCGTCTTCTCCGACGCGGTCACGACCGTGTCCCCCACCTACGCGAGAGAGATCTTGACCCCGGAGCACGGGTGCGCGCTCGACACCGTCCTCCGTCACCGCGCGCGGCAGCTCACCGGCATCTTGAACGGCATCGACGACGTCGCGTGGGACCCGTCGCGCGATCCCCACCTGCCGGTGCATTTCTCCCGCAAGGACCTTTCGGGCAAGGCGGGGTGCAAGTCCGCCCTCCAGCGGGAGCTCTCGCTCGCGCACCGCCGTGAGGTCCCCATCGTCGCGATGGTCGGGAGGCTCGCCGAGCAGAAGGGGCTCGACATGGTCGCGGCGGCGCTGCCTCGGCTCCTCGACCTCGATCTCCAGCTCGTCATGCTGGGGAGCGGGCGCCCCGACTACGAGGCGCTGTTCCGAGACGCTGCCCGGGCATCGCCGGACAGGATGGCCGTCCGGCTCGGCTTCGACGAGGGGCTGGCGCACCGGATCGAGGCGGGGGCGGACGTCTTCCTCATGCCGAGCCGGTTCGAGCCCTGCGGCCTCAACCAGCTCTACTCGTTGCGGTACGGCACCTTGCCAGTGGTGAGGGCGGCGGGCGGGCTCGAGGACTCCGTGAAGGACTACGACGGGGTGCGCTCGGGCACCGGCTTCAAGTTCCGCCCGTACCATCCCGACGCGATGATGACGGCGCTGCGTCGCGCGCTCGACGTCTACCGGGACGCGGCAGCCTGGCGTGGGCTCGTCGAGCGCGCGATGGCCGAGGACTTCTCCTGGGCCAAGAGCGCCGAGCTCTACGAGGGCGTGTTCGCCGCGCTGGCGAAGCGGGCGCCGGCTCTCTGAATCCCGATGGGTCTCGGCGGTGAGCCTCGGGGGCGCCCGCCACGTTGCCCGCCTCGACGGCACTTCCTAGCTTGTCCCTGTGCCCAATCGCCGACGGATCGCCCCGCTGCCGCTCGACCTGGATGCCGCAGAGCCCACTCCCACCGCGCAGCCTCGAGAGAGGCCGCTGTTCGGCGGGGAGGAGGATGATCGCCTCGTCCCCGTGGAGAACGTGGGCGGCGCCGCGCCCACTGCGCTGGGCGGCGACTCCGGCGGCGATCTGCCGGGCCCCGAGGACGATCTGTCGAACCTCGTGGAGCAGGAGCCGCCCGAATCACCGGAGGTCGGCGCGGTTCACGTCCGGGCCGACGAAGGCCCGAAGGCACCGCGCCGCTGAGGCGTTCGTCGGCCCATCGCGCGAAGTGGGCGGTCAGGTCACCGCGCTCTTCGGGGCGGTGACCGGCGACTTCCGTCCCTTGACGGGGATGAGGTGCTTGAAGGCCCGGTCCCGCACCTGCACCACCCGGTAGGCCTGGTCGAGGTGCAGGTACAGCTCGTCGGCGCCGACCTGCTCGAAGACCTCGGGGTGCTCTCCCGCGAGCTGCCAGAGGCTCGACTCCGCAAGCACCGGGTAGCCATCTCGCGTGGAATGGATGAGGCCCCAGCGCTCCCAAGGATTCGTCAGCATGGCAGCGGCACACCTAGCGCCCGTCCGCACGCCTGGTCAACCTGAAATGCCGAGCCCGAAAGCACGGCCGGCCGCGATTCCGGCGCGAGCACGAGGCCACTCACCGCCGGCCGCTCACCGCCGGCCTCACATGGAGAATCGATAGGCGACGTAGAAGTGGCTGGGCGAGAGGTCCACTCGCAGCGGAAGCCTCGAGATGGCCCGGGCGGCTCGAGTGATGCGGGGGTGATCGACGAGGAGCTGACTCGCGAAGAGGGAGATCCACTCTTCCGGCCTGTACACCGGGAAGATCGGCCCCACCCTGGGCACCCCAGCGGCTGGCACGGGCCACTCGGGCGCGTGTGACAGGTTCCACTCACGGCGATCGAGGAACAGCGCCCGCCGGATCTCACCCAGCGTCGATACGGGTGAGAGCTCCTCGCGGACCGACAGCGCGGCCGCCGTGGGTTGCACCGTGGGGGTGCCCAGGTGGACGGCGAGGAGGATGGCCGCAGCGTGAAGGATCACGCAGGAAGAATAGCGCTCTTTTGCCGCACGAGTGAGCCGGGTCCGAGCCCCTCGCCCCCAATGGCCGAGCCAGCGCGCGCCGGCTCGCGGGCGTTCAGCACCGAAGAAGCCTCCCGTGCCGCTCCCGACCCGCGGAGCCAGGCGCCCCGTCAGCTACCGGGAGGCGCGTGGGGCGGCGGGTGCGCGGTCACGTCGGAGACGGAGCCGCCGGTGTGGGAGCGGGGGGCGGGAGGATCGCGTCGGCGGGCAGGGTCGCGGCGGGGATCGGGGTCACGGCGGCGGCGGCGTCGGCGGTCAGGGCGGCGGCGGGAAACCCGGCCAGCGGCCCGGGCTCGGGTGCGAGCGCGGAGAGGGAGGTCGACGCCGGATCGCAGGCGAGGACTCCGTGAAGCAGGAGGTCGCCGAGGTGTCGTCTCCAGGTTTCCGTCGTGACCCCCTCCGGAAGGAATGCCCGGCAGGCCGCGTGGGCGGAGGAGACGAGCGCGGCGAGGCCGCCCATGGAGAGCACCGCCATGGTGGAGTCCAGGCCTGGGCGAAGCGCGCCGCCAGCGCTGGACAGCTTGGCGGCCGCCCTCTGGACCGGCTCGATCAATCTTGGCTCGGCGGCGACGAGCTGCTCGAAGTACGGCGCGCCGTCCAGGAACTCGCGGATGAGGATCTGCGCGCCGACCGGATCGCGCATGTTCGCG
>JBBQEB010000265.1:0-3459 GCA_038320275.1 Myxococcales bacterium | reverse complement strand
CGCCGCATCGCCGAGGCGGTCGTCGAGGTCGTGGCCAAGGAGCGGGGCGCCGAGGACGCCAGGGTCATCGCGCCGCCGTCCGTCTCGCTCCTCGAGGTGCGGCCGCGCCCGCTCGAGGCCTCGCGCGCCGGCTTCACCGTGCGCGAGGTACTCGACGCGGTGCAGGCAGTGCGCACCGGCATCGAGGTGGCGGCCACCTACGACGGGCCGCTGCGCATCCCCATCGTGCTTCGGCTGGGAGAGCCGCCGTCGGCCTTCACGCTCGCGGACCTGGCCGTGCCCGCGCCCTCGGGTGGCCTCGTGCCGCTCGCGCGCATCGCCGAGGTGCTGCACCTCGACGCGCCCTCGATGGTGTCGCGGCAGGGCGGCGAGCGGCGCATCGTGGTGGGCTTCAACGTCCGCGGCGCCGACCTCGGTACGGTGGTCGCGAGCGCCGAGCGGTCGGTCACCGCCGCGGTGAAGACCCCTCGCGGCTATCGGCTGGAGTGGGGCGGCCAGTACGAGACCCTGCAGGCCGCGAAGCAGCGGCTCGCCATCGTGCTCCCGGCGGTGCTGGTGCTCATCGTCGGCGTGCTCCTGCTCGCCTTCCGGCGCGTCCGTCCGGCGGCGCTCATCTTCGCGAACGTCCCCTTCGCGACTTTAGGCGGCATGATCGCGCTCGGCCTGCGCGGGATGCCGGTCTCCATCTCGTCGGCGGTCGGCTTCATCGCGCTCTCCGGCGTCGCGGTCCTGAATGGCGTCGTCTTCATGTCCCGGCTCCTCAAGCTCGAGGAGGAGGGATGCGCGCCCGCCGAGGCGGCGGTGCTGGCCGCGCGCGAGCGGGCCCGGCCGGTGCTCATGACGGCGCTCGTGGCGGCGCTCGGATTCCTGCCCATGGCCGTCGCGACCGGCGTGGGCGCCGAGGTGCAGCGCCCCCTCGCGACCGTGGTCTGCGGCGGCCTCGTGACCTCCACGATCCTGACGCTGCTCATCCTACCCACGCTCTATCCGTGGGTGGCGGGGGCGCGGCGGCCGGCCAACGGAGCCCGCCGCGACGAGGAGCGGCAGTCGGCGGCGTGAGGACGGCCTCCTCGCGCGAAGGGGCGGCTACGTCGCGAAGCCCCGCGTCATCACCGGCGCGTCGATCAGGGGCGCGACCAGGGGCGCGACGCTCCCCGCGGAGTACGCTCAGGGCGCGCAGCGCGTCGGCGCTCGGGGAGGAGAGCCGGGTGGAGGGAACACCGAGGGCCGGCTCACGCTGTGAACCGTGACGGAGGGCGCAGGCTCGTGACGCACGAGGGCTCCGCGAGCCGGATCGCCGCGCCCGTGCGGGAGCGCGTGGCACGGGTGCTCCGCGCGGCGCACTGGACGGCTGGTATGCGTACCCGTTCCTCGACCCGCGGGCGCTTTCACCTGCACGGCTCGCCGCGAACGTGGTGGTAGTCGCCCTCGCGTTCGCAGCCGTCGCCCTCCTGCTCGTGGCGCTCGCGCGCCGGCTCCGCGCGAGCTCGCGGCGCGCTCCGTGAGCTCTCGAGCCGACGGTGCCGCTCCATGGACTCGGGCGGCTCGCGGTCCGGGGGTCTGGGACTGGCAATTCCTCGACTCCTTCTTCGACGTCGACAGTCGCGAGGCCGAGCGGGCTGCGGCGCGGCGGCGCTGGTGGGGCCCCTGCTCGCCGCGCCACAACGCAGTGGAGGCCATCCAGGCGGAGGGGGATGACCGATCGGTGAACCAGTGGCTAGCCGAGGTCCTGACCAACGCGGGGACGGTGGCCCAGGCGTACAGCGCGTCCGGCTTCGCGCAGGGCCCGTCGATGCCGGACGTGAGCACCAGCGCGCCCGACACGGAGCTCGCCATCTTGCCGGTGACGAGCGGGTTCCAGACGATCATGAACCCCTACGCCGGAGGCGGCGCCTTCGCCCCGCGACTGCGCACCTACGACCTCCGCGGCGGCGTCGTGAACGACGCACCGGTCGACGCGCGGTCGATCGCGCCCATGCCGGGCGGCGGGAGCGTGGCGGTGCTCCTGGCCGCTCCGCCCGCGACGGGCGTGTCGCTGGCGTGGCTCGACGGGGCGGGCCAGGTCACGCGGACGGTGCCACTCGACAACGACGTCTATCGCGTGCTCGTGAGCTGGGACACCGGTCATCTCTTCGCCTTCGTGGGCGGCCTCCCCAACCGACCGGCCCAGGGCCGCTGGTACGACGCCGCCGGCGCGCCGCTCACCGCCTGGTTCCCGCTGGCCATCGACAAGGGAAGCGGCGGCTACCAGCGCCTCCTCGCCGACGGCGTGATCGCCATCGCGGGATCCGGGGCGTGGGTCACGGCGGTGCGCGACGGGTTCGAGGGCACGGTGCCGGTGCCCGCCTGGCTCTCTGCGCGGCCCGGCACGAGACTCGTGACGATCCGCGACGGCCGCGGCTTCGCCGTCCTGCCCTCATCGGGCATCGGCTCGTTCGAGGTGGTGACCACCTCCGGGGAGAGCTGCGGGACCGTGACGCTGCCCCCCGCTCCCGCGGAGCTGGGCCCGCTGCCAGCCTATCCCCCGCCGCGCCTCGACGTCGGCTGGGACGGCACCGTGATCGAGTCGATCTTCACGCCGACCGGCGAGTTCGTGGGCGTGTGCACGCTCCAGTGGTGGCCAGGGCTGCTCCGGTGATCCGCGGGGCCGGTTCCGCATGGTTCGACACGCGGTCGCCGTGAGGCATCACCGTCGGCTACGGCCCGTGCATGCCACCCGTGCCCGGCCCCATCCCGCGCCGCTCCCCGGTACCCTCGCCTCCGTTCATCCCCGGCCCACCGCCCGGGCCCATCCCCATCCCGAAGCGCCCCTGCAAGCGCGCTAGAGCAGGGATCAGGTTGGAACTCCCATGATTCCCATCGCTTGCGCGCGGAGGATCGACAGGGCCCATCCGGCCATGATCCTCTGTGCTCCACGCGGGCCGACGCTCGCGGCGGAGGCGATAGAGATGGAGCGCTGGAACCCGAAGCAGGAAGCGACGCGGCAGGAGCAGTTCATCCTCAAGCGGCTCGAGAAGAAGCGGAAGCTGTTCGGCTTTCTGCGCAGGCACCGGCACGAGCTCTTCGACGAAGCGTTCCAGGCCGAGCTCGAGTCGATGTACCGAGACACCGGTGCTGGCGCGGATCCGGTGCCGCCGGCGCAGCTCGCGATGGCGCTCTTGCTGCAGGGCTACTTGGGACTGTCGGACTGGGATGCGGTCGAGACGGCCGTCATGGATCTTCGGTGGCAGATGGTGCTTGGCTGCCTGGGGGAGGACGAGCCGCCCTTCTCGCAGGGAGCGCTGCAGAGCTTCCGGGAGCGGCTCATCGCGCACGACATGGACCGGCGGCTGCTCGAGCGCACGGTGGAGTTGGCGAAGAGCACCAGGGAGTTCGACTGGAAGAAGCTCCCGAAGACGCTCCGTGTCGCCATCGACTCGGCACCGCTCGAAGGAGCTGGGCGGGTGGAGGACACCATCA
>JBBQEB010000264.1:0-3521 GCA_038320275.1 Myxococcales bacterium | reverse complement strand
CGGGCGCGGGCGCCCACCTCACCCGGCTCCGAGGACAGGCTGGCGAGCTCGGAGCGGGCGCCCTCGGCCCCGCCCAGCGAGGCCAGCGCGACCTCCGCCCGGACCAGCCTGATCTGGGGATCGTCCGGCGCCAGCCGGCTTGCCGCAGCAGCGCAGGCGGTCGCGGCGAGCTGCCTTCCAGCGCGGCGGTGGAGGAGCGCCAGCATGGCCCAGGGGGCAGGGTCGCACGGATTGGTCACCGCCAGTCCCTCCAGCATTGCGCGCGCCGCCGACGTTCGCCCTGCGGCGAGCTCGTGCGAGGCGAGCCTCGCCACCGCGCGGCCCAGCTCCTCGGTCATGCCCTGCGCCTCCGCCATCGTCATCCCGTCCGCCAGCCCTTCGAGGAGGTTCATGGCGGTCACCGGATGTTCCCGATGGCCGTCATCTGGGCGTCGTGGAGGGACTTGAGCGTGTTCGAGACCGCCTCGAACATCTCCTGCTGCTTCTGCACCAGCCGCTGGAGCTCGAGCATGGCCATCTTCTCGTCGGGAGAGCCCGCCTCGCCAGCGGCCGCGGCCGTGGACGACGAGGACGAGGTCGCGGCCGAGGTGGTCGCGCTCGAGCTGGAGGGCGCCTTGGCGGCGCTCGAGGCCACCCCTTCGGCCATGAGCGCGATGCTTCCGGAGCCCGCGCTGCCCACGGAGCCGGAACCGGCCGTCTTCATCGCCGCCTCCGCGCCGAGCGCCGCCGGCAAGAGCGACTTCGCCAGGCCCGCCACCATGCCCTTGGCCACGAGCGCGAGCGGGCCCTGGAAGGTGCCATCGCTGGCGAGGAGGTTCGAGAGCGCGCCCAGCACCGGAGCCCCGATCTCGACCGCCAGCTTCTTCAGGGTGTCCTTCCCCAGCACCGCCTCGGCAGCGGCGAGCTCGGGAACGGCCACCTTCAGCGCACCCCAGGCGAGGTCGAACACGCCCCCGAGGAAGGTGTCCTTGATCCCCGCGGCGGTGGTCCCCGAGGTCTTCGAGGTCCCGGTGGAGCCGCCGGTGCTGGGCGTCTTGCCGCCGCTCGAGGTCCCGCCGCTCCCGCTCGCCGCGCCGGTTCCAGCCGTGCTTCCCGCGGCGCCGGTGGCGGCCGAGCCGAACCGCCCCTCGTACTCCTTCATCTTGCGGACCAGCTCGTCGTCGTTCTGCTTCTGCACGAGCGACATGAACTTGAAGAGCTTGTCCTCGATGCTCGTGTGCGGGTCGTCCAGGAACGCCAGCTCGCGCGAGGTCGCGGTCTTGGCGGCGGTCGTCTTCGACGGCGTCGTCTTCGAGGGCGTTTTCGACGGCGTCGTCTTCGAGGGCGTCTTCGACGGGCTCGTCTTGGAGGGTGCCTTGGGCTTGGCGACCGCGCCCGCATAGCCGCCCGCGGCGGGCTGCACCTCGTCGCTGCGCACCGCCGTGCCCTGCACCTTGGGCATGGACTTGTAGAAGGGCTCTCCCGACGCGTTGCTGGAGAGCTCCGCCCCCGCAGCCGCGCGTTCCCGCCGCTCCAGCGCACCCGCCCGCGCCGCCGCGGCGTCCCCCTGCGCTGCGCCCGAGCGCGCCGCCTCCGCCTCGAACGCCTTCACCTCCACCCGCGCCCCTTCGCCTCTCGCCAGCTCGATCGCCATTTCTTCTCCCTGTCGCCGCGCTCCATGCGCGGTCCCCTTCGCACAGCGTGCGGCGTGCCAGTCCCCCCGCTCCGCTCCGGGCACGGCGGAGTGCCCGAGGCGGTCCGGCAGTGCTCGACCCCGTCCGCAGCGCGGACCTTGGAAGGCCCTCTCCCGCCGCGCTACATCTGCACGCGTGCGCTACCTCGGCCTCGATCTCGGGCGTGCCACCATCGGCCTCGCCCTGGCCGACGACGTGCTCCGCACCGCGCGGGCGCTGGAGACCGTGCGGCGGTCCGGGGACGAGAAGGACCTCGCGGCGCTGCGCCGGGTGGTGGAGGACTACGAGGTGGAGCGGGCGGTGGTCGGGCTGCCGCTCCACATGAATGGCGACGAGGGCCGCTCCGCCCAGCTCGCGCGGGCCTTCGCCGGCGCGCTGCAGGAACGGCTTGGCCTGCCGGTGGAGCTCTTCGACGAGCGGCTCTCCACCTTCGAGGCGCAGAGCCGGATGCGAGCGCGAGGGATCTCTGCGAAGGAGGGGCGAGCGCGGGTGGATGCCGAGGCCGCCGCAGTCATCCTGCAGGACTGGCTCGACGCGAGGGCTTCATGAAGGTGCTGAGGGTCCTGGCCGTCCTCGCCGTGCTGGGGGCGGCTGCCGCCGGGCTCGGCGCCTGGCAGCTGCACCGAGACCTCACCTCCTATGCGGCAACCCCGTTCGGCTCGGCGGAGGACAAGACCATCGACATCCTGCAGGGCACCGGTCCGCACCAGGCCATCCGGCTCCTGGCCCGCGGGGGAGCCCTCTCCGACGAGCGGCGCGCCTGGTGGTACGTGCACTACCTCCGGCGCGAGAAGCGGTCCATGCGCGCCGGGGAGTACGTGTTCGCGGGCCCGCTCCGGCCGGACGAGGTGCTGGAGCGGCTCTACCGCGGCGAGGTGAAGACCTACCAGGTCACCGTGCCCGAAGGGCTGCGCATGGAGGAGATCGCCGCCCTGGTGGAGGGGGCGGGGCTCGGCCGCGCCGCCGAGCTCGTGCCGCTGATGCGCGACCCCGCCTTCGCGCGCGAGCTGGGCATCGACGCTCCCAACCTCGAGGGCTACCTCTTCCCGGACACCTACACCTTCACCCGCGGGCCGAAGGCGCGGGCGGTGATCTCGGCGATGGTGGCGCGCTTCGGCGAGGCGTGGAAGCGGGCCGAGGCGGGGCGCTTGCCCTCGGTGAAGCTCGACCAGCGGCAGGCGGTCATTCTGGCGTCCATCATCGAGAAGGAGACCGGCCAGGCGCAGGAGCGCGCCCGCGTCTCCTGCGTCTTCCACAACCGCCTCGCCCGCGGCATCCGCCTCGCGACCGATCCGACCGTGATGTACGCGACCATGCTGCGCACCGGCCGCTGGTCGAAGAACATCACCAAGGCCGACCTGCTCACCCCGCACCCCTACAACACCTACCTCACGGCCGGCCTGCCCCCTGGACCCATCGCCAGCCCGGGTGAGGCGGCGCTCCAGGCGGCCCTCCACCCGGCGGCCTGCAGCGATCTGTTCTTCGTCTCGCGGAACGACGGCACGCACGTCTTCTGCCCCGACCTCGCCTGCCACGAGGCGGCGGTGCGGCACTGGCAGGTGGAGTTCTTCCGCAAGCGCAAGGCCGCCTCCCGGCGCGAAACCGCTCGCCCTTGATGGGGCGGCGCTTCGCCCGCTCGCACTTTCTGAGCGCGATTCCTATGCTCCTTTCGGAGGTGGGTCATGCGAGAGAGCCGAGAAGCGCCGGTGCAGGGCTGGGTGTCGCGCATCGCGGAGATGCAGGATCACGAGAGCTACTCCGAGCAGCACTGGGAAGGCTCCTTCGACGAATATCTGGAGCTCGTGCGAAGAGACCCCAAGGTCACCCGGACCGCCTACCAGCGCGTCT
>JBBQEB010000263.1:0-3525 GCA_038320275.1 Myxococcales bacterium | reverse complement strand
GTACGACAGCGGTCTCGCGCTCGTCCGCGATGCGGCGGCGCTCCGCGGGGCGATGAGCATGGCCGCCGCCTACCTGCCCGCGCCCGGGGCGCGCGACCCGGCGGACTGGACGCCGGAACTGTCGCGGCGGGCGCGCGGAGTGGAGGTGTGGGCGGCGCTCCGGAGCCTCGGGCGGGCCGGCCTCGCCGACCTCGTCGAGCGCACCTGCCGCCACGCAGCGCGTTTCGCGGAGGGGCTCGCCGCCGCCGGCCACCGGGTGCTGAACGAGGTGGTCCTGAATCAGGTGCTCGTCTCGTTCGGCGACGACGAGCGGACCCGTCGCGTCATCGCCGCGATCCAGGAGGAGGGGACCGCCTGGTGCGGCGGGACGGTGTGGCAAGGGCAGACCGCGATGCGGATCAGCGTGTCGAGCTGGGCGACCACCGGGGACGACGTGGAGCGCTCGCTGCAGGCGATGCTGCGCGCCGCGCGAGGGTGAGCAGCGGAGGGCGCGCGGTCGAGAGCGCCCCAGGGACGAGGCCGCGGCGCCCTCGCGCGCGTCAGCTCAGTGCTCGCAGGCCCGCTCGTGCGCCTGGCACAGGTCGCCGGCGTCCGCGAGCTGCCCCTTCGCGAAGCGCTCCGCGGCCTCGCGAACGGAGCCGGAGGCCCCGCGCACCGTCGTGAGCCCATTCGCCGCGAGGGCTCGGACGGCGCCTTCGCCGATGCCCCCAGCGATGAGCACCGTGACGCCCTTTCGGGCGAGCGTGGAGGCGATGTCCGACTTGCAGCCACAACCCTGCGGCGAGTCGACCCGCTCCTCGGAGACGACCGCGCCCTTCTCCAGCGTGAACACCGTGTACATCTGGCAGTGACCGAAGTGGCTGTCCACCAGGCCATCCATCGTGGGTACGGCGACTTTCATGCGCTGCTCCTTCTCGGTGGTGGGGGGGCGGACAGGACCGCCCTCGATTCGCAAGGCTTTCTGGTTCACGATCGCGTCGGTCACCTTGCGGCGGGCCGACTCGACGATGCGTCCGAACGTCTGCCGGGACACCTCCATCCTCCGCGCCGCGGCTTCCTGATAGAACCCTTCGAGATCGGCCAGCCTCATGGCCTCCAGCTCGTCGAGGGTGAGCGCGATCTCTTGCAGCTCGCGCAGCGGCCTTCCCGCCGGCTTGAACACCGACGACCGGTTGTGGACGGGACTGACGAGGCGCTGGCAGCAAGGACGAGGCATGGTGTCGTGTCGAGCCGGCCCCCCGTCGCGGATCCGGAGCGGACGTTACGAGCGTATGCTCATAATGTCAACACCTCGTCAGGGAGCGCGATTGCGGTCCTCATAGCGCTAAAGGAGCGGCGAGCGCGCAGCCGCGGACCTTTTTCCGCGGGCGCGGCTCACACTTCGAGAGGAGGGCTACGATGCCCGGATTCACGCTCAAGAAGATGTCGCAGGGCAGCTACGAGGATGCGCTCGCCCGGCTCCCGGAGCTCCTCAAGGCCGAGGGCTTCGGGATCCTCACGCAGATCGACGTGAAGGAGACGATGAAGCAGAAGCTCGGCGCCGACTTCCGCAAGTACAAGATCCTCGGAGCCTGCAACCCGCAGCTCGCGCACGAGGTGCTCTCGACCGACCTCGAGGTGGGGACCATGCTGCCCTGCAACGTGGTCGTGTACGAGGGCGACGACCAGAAGGCGGTCGTGCTCGCCATCGACCCGACGCAGGCCATCGCCGCGGCGAACCCCGCCCTCCAGCCCGTCGCGGACGAGGTGAAGGCCCGGCTCGCCCGCGTCCTCGCGCGATTGGAGTAGGCTTCCATCGATGAACGACTTTGTCTGGCTCGCGCTCCTCCTCGTCGGCTGGTTCGTCCTGCAGCGGTGGGTCCTGCCTCGCATGGGAGTGCCCACCTGAGCAGTGCCGCAGCGGCCCCGGTCTGGGGCCGGCGGGAGCGACGGCGGGCGACCCGACGAGCGCAAGGGACCCTGAGTCGGTGAAGCAGGCGATCCTCGCCCAGCCGCGCTTCGGCGTGCGGGCGGTGGTCGCGGCGCCGGTGGCGCAGTAGGTCTCGTCCCGGACGCGCTGAGCTTTCCGGATCCAGCCCGACTGCGAGCCGCCGGTGGTGCCCTTCAGCGGGGCACCACCGTGAAGGACGCATCCCAGAACCTCACCGGCCCTCGCGGCGGTCCTGGAGCAGCGCTGCGAGCACGCTTGCGCTGGCGTCAGGCGGCTCGCGGCGCAGGGAGGCGACGTTGACGCGCAGCCGCGCCCGGCGCACGCGGCCTGCGCTCTCGAGCCGCCCCACCCGATCGTCCGTCAGGGCGCCCGGCTCGATCCGCCCGATCCGAGCGATCGGCTGATTGCGATCGAAGACGAGGATCGTCCGTCCGGAACGCACCTCCTTGAGATAGGCGCTGAGCCGGTCCTTGAGCTGGGAAATGGTGGCCTTCTCCACATGGCCAACCTAGCCAGATTGCTCGCCGAGCTCAAGAGCCTCATCCGCCAGGCTCCTCTAGCAGGATGCTCGCGTCACGGTGCCGCGACGTACCAGACGTCCTTCAAGCCCTGGCCTTTGACCTCGCCCGCAGCCTTGTCGCCGACGAAGTAATAGAGCGGCATGCCCTTGTAGGTGGTCTGCTTCTGGCCGTCCTCCCGCGTGATGGTCGCGAAGTCCGCCTGGAGCTTGGCGTCCGCGGCGACCTTCTCACGGTAGTAGAGAGGCCACTTCGCGACGCACTCGCCGGCGCAGGCGCTCTTCCCAGCGGTGTCCTTCTTGAAGATGTACAGGGTCATGCCCTTCGTGTCGGCGAGGTAGCTCCCTGCCTTCTCGTCCTTCATCACCTTGACGGCGTGGTGGTCGGCGCGAGCGGCGAGCGCGACCGAAAAGATGAACAGCCCTGCGAAGAGCTTCCCGACTGCCTGGCGATGGCCCATGCGTTCCCCTCGAGTCGTCGGAGCGCCGAAGGGCACCCCGCGTCGGGGGATACATGCGGCGAGCCGCGTGGGCTGGCCGGTGCTCGTTGGGGTGCGCCCGGGAGGCCCATGGCCGTGCCCGGTTGAGCTGATTTCGAGCCGCTCCGCCGGCCATGAGCTGAGCTCCGGCGCCTGTTGTGGGCGCCGCGTCATCCGCGGATCGATCGATGCCGCTCGCGGAGCGCTCACGAGAACGAGCGCACGCCCTCCGGGCACCCGTCCCGCACGCCGAACCGCCGGAGGATGAGCGCGAGCGGGCAGAAGCGGGTGAAGGCGCTCTGGAGCAGGTTCAGGCCCACGAAGGCCGCGAGGGCGAGAAACCAGGTGTTCACGGCAAGGGCGAGCGCGACGCTCAGGAGCACCAAGGTCCCGGCGAAGGCGTGGACGGTTCGTTCGATAGTCATGACGGTCTTTCCCCAGGCGCTTCGGTCAGGGCAGGCTTCCCGTGGGAGACAAGGGCGGCCCAAAGGATTCCGTCTCGCGCGAGCGCCCCTCCGCGCTGGGCCCTGGCGGCTCCGCCAGGGCCCCCTCACGCTGCAGCTCCGCCGCGCGGCCGTGCCGGGCGACGAGGAAGTAGA
>JBBQEB010000262.1:0-3530 GCA_038320275.1 Myxococcales bacterium | reverse complement strand
GTCCGCAGCGCGCTCGTTGCCGCACCCACCATTGATCCTCTCGACCCCACCGGCTGCGGCGACGTGTTCGGTGCGGCCGCGTGCGCGCGCCTGCTCGCGGGTGACGGGGCGGAGACCGCGCTCGCGCGCGCGACGGGGATGGCGGCGCGGAACGCCGGCCTCCGCGGCGCGGGCGGGCTCAGCCGCCACCTCCGCGGGGAGTTGTTGGTCCCGTGACGCGGGTCATCGAGGTACCCGCGACCTTCGACGATCGGTCGTTCGAGCAGTTCGCCGGCGGATTCGGGACCTGGCCGCCCGAGGAGAAGGTGCTCCTCGACGCGCGCGGCGCGCAGTGGGCGTCGCCGTTCGGCCTCCTGGCCATGCTCACCGCCGGTCAGGCGCTCGCCGAGGCCAGGCGCGAGCGCCCGCTGTTCACGGTGCCGACCAGTGACGATGTGAAGCGCTACTGGGCCCGGGCCGGGTTCTTCACCTACGCCGCGGAGCTGTTCGAGCTGCACGGCAAGGTGCCCAAAGCGGCCGTGTCGGGTCCCTCGGACGTGCTGCTCGACGTCACGCCGGTGCGGGCGACGGAGGACGTGCACGAGGTGGTCGAGAAGATCTCGCAGGGCGCGTCGCGCATTCTGCACGGCGAGCTGGGTCTGGAGATGAAAGCGACGATGCGCTTCAGTATGGCGCTTTCGGAGGCATGCCAGAATATTGTGGAGCACGCCGGCACGAGCGGCTGGGTCGCGGTACAGGCCTATACGTTTCGCCGGCGGCTGGGTCGGCGCGTGGTCGTGATCAGCGTCAGTGACGCGGGCATCGGGTTCCGGAAATCGCTGGAGAGCACCCACGCCAAGCGATTCGGCGAGCGGTGGGGCGACGGCGCGGCGCTCGAGGCGGCCCTGATTCAGGGCGTCAGCCGGTTCCGCGACCCCGGGCGCGGCCAGGGTCTCGCCTTCATCAAGCGCTTTCTCGATCAGTGGAAGGGCAAGATCTCCATTCGGAGCGGCACGGCGCGTCTGGCGATCGTGCCGCCGTGGGATGAGGACGTCCCCTTGAGCGAGCATCTCCCGTTCTTCCCCGGAGCCCAGGTGCAGATCATCATTCCCGCTCAGGACGCCGAGGCCCGATGATCCAGACGATCCACATCGGTCACCTGCTCCGCGAGACCGTCTCCTCGCCCTATCGGAATCTCGTCACCCGCCCCACCGGGGCCGCCATCCGCAACCGCATCCGCGAGACGCTCGCGGGCTCCGACTGTCTGACCGCCCTGCTCGATTTCTCGGAGGTGGAGCTGCTCGACTTCAGTTGCGCGGACGAGGTCGTGGCCAAGCTCCTGCTGGATGACGACGAGCGCGCCGGCTGGTTCGTGGTGCTGCAGGGCCTGCGGGAGGACCAGCACGAGGCGATCGAGCATGTGCTCACCCACCATCACCTGGCGGTGGCGGCGCTCTGCCCAGGCGAGGCGCCCGAGGGCCCGACCGTGCTGGGCTGGGTCACCGCCGACGCCCGCGCGGCGTTCGATTGCGTCTGCGCCCGCGGCGCGCAGACCGCCGGTGATCTCGCCCGCGCGCTCGAGTGGGCCGCGGCGCGCGGCGAAGCGGCGCTGACCGAGCTCACCCTCCATCGCCTGGTCCGGGCCGACGACGATCGGTATTACCCGCTCCTGATCGCATGAGTCGCCGTCGCTACGGCCCTTCGACCACCGCCATCCACGGCATCCCCCGTCGGCGCCCCGACTGGGCGCCCGTCGCCCCGGCGATCCAGCAGAGCAGCACCTTCGTGAGCCCGGTCGGCAGCGACGCCGACATCATCTACAGCCGCTACGGCAACAATCCCAACCAGGTCGACCTCGCCCGGAAGTACGCGCTGCTCGAGGGCGCGGAGGCGGCGCTCTTCCTCGCGAGCGGCATGGGTGCGACCGCGCTGGCTCACCTGGCCGTCCTCCGCCCCGGCGACCACCTCATCACCAGCAGCTGGATCTATGGCGGCACCCAGCAGCTGTTCGACGAGGAGCTGAGCCGTCACGGCATCGACATCACCTACGTCGCGCCCGACCAGCCGCGCCTGTGGCGGAAGTCGGTGCGCAAGGCCACGCGGGCCATCTTCGTCGAGACGCCGACCAATCCGCTGATGCGGCTGGTCGACCTCGCGCCGGTGGCGCACGTGGCCCGCGAGTTCGGCCTGGCCCTGCTGGTGGACGCCACCTTCGCGAGCCCGATCAACTTCCGGCCGCTCGAGCACGGCGCCGACATCGCCATCACCAGCGCGACCAAGTACCTGAACGGACACAGCGACGTCATCGCCGGCGCGGTGGCCGGCTCGACGGCGTTCGTGGACGAAGTCACCCGACTCATGCGGCTCTGGGGGCAATCGATCGATCCGCACGCCGCCTGGCTGGTCGACCGCGGCCTCCGCACGCTCGCGCTCCGGATGGCAAGGCACAACACCAACGGCGCCGCCGTCGCCGAGTGGGCCTCGGTCCAGCCGGGGTTCGCGCGGGTACACTACCCCGGCCTGTCGACGCACCCGGATCACTCGCTGGCCGGCAAGGTGCTCGATGGTTTCGGCGGGATGGTCGGCCTCGAGCTCGCCGGCGGCCCGAAGGCGGCCGAGCGGCTGCTCAAGCGGATCAAGCTCGTCACGCATGCGCCGAGTCTCGCGGGAGTCGAGACCCTGGTGTCCGAGCCGCGCTACACCTCCCACGCGGGGATCTCGTCCGAGGACCGGGCGGCCCTCGGCATTCCCGACGGTTTCCTGCGTCTGAGCTGCGGGCTCGAAGACGCGGAGGACATCATCGCGGACCTGCAGGAAGCGTTGGGCAAAGGTTAGCTTCCGTCCGTGATCCGTCTCGCCAACGTCGACAAAGCCTATCCCCACGGTGCGCGGGCCCTGAAGGACGTGTCCTTCCGGATCAGCAAAGGCGAGTTCGTCTTCCTCACCGGCCACAGCGGCGCCGGCAAATCCACCATCATGAAGCTGCTCTTCGCGGAGCAGCGCCCGAGCGCCGGCGACGTCCGCGTCAGCGGTTACGACGTGACGGCGCTCCGTCCCGACGAGATCCCCAAGCTGCGCCGCCGGCTCGGCATCGTGTTCCAGGATTTCCGCCTGCTCGAGGACCGGACCGCGGCCGAGAACATCGCCTTTGCGCTGGAGGTGACCGGCGCGCGCAGCGATACCATCGCCGCTCGGGTCATGCGCGTCCTCACGCAGGTCGGCCTCGCCGCGAAGAGCCGGGCGTATCCCCGCGAGCTGTCCGGCGGCGAGCAGCAGCGCGTGGCGATCGCGCGTGCGCTGGTGAACGACCCCGCGATCCTGGTGGCTGACGAGCCCACGGGCAACCTCGACGAGCGCGCCACGCGGGGCGTGTTCCAGCTCCTCCGCGACATCAACGCCGGCGGCACCGTCATCGTGATGGCGACGCACGACCTCGACCTCGTGCGCCACGCGAACTACCGCACCATCGAGCTCCGGGACGGCAGCGTCGTCTACGACAGCGCCACGGATGACGCGGTCGAGGCGGAGGCCGCTCCATGAAGCTGCTGACG
>JBBQEB010000261.1:0-3532 GCA_038320275.1 Myxococcales bacterium | reverse complement strand
GGCACGTGGACGTCATGTGCAAGCTGGCCCTCGCCACCGGCAGCATGGTCGGGCTGGCGTACGCCACCGAACTCTTCACCGCTCTCTACTCGGGGAACCCTTTCGAGCAGTTCGCGTACCTCAACCGCGCCTTCGGACCGCTCGGCTGGACCTACGCGGTCATGGTGGTCTGCAATGTCCTGGTGCCGCAGGCCCTCTGGTTCAAGCGGGTGCGCGGCAGCATGCCGGCGGTGTTCGTGATCTCCCTCCTCGTGAACGTGGGCATGTGGTTCGAGCGCTTCGTCATCATCGTCGCATCGCTCTACCGCGACTACTTGCCCTCCAGCTGGGCCGAGTACGCGCCCAGCCCGATCGAGATCGGACTCCTGGTCGGGAGCTTCGGCCTGTTCTTCACGCTCTTTCTGCTCTTCTGTCGCGTGCTACCGGTGATCGCCATGGCCGAGATCAAGAGCGTACTGAAGGGCGCCGCGGTACGCGTTCCGAGCGTGGTGCATGCCGCCCCGTCCCGCCCCGCGCCCGCGGGAGAGCCGGGGCCCGGCGGCCCGGTAGGGAGCGTGAGATGAGTCGTCGCGTGCTGATCGCCGTCTTCGGGACTGAACACGACATCCTCGACGCCACCCGGGCCGTCCGCGTGGCGGGTCTGCGCGTCCTCGACACCTATACGCCCTACCCAGTTCACGGTCTGGCCGAGGCGATGGGCCTGGCCAGGTCGCGGCTGCCAGTGCTGTGCTTCGTCGCGGCGGTGGCCGGGGCGGCCGTGAAGCTCTGGTTCGAATACTGGACCGCGACGGTGGACTGGCCGCTCAACGTCGGAGGCAAGCCGCTGAACTCCTTGCCCGCGTTCATCCCGGTCACCTTCGAGGTGATGGTGCTCTCCGCCGGGATCATCACCGTCCTCGCGTTCCTGGTGATCGGTCGCCTCGGACCGACCAGGAAGGCGGTCCTGGTGGCACCCGGGATCACCGATGATCGGTTCGTGATCGCCATCGAGGAGAGCGACGCCACGTTCGACCTCGAGCGGGTGAGGGCGCTGCTCGCGCCTCACCGCGCGCTCGCCATCGACGAGCGGCTGGAGGAGGACGCCTGATGTCCATCCGGTCCCTCAACGTGCTGCTGCTGGTGAGCTTCGGCGGCTGCGTCGCGACCAACCTGGCGCTGCGCGCCGACCCCCGGGTGCCGAACTTGGAGGTGCTGCCGGAGATGGTCCGGACCGCTCGCTACGGGACCTTCTCTCCGAACGAGAACTTCGCCGACGGGAAGACCTTGCAGGCACCGGTCGTTGGCACGATCGTGACCGGAGCCCTGCCGCTCCACTACGCCGCCACGCCAGCCGGCGCGCTCCGCGCGGGCGAGGAGCTTCAGGCACACGGGCCACCGGGCGCGGCCACCCTGAAGCGCGGAGCGGCCGTCTTCGTCAGCTTCTGCCAGCCATGCCACGGCGCGTCGGGGCAGGGCGACGGCGCGGTGGTGCGCAGGGGGTTCCCGGGTCCACCCGCGCTGTCCGCCGAGCGGGCGGTGGAGATGAAGGACGGCCAGCTGTTCCACGTCCTCACGTATGGCCAGGTCAACATGCCCTCGTACGCGGCGCAGCTCTCGCGCGAAGATCGCTGGAACGTGGTAGCGCACGTGCGCGCGTTGCAGCAGCAGCCGGCCGGGCCGGGGGGCGGAGGCTCACCGTGAGCGCCGGCCGGATCGTCCCGTTGCCGGCCAGGAGGGTGCCGGCGCTCGAGTACCTGGCAGTGGCGGGCATCGCCATCCTGCTGCTCGGAACGTTCCTCGCCCCACAGCGCGCGTGGAGCAACGTTCTGATGGCCAGCTACGGACTGGTGTGCCTCGGGATAGGCGGCACGTTCTTCGTCGCGCTGCAGTACGTCTGCGGCGCGCGCTGGAGCATCGTCTTCAGGCGCGTGCCCGAGGCGATGACGTTCGCTTTGCCGGTGGGCGCCGTGGGGCTCGCCGCCGTGCTGCTCGCCAGGCCCTCCCTCTACTCCTGGTACGGAGGCCACCTGCATGCGGGCGCAGGCTACATGGGCTTCAAGGCCGCGTGGCTGTCCCAGCCGGCTTTTCTCGCCAGGTCCGCGCTGTACCTCCTCACGTGGCTCGCGTTCTCCACCCTCATCGTGCGCTGCTCGCGGCGGCAGGACTCGAGCGGTTCGATGGCGCTGACGAGGAGAAACGTCGCCCTCTCTGCCGCATTCATCGTCGTCTTCGCGGTGACCTTCTGGCTCGCGAGCTATGACTGGATCATGTCGCTGGAGCCGGATTGGTACAGCACGATGTTCGGCGTCTACGCCTTTGCAGGCCTGGTCTCGAGCAGCCTCGCCGCGATCACCATCCTCGTGGTGTGGCTGCGGGGGAGGGGCTCGCTGCCGCGAAGAGTCTCGGCCGACCAGCTCCATGATCTGGGCTCGCTGATGGTGGCGTTCACCACCTTCTGGGCGTACATCTGGTTTTCCCAGTTCATGCTCATCTGGTACGCCAACCTGCCGGAGGAGACGGTGTATTTCGCCCGCCGTCTGCACGGTGGCTGGTGGCCTCTCTTTCTGGCGAACCTGGCCGCAAACTGGGTCGTCCCTTTCCTGATCCTGCTCCCGTCGTCGAGCAAGCGCAGCCCTCGGACCCTGCTCATCGCCTCCATCGCCATCCTGGTGGGGCGGGTCGTGGACATCCACATGATGATAGCGCCACCGTCGATTGCCGGGGGGCCTTTCTTCGGGATATGGGAGCTCGGCGCCCTGCTCGCCACCTTCGGCCTCTTCGGCGCGAGCTTCATGCGCGCACTGCGCCAGGCCGCGCCCGTACCCCTCCGCGATCCGTATCTGCCGGACAGCCCGGGCCGCGAGCACGCTCGCATCCCCGAGGCCTCGTGACGCACCTTCGAGGAGCCGCGACGACGCGAGGAACCTGAACAGGACGAGGATCTTCTCGGCCATCCAGCCAACCGGGAAGCTCACCCTGGGAAACCACCTGGGCGCGATCAGGGGATGGGTCGAGCTGCAGCGGACCGAGCTGCGGCACGAGCTCTTCTTCTGCGTCGCGGACTACCACGCGATCACCGTCGAGCGCGAACCGGCTGACCTGAGAGCCGACACGCTCGAGCTGGTTCTCGACCTCCTCGGGTGCGGGATCGACCCCAGCCAGAGCACGCTCTTTCTGCAGTCGCAGCTCGCGGAGCACACGGAGCTCGCCTGGATCCTCCCCTCCGTCGCCTCCTTCGGCGAGCTCACCCGGATGACCCAGTTCAAGGAGAAGGGCGCGAGGCAGGGCCTCGTCAGTGCCGGACTCTTCACCTACCCGGTGCTGATGGCCGCGGACATCCTGGCGTACAAGGCCAACCGGGTCACGGTCGGCGAGGATCAGCTCCAGCACCTCGAGCTCGCCCGGGAGATCAGTATCCGCTGCACGGACCCCGTCTGGCGCGCGCCCGGTGAGCGGCGCACATTGGGCGCGTGGATTCCATCTGCTCGCGAGCCTCGACGTCCTCGGACCGGTCAGTCCGCCGCTTCCTGCTCTCCCGAGGGCATCGGGAGGG
>JBBQEB010000260.1:0-3567 GCA_038320275.1 Myxococcales bacterium | reverse complement strand
GTATCCGCTGCACGGACCCCGTCTGGCGCGCGCCCGGTGAGCGGCGCACATTGGGCGCGTGGATTCCATCTGCTCGCGAGCCTCGACGTCCTCGGACCGGTCAGTCCGCCGCTTCCTGCTCTCCCGAGGGCATCGGGAGGGGCGGCGGCACGGTGAGCGCGCCGATCTCGGCGGCCAGCTCGCCGGCGTCGAGGCGTGCGCGGGTCCGGGCCCAGTACTTGGGGGCGAGCTCGAGGTGGCGGTCCTTGGGCCAGTGGGCCAGCACGCGGAAGAGGTCGCGCAGGTAGCCCTCGGGATCGAGGTGGTGCAGACGCGCCGAGGCGATGAGCGAGAAGATGTGGCCGGCGGCCTCGCCGTGCTCGTCGCTGCCGACGAAGAGCCACCCCTTGCGTCCCACGGCGATCCTTCTCAGCTGGCGCTCGGACCTGTTGTTCTCGAGCACGAGGCGGCCGTCGTCGAGGACGCGCATCAGCGCGTCCTTCTGGCGAACGGCGTAGCCGAGCGCCGAGCGGACGAGCCCGCGCTGATCGCGGACCCGCTCGTACTCGGCCTCCGCCCAGAGGAAGAACGCCTCGAGGTGCGGGCGCAGGTGCTGGCGGCGCAGGCGCAGGATGACCTCGGGTGGATCGGTACGCCACGCGCCCTCGAGCGCGAAGATGCGACCGATGCGCGCCAGGCCTTCGCGCGCGACCTCGCTCTTGGTGCAGGTTGCTTCCCAAAAGCCTCTACGGCAATGGCTCCAGCAGCCGACTTCAATCCTCTTTTCTCTTTCTCCTTCGTCGGGCAGGGTCTTGGGCTCGCGGAACAGCACGTCGTAGACGCTCTTGGCGTCGGCCTGGATGTACCCCGAGTAGCCCTTGAACATCTCGAGGAGCGTCGCGCTCGTCTCCTTCGGCTTGAACTCGAAGAAGACGTGGTCGCGGTCGGCGATCTGCACGAAGAAGTGGCCGCGGCGGCACGCCTGGCGCTTGCCGTCCTGCCGGGCGCCGGGCCACACGGCGATGCCGGTCGCGTCGGTGGCGATGCAGAAGGCGGTTCGCCACGCCTCGGCACGGGCGGCCGCGATCACCGTGGCCCCCGCAGTCGCCCCCGCGTCCTCGATCCACCGGCACATCGTGCCGCGGTCGGTCGGGACGCCGTCGCGCGCGAGGCGGTCCTCGATGCGGTTGAGGGGCAGGCCGTCGCAGAACTTGTCCGAGATGACGTGGGCGAGCATGGACGGCGCCGCGAGCGAGCGCTTGAAGCACTCGGGCGGCATGGGCGCGGTCTCGACCATCGACTCGCCCTGTGCATCGATGGCGAGGTATTTCACCCGCGCGACGACCAGGCGACGCGCACCTCCCCGCTTCCAGGCGATCTTGCAGCTCAGCTCGAAGCCGATGCGCTTGGCCTTGCCCTCGGCCACGAGCTTCTCGAAGATCACGTCGGGGACTTCGACGCGCTCCTCCTCGAGCGGGAGCTTGCGCAGGTCGCGCCGGCCCTTGGGCTTTCGCTTCTCGCTTGCAGGTGGGTCGCCCGCCTCGGGCGCGAGCGCGGGCGGGAGCTGCCCGCCGACCTGGTCGAGCGCGGCCAGGACCGCCGCGAACTCCATCTCGAGCTGCGCCGTGTCCACGCGCTCGGCCTTGGCCACGAAAATCCGCCGGCGCAAGAGCTCCAGCTCGAGGCGCAGCCGCTCGTGCGAGGCGCGAAGGAGGTCGCGCTCCTCGGTGAGCATCGCCACGCGATCCCGCTCCACTGCGAGAGCCGCCCGCTCGGTGCCGAGCGCCGCCTCGAGTTCCGTGATGCGGGCCTCCACCGTGTTCGCGAGCATTGCGACAGCATTTGTACCAGCGTGGCGCGATCTGTCAATGTGTTTGTCAATGAATCCGCTCGGGGGCGGGCCGCTGCGCCTTCGCCTCGACGTCGATGCCGTCGAGGAGGTCGTCCAGGACGCGCTCGTCGATGGCCACGCTCATCGTGCCGTCCGTCGCCTCGGGCAGACGGAACGTGCCGCGATCGAGCCGCTTGTAGAACACGCACATGCCGCTGCCGTCGTAGAAGAACACCTTGATCGCGTCGCGCCTCTTGCCGAAGAAGACAAAGAGCGCGCCACAGCGCGCCTCGCGGCCGATGCGTTCGATCACGACGCCCGCCAGCCGATCAAAGCTCCACCGCAGATCGATCGGGTCGAGCCCGACGAAGATCTCCACGCCGTGGGGGATCATGGCGCGCGCCTCGCCGTGGCGGCGAGAACCTCGAGCACCGCTGCAAGCGTCGCCCGGTCAAACCCCGGTCGCACCGCGATCCGCGCCGCGCCGGTCTCGACGACGAGTTCAACGGCGGCGCCAGTCAGCGACCGCTCATCGTGCGATGACGCCTCGAGCTCCGACACGCGCACGACACGGGCCACGCGAACCGTCGGTCGGCCCTGCTGTAGCCCACGGCCGAGCCGATGCGCCCAATGCCGCAGGCTGCAAGTGGCGGTGTAGATCGACCCCACCGCGGCGGCGAAAAGCGCCCCCCTGGCTGACCGGCTGCGGCGAGGTGAGGCGGGCAGGTTGGCGAGAAAGCGGACCGCCCTGCAGCAAGCTGGTATGCCGGTGCGCGGAGCGGGGCACTGGCATGGAGCCGGCCCCCAGAAGCAGGTGACGGGGGCGTGTTAGAGCACGCACCCCGTCGTGCCCCGACCTGATCTGTGGGAGGAGGCCAGGGCAGTACTCGAATCGTCTACGCGGAGCTGGACGTCAAGTCCTGGAGGGCGCGGCTGCCCTCGGCGGGGGAGGTGCGCCCATCGAGCTGCCCGTGCTGTGGGGCGGTGAGCCGCCTGGCGGACGGCCGCGTCGTCCTGCACGGGCATGGTCTGCGGACCCGGGACCAGTGGGGCCCAGTGGACGCGACCGCGCCGCCGGAGGTGGGCGAGGTGGTGTGCCGCCGCTACCACTGCCTGGGCTGCGGCGCCGTGCTGCTGGTGGTGCCGCGTGGCATCCTGCGGCGCCGGCTCTATTCGGCGAGCGCCATCGCCCTGGCGCTCGCGCTGTGGGGCGCCGAGGGGCTCGCACCGGGCGAGGTCAGGACACGGGTGAGCCCGTGGCGCATCGTCGGCCCCGCCGCAGCCCTGGGCTGGGCGAGCCTGCGCCGCTGGGCGCGGGCCGTGCGCGAGGCCAAGCTCTTCGCCCTGGTGCGCGCATCGATCGCGGGCACGCGCCTCCGCGAGGTTGCGGCTCGTGCGGCGACGGCACTGGCCGGCTTCGCGCACTGCGCAGCCGGCGCGCTGCCCATTTCGGCAGGCGCCTTTCTCGGAGCCACGCATGTGAGCTGAGACCCCATCCCCGCGGCGAAGCTGGCCATTCCGGTCCCACCATCCGGAGTCGATCCAAACGCCGGCGGCCTTGTGCGATGGCTCTTCCGGCGGTGCACGCGGCAGTGCGGCACCGTCAGAGAGGAGCCCGCGATGGAGAAGCTGTTCCCGGAGTCGGCGCTGGACGCGCTCGCGGTCGCCGCTCCGGCTTCGTCGAGCGCATCGAGATCGTGTTGTACGTCACGATATTCCACCACCACCGGCAACGCTGTCTCACCGCCCCGGCACAC
>JBBQEB010000259.1:0-3570 GCA_038320275.1 Myxococcales bacterium | reverse complement strand
GCCTGAAGTACGGCCTGACGCTGCACAACCTGCTGCAGGTGCGCGGCCGGTTCCCGGGTGCGTGGTGGTGGGGCTCGCGCGCATGACGCGCATCCTGGAGCTCGATCTCGAGAACGGGATCGCCCGCGTGCAGCCGGGGGTCATCAACCTCGACGTCTCCAGGGCGGCGGCGAGCGCCGGCTTCTACTACGCGCCGGATCCCTCTTCGCAAACCGTCTGCAGCATCGGCGGCAACGTGGCCGAGAACTCCGGCGGCGCGCACTGCCTCAAGTACGGCTTCACCACCAACCACGTCCTCGCCGCCCGGGTGGTGCTCGACGGCGGCGAGGTGGTGGACCTCGGCGGCCTCGCCCCGGACGCGCCCGGCTACGACCTCCTGGCCGTGCTGGTGGGCAGCGAGGGCATGCTGGGCATCGTGACCGAGGTGACGCTTCGCCTGCTGCGCAAGCCCGAGGCCACCCGCACCTTCTTCGCCACCTTCCCCTCCACCGATGAGGCCGGCGACGCGGTCTCGGGCATCATCGCCGCGGGCATCCTCCCCGCCGCGATCGAGATGATGGATCGGCTGGCCATCGAGGCCGCCGTCGCCGCCACCGGCCTCGACTGGCCCGACGTCGGCGCCGCGCTGCTCATGGATGCGGACGGCCCCCGGGCCGAGGTGGAGCACGTCTCCAGCCGCGCGGTGGAGATCGCGCGCGCGGCCGGCGCGCTCGAGATCCGCATCCCACGCGACGAGGCGGAGCGGCAGCTCATGTGGAAGGGGCGCAAGTGCGCCTTCGCCGCGGTGGGCCGCATCAGCCCCAACTACCTCGTGGAGGACGGGGTCATCCCCCGCTCGGAGATCGCGCGCGTGCTGCGCGACATCACGGCGATGGCGGCCGAGGCTGGCCTGCGGGTGGCGAACGTCTTCCATGCCGGGGACGGCAACCTCCACCCGCTCGTGCTCTACGACGCCCGCAAGCCCGGCGAGGAGGAGCGGGCGGCGGCGCTCGGCCGTGACATCCTCCGGCTCTGCGTCCGGTACGGCGGCTCGATCACCGGCGAGCACGGCGTCGGCGCGGAGAAGGCCTGCGCCATGGCTGACATGTTCACCGACGACGATCTCGAGACCATGGCGCGGGTGCGCGCTGCCTTCGACCCTTCGGCACGCTTCAACCCGGGCAAGGTGTTCCCCACACCCCGCCTGTGCGGCGAGCGCCCGGGACCCTACGTTCCGCATCCCATCGAGCTCTCCGGACAGGCCGAGCGATGGTGAACGGGGCGCGCGCGGCGGAGGAGGAGGACGCCATCCTCGGCGTCGCTCCGCGCTGGGTCGCCGAGCCCTCCACGGTGGACGAGGCGGCCGAGATCCTGCGCGGCTGCGCTGGTGATCGGCTGGCGGTGGCCTTCGCCGGAGGCGGCACCGACCTCGAGCTGGGACCGCCCCCGTCCCGACTGGACGTGCTCCTGCGCACGCGGGCGCTGCACCGCGTGGTGGAGCACCTGCCCTCCGACCAGATCGCCACCGTCGAGGCGGGAGTGACGGTGGCCACCCTGCAGGAGGAGCTCGCGCGGCACGGGCAGCGCCTGGCGCTCGACCCGCCGCACCCCGGGCGCGCCACGCTGGGGGGTGTCGTGGCCGCGAACGCGTTCGGCTCGCGGCGGCACCGCTACGGAGCAGCTCGCGACCTGGTGGTGGGAATGACCTTCGTGCGGGCCGACGGGGTGGTCGCGAAAGGGGGCGGCAAGGTCGTGAAGAACGTGGCCGGCTTCGACGTGCCGCGCCTCCTGGTCGGGTCGCTGGGCACGTTGGCCTTCGTCGCCACCGTGACCGTGCGGCTTCATCCGCTCCCCGAGGTGGAGGAGACCGTCTGCATCGACGGGCTCGACGCACCTGGGCTCCGCCAGGCCGCGCTCGCGCTCCGCGCCGCACAGCTCGAGCCCACCTCCGTCGCCGCGCTGATCGAGGACGGCGCCTTCCGGCTCGGGCTCCGGTTCGAGGGCTTCGGGCCGGGCGTGGCCGAGGGGCGCGAGGGCGCCCTCGAGCTCGCGCACGGGCTGGGGCGCCCGGCGTCGGCGCTCCCGCCGGCGCCGGCGAGCCGCTTCTGGGAAGAGCACGACCGCGCCCGGACGGACGGTGCGGTGCGCCTGCGGATCTCGGCCCCTCCCGCTGCGCTCCCCGCCGTCGCCGAGGCGATGCGCCCGGTGGTGGACCGCCTGGCCGGGGCGCGGGCGGTCCTGTACCCCACACTGGGCTTCGCCTTCCTCGGCGGTGGGCTTGCCGACGCGGACGCGCAGGCTGTCGGTGCCGAGGTGGGCGCGCTGCGGGTGGTCCTGACAGCGATCGGCGGCTCGGCGGTGCTCCTGGCCGGGCCCTTCACCCTGCGCGCGGTCTGCGACCCCTGGGGCCTCGCGCCGGCCTCGCTCGCGCTCATGCGCCGGGTGAAGGACGCGCTCGACCCCGAGCACCGGCTCGCACCGGGGCGCTTCGTGGGAGGACTTTGATGCCATCCATCTCCGCCGGTGAAGAGGCCCCCAGCTCGGTGGTGGCCTCGCCCTCGGCTGCCACGCCCACCCCCACCACGGGCGCCACCGCGGTCGCCCGTCCGAAGCCGCCCGCCCTGGGCCGCGACCCCGCCGACGACTGCGTGCACTGCGGCTTCTGCCTCCCGCACTGCCCCACCTACGTTTCCTGGGGCGAGGAGATGGACTCGCCGCGGGGCCGCATCGACCTCTTCCGCGCGGTACGCGACGGGCGGCTCCCGCTCGACGGCGACGTGGTGAAGCACTTCGACCGCTGCCTCGGCTGCATGGCGTGCATGACGGCCTGTCCGTCCGGCGTCCACTACGACGTGCTCATCGAGGACGTGCGCGCGCGCATCGAGCGGACCGTGCGGCGGCCCCTCGTCGAGCGGCTGCACCGGGCGCTCGTCTTTGCGCTCTTCCCCCATCCGCGCCGGCTGCGCGCGGCCGCCTATGCCCTGTTCCTTCTCCGTGTCAGCGGGCTCCAGTGGCTGATGCGCAAGACGGGCGCGTTGAGTCTCGTCTCGCGGCGGCTGGCTCAGATGGACGCGCTCGCGCCGCCGGTGGGCCTTCGACACCTCCGGGCGAAGCTGCCGGCGCGGCTCCCGGCAGCCGGGGAGCGCCGCCTGCGGGTGGGGCTCGTCACCGGCTGCGTGCAGGCCGTATTCTTCCCGGAGGTGAACGCCTCCACCGTGCGGGTGCTCGCCGCCGAGGGGTGCGAGGTGGAGGTCCCGCAAGGCCAGGGCTGCTGCGGGTCCCTGTCGGTGCACGTCGGGCGCGACGCAGAGGCACGCCGGATGGCGCGCGCGCTCATCGCACGGTTCGAGTCCGCCCAGGTGGACGTCGTCGTCGTGAACGCCGCCGGCTGCGGATCGAACCTCAAGGAATACGGCCGCCTGTTGGCCGGGGATCCGGTCTGGGCGGAGCGCGCCCGCGCCTTCGCGGCCAAGGTGAAGGACGCCAACGAGCTTCTGGCGTCCCTGCCGCCGCGGGCCGTACGACATCCCCTCCCGGCGCGGGTCGCCTACCACGCGTCCTGCCACCTGGCACACGCACAGCGAGTGCAAG
>JBBQEB010000258.1:0-3628 GCA_038320275.1 Myxococcales bacterium | reverse complement strand
GCATGGCGGCTCGCTCGAAAGCGTGGGCCCCGGTCCGTCGGAGGACCGGGAGCCGCGCCATCCCGCGAACACGCCATGCGCCAGACATGCCTTGCATGCAAGGCGCCAGCCTTATATCACAGCGCGCGCAGGGGCGCCGCGCGTCGGCGGCCTGCCCAGGGACCCCTTCGATGCCCACGCCCCCGCCGGATCCCGCCGCGCCCGCGGAGCCAGCGCCGCGCAAGGCCCTGCCCTCCCGCACCTCGGCCGCGAAGGACGCAGGGCTCGCTCGCTCCGACCCGCTGCGGGCCTACATGGCGGAGATGGCGCGCCACCCGCTGCTCTCGCGCGAGGAGGAGCACGACCTTGCGGTGAAGTACCGCGAGACCGGCGACGTGGAGGCCGCCTACCGGCTGGTGGCCTCCAACCTGCGCCTGGTGGTGAAGATCTCCCACGAGTACCGCCGCAGCGCGTTCCACCTCCTCGACCTCGTCCAGGAGGGGAACATGGGCCTCATGCAGGCGGTGAAGAAGTACGATCCGTGGAAGGGCGTGAAGCTTTCGTCCTACGCGGCCTGGTGGATCCGCGCGTACATCATCCGCTTCGTGATGGACAACTGGCGGGTGGTGAAGCTCGGGACCACCCAGGCCCAGCGAAAGCTGTTCTTCAACCTCTCCAAGGAGCGCGAGAAGCTGCTCGCGCGCGGCATCGATCCCACGCCCCGGCTGCTGGCGAAGAATCTCGCGGTGGAGGAGCGCGAGGTGGAGGAGATGGCGGCGCGCATGGGCAGCGAAGACCTCTCGCTCGACGCCCCGCTGCCCGGAGGCGACGACGCAGGCCGGCAAAGCCGCATCGACCGGTTCGCCGACCACTCCGCGTCCGGCGCGGAGGAAGAGCTCGCCGGGGAGCAGCTCAAGCGCGTCTTCCGCGAGAAGCTGGAGCGCTTCGGCGCCTCGCTCACCGACCCGCGGGAGCGCTTCGTCTTCGAGCACCGGCTCCTGCCGCCCGAAGGCGTGGAGCCGCTCACGCTCCAGGAGATCGGCGACCGCTTCAAGCTCACCCGCGAACGGGCCCGGCAGATCGAGGCCAAGCTGGTGAAGAGGCTCCGCGACGAGCTCCGGGACGAGCTGCCCGATTTCGAGCTCATGACGCCCCCTGGATGAGCGCCGCCACCGAGCCCCGACCTCCGCCGAGCGCTCCTGGCGAGGCGGCGCGCACCGATCCCGAACGCCCGGTCTCCTGGCGCGGCTGGCTCGCGCTCGGCGCCTGCGTCCTCCTCGCGAACGCCGCGCTCCTCCACGGTCTCTTCCGCGGGGCGGCGCCGGTGACGGTGGCGGGCCCGAACTACGAAGATCGGTTCGAGCGCGCCGCGCTGGGGCCAAACTGGTTCACCACCGGCATGCACTGGCGCATCGCGAAGGGCGAGCTGTGGTCGCCCGAGGCCAAGAACAATCCGCTCTGGCTGAAGATGCGGCTGCCGCGCGACGTGGTGGTCGAGTTCGACGCGCGCAGCGAGACCGGCAGCGGCGGCCGGCCGGGCGACATCAAGTTCGAGATCTTTGGCGACGGGCGCTCGCATGCGTCCGGCTACGTCTGCATCTTCGGCGGGTGGGGGAACGAGATCTCCGCCATCGCCCGGCTCGACGAGCACGGCGCCGACCGCAAGGAGCGGCGCGACCGCAAGGTGGAGCCGCGCCGGACGTATCATATGCGCGTGGAGCGGCGCGGGACCCTCCTGCGCTGGTCCGTCGACGGCGCGATCCTGCTGGAGCTCGACGACCCACGGCCGCTGGAAGGAGCCGGCCACGACCGCTTCGGCTTCTCGGGCTGGGAGGCCGACCTCTTCTTCGACAACCTCCGCATCCGGGCGCTCTGAGGGACACCTCCGCCCCCCTGCCGCATCACGCCGGCCGGTTGGATCTAGAGCCGCCCGAGATCGCGCGAGTCCGGCGGCGCCGCTGCCCGCGGCGTGGTGCCGGCCTGGAAGGCGGTGCCGGCGACGAACAGCACCCCGGCCACGGCGAGCAGCGCGAGCGGCCGATGCGCCAGCACCCCGAGCTGCGGGAGCCGCGGCGACAGGGCGAGCAGCGCGCCGCAGACGAGGATGGTTCCCACGGCGGACGCGGTGGCCGCGAGGACGAGGCGGCGCAGGAGATATCCGGCGAGGCCGAGCGCCAGCGCGCCCGCCGCTGCGCCGAAGGCGGGCTGCCCCATGAGCGTGAGCTGGCCGCCGAGGAGGGCGCCCGGCAGCGCGCCCAGGATGGCCGGGTAGAGCGGCGGGCCGGCCAGCGCGCCGAGCGCGACGATGAGCGCGGCCGCCCCCGAGACCGCCGTCGCACCTGCGACGCCGTGGAGGGCGGGCGCGAGGGAGGCTCCCAGGAGCCAGCCCACCGCCGCACCTCCGAGGAAGGCGATGAGGCGCGGCACCCGGATGCCGGCGACGAGAAGTAACAAGCCCGCCAGCACGGCGCCCGCCGCCGCGGGCCAGGAGCCTGCGCCCGCCCAGGCCGACAGCTCGGGGGCGCGCGCGACGAGCGACTCGGCCGTCCGGAGCCAGGCCTGCAGAAGCGCCAGCACGCCAGTCATCGTGGAGCTCCGCGCGCCATGGCGGCGGAATGTAGCAGCCCGGCCCGCCCACGGCGAGGTTCGCTCCAGCCGCGGACGGCGGCGGGCGGGACGAGGCCGCGGTCTTCCCGCGTTACAACAGAGGCCGATGCGCCGCCGCACCTTCCTCGAGGCCCTCGCCCTGGGCGCGGCGTCGCTCGCGCTGCCCTCCGCTTCGCGCGGGCAGCTCTCCCTGCCCGACACCTCCAAGCTGGTGGTGGGGCACGTCGAGCACGGCGGGCGCTGGAACCCGAGGCCCTCCTCCCTCCGGCGCCTGCAGTGGGAGGTCGCTCGGCGCACCAGCATCGAGACCGGGGCCGACGCGGTGCCGGTCCGGCTGGGCGCCCCCGGCCTCCATCGCTTCCCCATGCTCTACCTGGCAGGCGACGGTGCCCTGCCGCCGTTCAAGGACGCCGAGCTGGCCGCGCTGCGACGCCACCTCCAGTACGGCGGCTTCCTGCTGGTGGACGCCGCGGACGGGTCGGACGGGAACGGCTTCGACGCGGCGGTGCGGCGCGAGCTGGCGCGGCTCCTCCCGTCGTCGCCGCTGGCGCGGCTGCCGCGGGAGCACGTGCTCTACAAGACCTTCTACCTGCTCGATCACCCGGCGGGACGGCTCGCGGTGAAACCGTCCCTCGACGCGCAGTTCCTCGACGGCCGAGCCGCCGTGGTGTACGCGCAGAACGACCTCGGCGGCGCCTGGGCGCGCGGACCGTTCGGCGACTGGGAGTACGCGTGCACGCCCGGCGGCGAGGCGCAGCGCGAGCTGGCGTTTCGCCTGGGCGTGAACCTCGCCATGTACGCGCTCTGCACCGACTACAAGGACGACGCGGTGCACCTCCCCTTCATCCTGCGCCGGCGAAGCTGAAACGTGGGGGCCGGCGCCTACGACACCTGGCGGCTCGCCGTCCTCTCGCCCTGGCCCCGCTGGGCGCTGGCGCTGCTCGTCCTCTCGGCAGCGGCGTCGGTGGCCCTCGCCTGGCGCGGGCTCCGCGGCGAGCCGCGCTTCGGGCGAAAGGCGGCCCTGCTCGCGCTGCGCACCGGC
>JBBQEB010000257.1:0-3643 GCA_038320275.1 Myxococcales bacterium | reverse complement strand
CCGCCACCCCATCACCCGGGCCACCGAGGAGATCGCCGGCATCTTCGCGCGGCTCGGGTACGAGGTGGCCACCGGGCCGGAGATCGAGCGCGACTGGTTCAACTTCGAGGCGCTCAACATCCCGCCGGACCACCCAGCGCGGGACATGCAAGACACCTTTTACGTGGGGGAGCCCGACTCCGCTGCGGCACCGCCGTCCGCCCCCGCGCGCGGCTCGGTCCTCCTTCGCACGCACACCTCGCCGGTGCAGATCCGGGCCATGCTGGCGGCGGGAAAGCCGCCCATTCGCATCATCTGCCCGGGGCGCGTGTATCGCTCCGACGACGACCAGACCCACTCGCCCATGTTCCACCAGGTCGAAGGGCTCTGCGTCGACGAGGGCGTGACCTTCGCGGATCTGAAAGGAACGCTGGCGGCGTTCGCGCGGGCCTACTTCGGGCCGCGGACGCGCACGCGCTTTCGCCCCAGCTACTTTCCCTTCGTCGAGCCCGGCGCGGAGGTGGATGTCTCCTGCACCATCTGCGGCGGGACCGGTCGGGTTCCGAACGGGCGTGCGAAAGGGCAGGGCGATGATCCTGCCCAGGAGCGAGCGGCGGGCCCGGGGGGACCTCAGTCCCCCGGTTTCAAGACCTGCAGGACGTGCAAGGCGACCGGCTGGCTGGAGGTGCTGGGCGCCGGGATGGTGCACCCGAAGCTCTTCGAGAACGTCGGGTTCGACCCGGAGCGGTACACCGGGTTCGCCTTCGGCTTCGGGGTGGAGCGCATGTCCATGCTGCGCTACGGCATCGGCGACCTGCGCCTGTACTTCGAGAACGACCTCCGCTTCCTCGAGCAGTTCTAAAAAACCCAACGCCATGCGCATCTCGTATCAGTGGCTCTCCGAATACCTCGACCTCCCGCCCGTCGAGGAGGTGGCCCGCCAGCTCACCGCGGTGGGGCTGGAGGTGGAGGGTATCGAGCGGGGCGGCCAGGGGCTGGAAGGCGTCGTCGCGGCACGCATCCTCTCCTCCGTCGAGCACCCGGACGCCGCGAAGCTGTCGGTCGCGCGCGTCGACGCTGGGTCGGGCGAGCCGCTGCAGATCGTGTGCGGCGCGAAGAATTACGCGGTGGGAGACGTGGTCCCGCTCGCCACGGTCGGGACGACGCTCCCGAACGGCCAGCGCATCGAGAGGGCCAAGCTCCGAGGGATCGTCTCCTCCGGAATGCTCTGCTCCGCCAAGGAGCTCGGCCTCGACGACGACGCGAGCGGCCTGCTCCTGCTCCCGCGCGACGTCGCGCCGGGCACCCCCATCGCGCGCGCCCTCGGGCTGGACGACGCGATCCTGGAGGTGAACGTCACCCCCAACCGTCCTGATGCGCTGTCGCACCTCGGGATCGCCCGCGAGATCGGCGCCGCCCTCGGACGGGAGGCGCACCTTCCCGCCCGACCCCTCGTCGAGGGTGGCTCCCCTGCGGGCGACGCGGTGCGGGTGCGCATCGAGGCACCCCAGGCGTGCCATCGCTACGCAGCGAGGGTGGTGGAAGGGGTGCGCATCGGGCCGTCGCCGGGCTGGCTCGCACGCCGGCTGGAGCGCTGCGGCATCCGCTCCATCTCGAACGTCGTCGACGCGACGAACTTCGTGTTGCTCGAGCTGGGGCACCCGCTGCACGCGTTCGACCTCGACCGGGTCGCCGGGCGCGAGATCGTGGTGCGCCTCGCACGGCCGGGTGAGCGCATGACCACGCTCGACCGGGAAGAGCGCGCTCTCGACCCGGGGGATCTCGTCATCGCCGACCGGGAGCGCGCCAGCGCGCTCGCAGGCGTCATGGGGGGCGGCGACTCCGAGATCTCGCCCGGGACGACCCGCGTGCTGGTGGAGTCCGCCTGGTTCGCGCCGGCAGGGATCCGCCGCACGGCCAGGCGCCACGGGCTGAAGACGGAGGCGTCGTACCGCTTCGAGCGCGGGGCAGACCCGGAGATGGTCCTGCCGGCAGCGGAGCGCTGCGCGCAGCTCGTGGCCGAGCTCGCGGGCGGCATTGTCCGGGCGGGCGCGGTGGACGCGGTCGCCATCCCCTGGAAGCCGGTGCAGGTCCGGCTGCGCTGGTCGCGCCCGTCGCGCTTGCTCGGGCTCGCGGTGCGGCGCGAGGAGACGCAGCGTATCCTCGGGAGCCTGGGCTTCGCCGAAAGGGACGCCACGGAGGAGGGCGCCTCGTTTCGGGTCCCGAGCTTCAGGCAGGACGTCACCCGCGAGGAGGACCTGGTCGAGGAGATCGTCCGCTCGAAGGGCTTCGACGCGATCCCCGAGACGCTCCCGCGGCTGGTGGTCGGTACCCCCGCCGCGCCCCCCGAGCTGGAGGTGGTCCGCCGGCTGCGCGAGGCCCTCGAAAGTTCAGGCCTGTGCGAGGCGGTGAGCTTCAGCTTCGTCGCCCCCGCCGACCTGGCGGCGTTCGACCCGGCGGTCCGCCCGCTCCTCCTCCGGAACCCCATCAGCGCGGAGCTCTCTGCGATGCGCACGAGCGTCCTCCCCTCGCTGCTGCGACTCACGGGCGGGAACCTGCGCCGGCGGAGCGAGGACGTGCGGCTCTACGAGATCGCCCGCAGCTACGCGCCGGCGCTCGAGGGCGCCGAGCTGCCGGCGGTGGAGCGCACCCAGGTGGCGGGCGTGCTCCTGGGCCGCCGCAGCCCGGTGGGCTGGGCCACTCCGGGCGATCGGCTCGACCTCTATGACGGGAAGGAGGCGGTGGGTCGGGCGCTCTCCGCGCTCGGCATCGAGGGCGAGCGCTGGATCCCCGCGGCGCCCACCTGGGCCCATCCTCGCTTTGCAGCCCGGATCGACGATCGCGACGGCGCTCCCCTCGGCGAGATGGGAGAGCTGCACCCCCGGGTGGCAGCCGCCTTCGAGCTCCCGCGGGGTGTGCTCGCATTCGCGCTCGACCTGGAGGCGCTCCTCCGCGCGGCGAGGCTCGTCCCCCGGTACGCCGAGGTGCCGCGCTTCCCCGCCGTGCTGCGCGACCTCGCGGTGGTGGTTCCGGAGGGCGTCCCCGCCGCGTCGGTCCTGGCGCTGGTGCGAGCGGAGCCTCTGGTCGAGGACGCCACCCTCTTCGACGTCTATGCGGGCGCACCCATCCCACAAGGCCGCAAGAACCTCGCGCTGGCGCTGCGGTACCGCTCCGCGGAGCGCACGCTCACCGACGCCGAGGTCGACGCCGCCCACGCCCGCATCCTGGAGCGGCTCTGCACCGACCCGGCGGTCGCGGCCGAGCTGCGGGTGTAAATGGGAATGGCTCGCGAGCCCGCATCTGCGGCCGTACCGCCCCCGGAGGGCGGAGCGGCGCGCCCGGGCGGCTGGGCGCCGCTCATCTTCGGGGCCGCCGCGCTTCTCTCCTGCTGGAACCCGGTGGGAGCTCCCTTCGGCCTGGTGGTGGGCGCGGTCTCCGCCGTGCTCGCCTGGCGAGCCTTCCGGCGCGGCCCGCCCGCGCGCGCCCGAGGGGCGGTGGCGCTGGCGCTGTCCGCGCTGGCGATGGTGGTGGCCGCGGGCGTCCTCCTCACCACTACGGGTGCGGTCGGGGGCAAGCTGGAGGGCGAACCCGTGGTGCAGGCGCGCTCGCAGGCTGATCTCGACCGCGCGTTGTCGGAGGCTGCCGAGCGCACCCGGTCAAGGCG
>JBBQEB010000256.1:0-3690 GCA_038320275.1 Myxococcales bacterium | reverse complement strand
GCGCGCCGGAGCTCGACACAGGTGAGGGCGTGGGCTCGGGGCGTCCACGACCCGAGCTCCTCGTCCGGGAGGCGCGCCAGGAGCCGCAGCTTCTCGAAGGGCAATCCCTGCCGCTTCGCTTCGGTGAGCGCGGGGGAGCGCCAGCGCCGCTCCTCCAGCGCGGCGCGCTGCTCGACGGAGCGGGCGGAGAGCCCCAGCCGCTCCTCGCAGTACTGGCGGAAGCTGGAGAAGCCGAGGAGCTGGTACATCCGGCTCTTCTTCACCGCGAGGCCGCAATAGCCGAGGAGGTCGTCCCACTGAGCCCGCAGCCGGGCCAGCTCCCGCACCGCAGCGTCCAGCTCTTGGGCGGTGGCCCCCGCCTCGAAGCCCGCCCCCGGCACCCGCACCTCGGGAAGCGCGGACAGGAGCGACCACCGCTCCGTCTCGGCCTCCAGCTCGGCCGCCCGCTGATGCGCCCGCGCCTGTACCCCATCGCCCACGGGGCGGAGCGCCCCGCACATCGCGCGTAGGTGGTCGGCGTCGGGAATGTCGGGGTGCGCCGGAAGGACGCCCGCGAGCTCCTGGGCCATAGCCTCCACCTGCTCCATCCTGCTCGAGCCCGGCATGATCTCGCCGGCGAGCGCGAGCGCCTCGTCCACCGCCGCGCGCTCCTCGTCGTCGAGCGTGGTGCGCAGGGTCAGCCAGGCTTCATCGTCTTCTTCCGGGAGCGCGCCCGCCCGGCGCACCCGCTCCTCCAGCTCGCGCACCGTGAGCCGCGCCGCCCGCTCCACCCAGACCCGCTCCTCGCCGCCCTTGGCCACCCCGAGCACCGTCTGCGCCGCGCGCAGCCGCACCCGGCCCGAGCGGAGCGCCTCGCGGAGCAGCGGCCGGGTGCCCAGCTCACGGCCCAGCCGCGCCAGCTCCTCCGCCGCGCGCCTGCCCAGGTCGAGCACCTCGCGCGCGTAGTCGTCGAGATGGCAGCCGAGCTGAGGCAGCCTGTCGCCCTGGCGCAGCGCGTGGAGGCCCTCCGCCAGCGCGACGTCCACCGCCCCACGGCCCCGCGCCGCCCGCGCCAGGACGGTCTCGCAGAAGTCTGCCCCCGCCTCGCCTCCGCGAAAGAGCGCCTCCAGTTCCGCCGAGCTGAACGGCTCCAGCTCCAGGACCTCCCCAGCGACGGTGGGTTGCCGCACCTCCAGAAGACGGGCAGGGGCACGGGCATGGGCCTGGGTGGGCGCGTTACGCATCGTGAACATTCTTGCACGCGGCTCTGACAGTCCGAGGCGCCGATTTCAGGGCTGATTGGTGGCGAGAGGCGGCCCGGCGAGTCGTCGCGAGGGAGTGCGGGAGGTTGGCGAGGGCACCCTGATGGATCGTGCGCCTGCGCAGATTGGCCGCGGGATGCTTGATTCCCGCCCGACCGGCGGGGCTGCGGCCATCCGAGGTTGCCGCAGGTGCGCGGAGCGCGCCGGACGAACAGAACCGCGCAGTGGTCAGCCTCGTGGATGGCGTCGCCAAGTCGGGAGAGCGGCACCTCAGCCTGCAGTCACGGTGGCGTCGCCGGTGCACGCAAAGAGATTTCGGAGCTGGCGCACGCACACTGATGCGTGTACACTCCTCGATTGAAGCGCCGGGAGCTGGAGGCCCGCCTCCGAAACCTGGGCTGGGCACTACTCCGGCATGGCGGGGCCCATCACGTGTGGTCGGATGGCGACCGACTCGAGGACGTCCCGCGCCACGCGGAGATCCACGAGCAGCTTGCCTGCAAGATCCTGCGCAAGACCGCTTCGAAGAAGGAGCCCGAATCGTGAGACTCGCTGGGCGCGTCTGGAAGGACGGCAGGTTCTGGCTCGCAGAGGTCCCGCTGCTGGATGCCCTGACCCAGGGGCGCTCCGAGTCCGAGGCGCTGCGGATGATCGCCGATCTCGTCGATACGATGGCGAATCGGAAGAACCTTCGGGTGAGCGTGTTCCCGGGGGACCGGGGCGCGTTCGCGGTCGGCTGCGAGGACGTTGCCGCGCTGGTCGCCATCCTGCTCCGCCGCCAGAGGGAGAAGCACGACGTGTCGCTCGCCGAGGTGGCCCGGCGACTCGGCGCGCGCTCCAGGAATGCGTACGCCCGCTACGAGCAAGGGCTCGCCGTGCCGAGCGTGAAGAAGCTCTTCGAGCTCCTTGCGGCCGTGGCGCCCGGAGAGGATCTCGTCCTGCAGGGCAGCCTGCGACCAGCGGCGCGCTGAGCGCGGCGAGCGCCATTGCGGGCCGACGCTGCATGCGCTTCACGACCAGGCGGGCGACGAGGCGGTCCGGTACGCCCCGATGTCGCGGTCGACGGCGGTAGCAAGACTGGGAGGCGTGTCGCGGAGGTCAGAACGGATCGCTGGGGCCGAAGCGCTCAGCTCAGGGTCAGCGCAGCGCCGTCCGGAACCGCAGCTCGAACACGGCCCCGCCGCCGGGCGCGTTCCGGGCCACGATCTCGCCCCCGAACGTCTCCATGATGCGGTGGCTGATGGCGAGGCCGAGGCCGGTGCCGGCGCCGGGGTCCTTGGTGGTGAAGAACGGATCGAAGATGCGCGGGAGGTCGGCGCTGGGAATCCCGGGGCCGGTATCGGATACCGTGAC
Source organism: Myxococcales bacterium (assembly GCA_038320275.1). GTDB lineage: Bacteria > Myxococcota > Myxococcia > Myxococcales > Anaeromyxobacteraceae > Anaeromyxobacter_A. The sequence goes on along the minus strand of JBBQEB010000256.1, from coordinate 1,096 downwards.
GCTCAACCGCTCTCCCGGCCGGTGCATCGCCGCGATGGCGACGGTCCCCTCCCCGCCCATGGCATCCCCGGCATTGAGGAGGAGGTTGAGCAGCACCTGCGAGAGCCGGTGCGCGTCGGCCCAGACCGGCGAGAGGTCCGGCGGAATGGCGACCGCGACCTCCACCCGGCGGAAGCGCGACTGAACCGCGGCCAGCCTCAGCGCGGACTCGACCGCGGCGGCGAGGTCGACGGGCCCGAGCAGCGGCGGGGTTGGGCGGGCGAAGTCGAGCAGTTCGCGAACGGTACCGTCGATGCGCGCAGCTGCAGCGGCGATGCGAGCAAGGGCGTCCACGAGGTCGGGGTGCGGGCTCGGGGGAAGGCGCGCACGGGCGAGCTCGACATAGCCCGTCACCGCGCCGAGCGGGTTTCCCACCTCGTGCGCCAGCCCGGCAGCGAGCCGCCCCACCGTGGCGAGCTTCTCGCTGCGCAGGAGTGAATCGCGGGCCTCCGCCAGCGCGGCGTTGGCGGCGGTGAGCTCGCGCACCTTGGCGGCGAGCTGGGCACGGTCGGCTTCCTGCGCACGGACGAGCCGCTCGAAGGCCACCGCTGCCCGGGTGAGGGCGAAGCCGCCGCCTTCGCCTTCGCCGAGAAGAGGAAGGTCGGGTGTCGGCGGAACGGCCGCCGCGGTGCTGGCACCGCCCGGGCTCAGCTGGCCGGCGGCCGCGAGAAGGCGGTCCATCGGGCGGGCCACGCCGCGCAGCAGGAGGAGCGCCGCCGTCGCGACGACGACCGCCGCGACCCCGATCGCGACGCCCGCCAGCGCACCCGTACCGAGCGCGCCGCGGGCGGCCAGTGGGAGCCCCAGCGCAAGCAGGGCCACGCCTGCCACAGCCCCCAGCGCCGCGGCATCGAGGAGGAGGACCGCGCGGACGGAGAGGGGCGGCGTCAGCGGAAGAGCTCGAAGGAGGGGAAGTGGCGCAGGAACAGGCCGCCCAGCCAGAGCCATTCCAGGGCGCCAGCCACCAGGAACGGACCGAACGGAACGGCGTTGCGCGGGGGGACCCAGTCCGCGTCGGGGGAGGTCGCGGTCGGGGTCGGGGTCGAGGTCGCGGTCG
>JBBQEB010000255.1:0-3716 GCA_038320275.1 Myxococcales bacterium | reverse complement strand
CGGTACGCTGGGCGGCGGCCCCGGGGGGAGCAGGGCGGGCGCGAGGATGCCCTTGCGCACCATGTCCGCGAGCAGTGCATCGGCGAGCTCGGGGCTCCTCGTCTGCCGCGGCGGTACGAGCTCCGCCACCACCCGGTCGCGATCGGCGATGAGCACGGTTTCCCCCGACTGGGCCAGACGGACGTATTCGCTCAGCTTGTTCTTGAGGACCTTGATACCCACCGTTCGCATGAGCCAAGGTAGATACCGGGAGCTACTTTGTCAAACCCACTGGCGGCGGGAGGCGAGAAGGCCACCGAGCGCGACCGGGCGGGCGGGGTCGCCCCGGCGCGGCGACCAGGGGGCGACGTGCTAACATGCGACCTTCACGGAGAGGACGCGGAGCATGGAGTGGTGGCTCTGGGGGCTGCTCGGGATCGGGCTCCTCATCGCGGAGGTCGTGACGCCGGGAGGGCTCTTCGCGCTCTTCTTCGGGATCGCGGCGATCGCCGTGAGCGGGCTCACCGCCGCCGGCGCCTCCGGCCCGCCCTGGCTGCAATGGCTCCTCTTCGCGGGTCTCTCGGTGGTCCTCGTCGGAGTGCTGCGGCGCAGGATGCGCGGGGCGCTCGCGGCGAAGGGCGGGCCCGTCGACGACCTCCTGGGCGAGTCGGCCGTCCTCCTCGCCGACCTGCCGCCGCGTGGCGTGGCGCGCGCCGAGCTGCGGGGGACGTCCTGGGATGCCCGCTCCACCTCGGAGGTGCCGCTCCCCCGAGGACAACGCTGCCGCGTCGAGCGCGTGGACGGCCTCACCCTGTGGCTGCGCGTCGAGTGAATCAGAGGAGACGACCGAACCCATGCTCAACTCCGCCCTTCTCTTCACCGTCTTCATCGCTGTCCTCGTCATCGTGGTCGTCGTGAAGACGGCCACCGTCGTGCCGCAGCAGAGCGCCTTCGTGGTCGAGCGGCTGGGGAGGTTCCACGCCGCGCTGGAGGCGGGGTTCCACGTTCTCCTGCCGTTCGTGGACGCCATCCGATACCGCCACACGCTCAAGGAGCAGGCGTTCGAGATCCCGGAGCAGATTTGCATCACGCGCGACAACGTGCAGGTCGCGGTGGACGGCGTGCTGTACCTCAAGGTGCTCGACCCGCAGCGGGCGAGCTACGGCATCGCCGACTACCACTTCGCCATCACCCAGCTCGCGCAGACCACCCTGCGCAGCGAGATCGGCAAGATCGAGCTCGACCGCACGTTCGAGGAGCGCGGGCACATCAATGCCCAGACGGTCGCGGAGCTCGACAAGGCGACGGTGCCCTGGGGTGTGAAGGTGCTGCGCTACGAGATCAAGAACATCACGCCGCCCAAGGACATCATCGCGGCGATGGAGAAGCAGATGCGCGCGGAACGCGAGAAGCGCGCGGTCATCCTGACCTCGGAGGGCGAGCGCGACGCCGCCGTGAACGTCGCCGAGGGGAACAAGCAGCAGGTCATCAAGGCCTCCGAGGCGAGCCGGCAGCAGCAGATGAACGAGGCCGAAGGCAGGGCCGCGGCCATCCTGGCCGTCGCGCAGGCCACCGGGGAGGGCCTCCGCACCGTCGCCGCGTCGATCTCGGCACCCGGCGGCGTGGAGGCCGTGCAGCTCCGGGTCGCCGAGCAGTACGTGGAGCAGTTCGGAAACCTGGCCAAGGCCGGCAACACGCTCGTCTTGCCGGCGAACCTCTCCGACGTGGGCTCCATGATCGCGCTCGCGACGAGCGTCCTGCGCGGCGGGACGCCGCGCGCCACCTCCCCCGCTCCGGCCCCGACGCGCCCCCCGCCGTTCCCTCCACGGGGTGAAGGGCCGCTCGGGCCGTGAGCGCCGGCGGCAGTGCCCTTGGCGCGATCATGTGGTGCCCAGATGTGCCGCACTTGCACACACGACGGGTTCGCTACGACGCGCTGGGCTGCCCGACACCCCGGGTACCCATTTTGCCACCGGGCGGGTGCGCGTTCACCCGTACGCCTACACCTCATCCCCCTGCTCGCTCGGTGGCTGGGTAGGCGGTTGCCACGAAACGAGCTGTCATTCATCAGATTCGTGAGCGGGCCAGCTCCGGGCGAGCTTTGGCGCACAGCGTCGACCGTTGTGAGCCAGGGTGTCCAGACGCCGACCTCGTCCTCCACCGCGCACCTCTTCTCACCTTCCGGACACCACGCCCGCGGTGGAAAAGCTCCATCCGCCAACCGGAACCAAGGAGCTTCCCACGATGAAGTCAGGGCGACTGGTCATTCTTTTCACCTCACTCGCTGCGGCGGCAGCCGGCTGCGGAGGCGGCGCCCACGAGACGAGCGCCTCCACCTCTGCCGCCTCCTCGACCTCGTCCAAGGCGGCCACCGTCGACTGGAGCTGGTACCGCGGCGACTGGAACTCGATGCCGTCGTTCGGAGGAGGCGACGCGCCCGCCTGGTCGGCGGCGTACGCAGGCTTCGACTGGTTCGAGACCGGGTACCCAGGCGACTCTTGGAAGAACGAGGTCCTCCGCGGCGCGTCGGTCCGCCCGTTCGCCTACATCAACCTGAGCGAGCTCGATCCCGGGCTGGCTGGGCAGGCGAACTACAGCGGGTCCATCCTCGGCTGGAACGGGGGCTGGGGCCTGCAGCTCGTCGACGTGACGGACTGGTCCTGGCAGGACTGGCTCGTGCGCCGGGCCGACTACGCGTACCAGACGGGCTCGCGCGGCATCAAGTGGGACGCTCGCGACCCCGAGATCCCGTGGGGCAAGAGCCGGTGGGACGTGAACGACGCGATCGCGTCGGTGATGCAGCGGATCCGCGACCAGCACCCAGATCTCAAGTTCATCTTCAACCAGGGATTCGAGTTCGCCTCGGCCTATCCGCAGTACATCGACGCCATGGAGACCGAGGGGCTCTTCTCCTGCAAGAGCTACGGCCCCGCCTGGCTGCAGCCCTGGAACGACCCGTGGTGGTGGGGCCCACAGTACGATCACATGAAGGCGCTCCAGAACCGGGGGGCCGTCATCATCGTGGCCGAGTACCTCGATCCCTGGAGCTGGGAGGCGAGCCAGGTCTACGACGCCATCACGGGGCAGGGCTTCGTCCCCTACATCACGAACGAGGGCTGGAACGCCCGCGGTCGCGGCCTGTACGTGAACCCAGGCTGGTGAGCCGGCTCGGGCGCTCCCCGGCGCCTCACGCGCGCGGGCGCCCCGGCCTTCGCGTCGACAGGGGGGCGCCGCCGAGGGTAGCCTCTCTCGCGTGACCACCCTGTGCTCCCGCATCGCCCTCGCGCTCGCGGCGGCGAGCCTCACCCCAGCAGCTCTGGCGGCCGACCGCGTGGAGGGGCTCCCCTCCGGCACGCGGTCGGTCGTCTACGCGCGGCACGGGATGGTGGCGACGGCGCACCCGCTCGCCACCGTCGCGGGTCTGGAGGTCCTGCGGCGGGGCGGGAACGCCGTCGACGCGGCCGTGGCCGCCAACGCGGCGCTCGCCTTCCTCGAGCCCGTCTCCTGCGGACCGGGCGGCGATCTCTTCGCGCTCGTGTGGGATCCCGCCTCGAGGAGGCTTCACGGCCTCGACGCGTCGGGCCGGAGCCCGCTCGCGCTCACGCCGGAGAAGATCCCTCCCGAGCCGGACGGAACGATCCCGCTCTACTCACCCTTCGCCTGGACCGTCCCCGGCGCGGTGAGCGGCTGGTTCGCGCTCCACGCGCGCTTCGGCAAGCTGCCGATGAAGGACGTCC
>JBBQEB010000254.1:0-3718 GCA_038320275.1 Myxococcales bacterium | reverse complement strand
GCCTTCCGCCCCGGAATTGCGCACGCTCGCGCGCAGGGTCTACGGTGCGGCGGCTATGGAGCCCACCGTCACCATCACCCGCCGCGGCGCGGAGCGCCTCGCGTCCGGGCATCTCTGGATCTACCGGGGCGACGTCGAGAGCGCGCCGACGAGCCTGGCCGGAGGGGAGGTCGTGGCGCTGCAGGACCGGCGCCGGCGCTTCCTCGCCAAGGCGTTCTGGTCCGCGCGGTCCAAGATCGCGCTGCGCGTCGTCTCGCGCGACGAGGTGCCCATCGACGAGGCGTTCTTTGGCGAGCGCATCGCCTCGGCCATCGCGCTCCGCGACAAGGTCTTCCCCGACCAGACCTCGGTGCGCCTGGTCCACGGGGAGGCCGACCTCCTGCCCGGCCTCGTCGTCGATCGCTTCGGCGACGTGGCGGTGCTCCAGACGCTCATCCCGGCCACCGACGCACGCAAGGGGATGATCGCCGACATGCTCTGGAACGCCTTTCGGCTCCGCTGCGTGGTCGAGCGCAACGACGTGCGCGTGCGCGAGCTGGAGGGGCTGGCGCAGGTGAAGGGCGTCGTCCGGGGCGTCGAGCCTGGCATCCTCGAGTACCGGGAAGGCGATGCGCGCATGCGGGTGGACGTCCTGGGGGGCCAGAAGACCGGCGCCTTCCTCGACCAGCGCGAGAACCGGCTGCGGACGGGGGAATACGCCTCGGGCGCGTGCCTCGACTGCTTCTCCTACGCCGGCGGGTTCGCGCTCCAGCTCGCGCCGCGCGCCGAGCGCGTCACGGCGGTGGAGCTGCAGGGGCCCGCTGCCGCCAAGCTACGCGAGAACGTGGAGCTGAACGGGCTGCGCAACGTGGAGGTCCTGGAGGCGAACGCCTTCGACGTGCTGCGCGACGCCGCCGAGAAGGAGCCCGCTTACGACCTCGTGGTGCTCGATCCGCCCGCGTTCGCGAAGAACAAGGACGCCCTCCCCGCGGCCCGTCGCGGCTACAAGGAGGTGAACCTGCGCGCCATCCACGTCCTCAAGCCGGGTGGCATCCTCGTCTCCTGCTCCTGCAGCTATCACGTGAGCGAGGAGATGCTCGAGGAGATCATCCTCGACGCGGCCCGGGACGCCGGGCGCCCGGTCCAGGTGCTGGAGCGCCGCGGCGCGTCCCGCGACCACCCGGTGCTGCTGGGCGTGCCGGAGACCCGCTACCTGAAGGCGTTCGTGGTGCGGGTGCCCTGATGGGCGCGGCGAGCCACGGGTCCGGACCGCGCCGTCACCTCGGGTTGAACGCCCCCGCGGCCTTGAGGAGCCTCAGGCTGGAAAGGTCGGCGTTCAGGGACTCCGAGACCTGCGTCAGCTCGGCCGCCAGGAGGGTGGTGTTCGCGTCCGACACCTCGAGGTAGGTGGCGGCACCCGCCCTGTAGTTCACGTCCACCAGCCGCTGGTTCTCGCGCGCGAGCGCGAGCTGCTCCTTGGCCTTCTCCCGGTTGGCCACGGCGCTGTCGAGGTCGAGGCGTCCCCGCCGCACCTCGTCGCGCGCGCGGGAGAGCGCCCCGAGCTGAAGGGCCTCCGCCTCGCGCACCCGCGCCGAGGTCTCCCGCAGGTCGGACTCGCGCACGAACCCGTCGAGGAGGGTCCAGTTGAGCGCGAGCCCGACCGCCCAGGTGGTGGTCTGGCCGCTGAACCCGGTCGTGTTGGCGTACTGGGCGCGGCCGAAGGCTCCCAGCGTGGGCAAGTAGCGGGTGTAGACCCCGGCCCGGTTGCGCTGGGCGACGGTCAGCGCTTCGCCCGCCGCCTGCACGTCGGGCCGGTCACGCGCTGCCGCGTCCTCCAGCGCCCCATCGTCGCGCGGCAGCTCCGGCGAGGGCGGAACGGCCACCTCGAACTCTGCCGCCTTGCGATCGAGCAGGGTCGCCAGCGAGATCTTCGCCGACAGATAGGAGTTCTGCGCGCGCTTGAGATCCTGCTCCGCGCGGGCGCGGTCGATCTCGGCCCGCAGCAGCGTGACCTTCGGCGTGCTGCCCGCCTCGTAGCGCACCCGCGCGTCGCGTTCGTGGTCCTGCGCGATGGCGAGCTGCCGCTCCTGCACCAGCACCACCTGCTTCATCCCGGCGGCGCCGTAGTAGGCCTGGGCGGTGCCGAACACGATGTCGCGCCGCGCGCCCTCCGTGTTGTCGGCGGCCAGCCGCTCGGCGGCGCGTGAGGCAGCGATCCCGTACCAGGCGCCTGGCGCGAACAGGGGCTGCGTGAGCTGGATCTGGGCGCCCAGCGTGTTCTGCTTCTGGATGATCACCTCATCGACCGCGGTCGGAACGAGGGCGAGGTTGGTGGCCGCGCCCGGCAGCCCCGGCGTCGCCTGCTCCGCCCCCGGCGCGCCGAGATCGCGGATGGCGTAGCCGGTCGGGAGCGGAAAGGTGACGTCGGGGAGGTTGTTGTGGGTGAGCGTCGCGCCGGCGATGACCTGCGGCAGGAAGGCAGACCAGGCCTTCCAGTGCAGCTCTCGCGACTGATCGAGCCGGGCCTGCGCCACGCGCAGGTCGAGGTTCTTGGCCTGCGTCTCCCGCAAGGCGTCGTCGAGCGAGAGCACCGGCCCCTGCGGCGCGGGCAAGGAGCGCGGCTGGGGCGGCGACTGCCTCGGGGGCACCGAGATGGCGCTGGAGCGGGGCGCCGCGAGCGGCCCCTCGGGTGCGGCGCCCTCCGCGGGCTGGGCCGGCGGGGGGGCGGCCTGGGCGAGCAGGAGCGCGGTCAGGAGGCCGTACGTGGTCATCCTTCCTTCTATAGACGAAGGAGCCCGCTCCAGGGCGAGGAAGCTGCGGCTATCCGCCGAGGTCCTCGATCTCCCTTTCGATGTCCCGGCGGTCGAAGGCGTCCGGCCTCATCCGGAGATACGCACGGAACGCTTCGCCCGCCTTTTGGCGCTGCCCGCGATCCTTGTATGCGAACCCCAGGTAGTAGTGCGGCATGGGATTGGCGGGCTCCAGCCTCGCCGCACGCTCGTACCAGGGAAAGGCCTCGCGAGGCCCCGACGACTCGTGCTCGGCCCGCGCGATCCGGTAATAGAGGTCCACCCGGGCGGGCTCGGCGCGGAGCGCGGCGTGGTAGCCCGCGAGCGCCTCGGCCGGTTTGCCCAGCTTCGCCTGGCAGTCGGCGGAGGCCACGCGCAGCCCCGTGCGCCCGGGCGCGAGCGCCATCGCGCTTTCCAGCTCGGGAAGCGCCTCCGCGCACCGGTTCTGCGCCGCCAGGATCGACGCCAACGCCTCGCGCGGTTCCACCGCCTGGGGCGCCAGCGCGAGCGCAGCCCGGTAGGCCTCGATCGCGTCGGCGCCTGCGCCCGCGCGCTCGAGCGCCTGCGCGAGGTGGAGCCGGTACACCCAGGCCTTGGGGTCGAGGTCGCAGGCCTTCCGGAGCCGCTCCGCGGCGCCGGCCAGGTCGCCCTTGGCGAGCAGCGCCCGCCCGTAGCCGTCCTGGATCTCGGCCGGCCTGGGGTCGAGGTTGCTCGCCGCGAGGAGATCGCCGACCGCAGCGTCCACAGCGCCGGACTCGAGCTCCACCATCCCGAGCTGCGCCCGGAGGAGGGCGTCCCGGGGCTGGAGCGCGGCCGCGGCGCCATAGGCCTTCGCGGCGCCCTCGAGCTCGCCGGCCTTTCGAAGCAGATCTCCATACGCCCTCTGCGCAGCAGCGAGGCTGGGATCGAGGCGCACCGCCCGCTCCAGCTCGGCCCGCGCCTCCCCAGCG
>JBBQEB010000253.1:0-3765 GCA_038320275.1 Myxococcales bacterium | reverse complement strand
CTATCGTCCTGTCAGGTAGGCGCGCGCGAAGAGACATGCGGGCTGGCCCACGATCCCGCAGGTCGCGGGTTACTCCACGGAGAAACCAATCGCGCCCCGCAGCTCGCGCGCCATGAACGCCCGAGTGGTCGCGAAGTGGTGCGGCAGAAGTCCATGGCGATCATGCGGGGGAGGGCGACCGCCTGCTCTCGGGTGGGGCTGGTGAGCTTCGCCATCGACATCCCGAAGGCGGGCGTGCCACTGGGTGAAGGTGGGGTTCACGAGGAAGCAGTCGCGCCGCAGTTGAGGCCTTCCGAGGCGTACCGTGGAAGGGCACCGGAGCCCGCCTGTACATCCTATAATTCTACGTATAAGATGTGCAAATTGTGCCTGAGCTCTCCGCCGAAGCCCAGCAGGTCATCGCCGACCTGAATCCCTGGTGGGGCTCTCCGCCCATCGTGCGGCCGGCTCCGCCCGCTTACCGCCGGCCGCTGGTGACGGAGCTCAGCGCGAGGTTTCGCAGCCCGAAGGGCCTCGTCGAGGTGGTGCGTGGGCCCCGGCAGGTGGGCAAGACCACCGGCACCTACCAGATCATCGAGGACCTTCTGCGGGATGGCGTCCCCGGTACCGACGTCCTCTTCGTTCGCTTCGATCTCGAGCTCCTCCGGCAGGAGCCCGCGGCGCTCCGCACCATCCTCCACTGGTACTTGACGAACGTCCGCCGCCGGCCGGTCGAGCGCGGCGGCGCGACCTATCTATTCCTCGACGAGATCCACAAGCTCCGCCGCTGGAGCGAGGAGGTGAAGCACGTGGGAGACACCTTCCCGCTGCGCATCTTGCTCACCGGGTCGTCGAGCGTGCTCGTCGCCCGCGGCGGCCGTGAGAGCCTCGCGGGGCGCGTGTTCACGACTGAGCTGCCCCCGTTCTCGTTCCGCGAGGTGCTGGAGGCCTGGTTCCCCGAACGCGCCGCCTGGCTTCCGCCGCGCATCCGATTCCTCGACGCATTCGGCGAAGGCCTGCGGGACAGCGCGGAGCGGATCTGCTCGCTCGCGACGGACCAGCACCAGGCGCTCAACGCCGCGCTCGAGCGCTACTACGTCCGCGGAGGTTATCCGCGGCTCCACAGCGGAGAGGTGGACGAGGATCGCTGGGCCGACTACGTGGTGCAGACGATCTTCGAGAACGTGCTCGGCGCGGACATCCCGGACCTCTTCCCGGTGGAGAGCCCCCAGCTCCTCCGAGCGCTCTACCTCTGGATCGCGCGCCACACTGGCAACGAGATCTCCCAGAACAAGGTCGCGCAGGAGCTCACCTCCGCGGGCACGGCGACGAACCAGCCGACGGTCGGGAAGTACCTTCACTACCTCGCGGACGCGCTCCTCATCCGCGAGTTCCGCAGGTTCCCGCTCGCGAAGAAGTCGTCGGCTCGCGTGCCGGCGAAGATCACGCTCACCGACCTGGGCGTGCGCAACGCGATCCTGCGGGGGGCGCCGTCGCTCTGGGAATCGGATCCCGCGGTGCTGGGCCCGCTCGTCGAGACGATGGTCCAGGGCTGCATCCGCGACCACAACCTGCTCGTCCACTTCTTCCGCGACTACCTGGAGCCCGGGAACCGCCGTTCCCGCATCTGCGAGGTGGACTTCGTCGCGGAGCGGGCCGACGGAGCGGTGCTGCCGGTGGAGGTGAAGTTCCGGCGGCGCGTGACGCCCTCGGACGGGGAGGGGCTGTCGGTCTTCCGCACGCGCTTCGGAAACGGGACCGGCGTCCTCGTGACGCGCGACGCCTATCGCTGGGACCCGGCCGCCCGCGTACTCCAGATACCGCTGGCGAGCTTCCTCGCGAGCTTCTGACCTGCGCCTGGCTGGGTCGCTTCGCCGCTTTCGAGTGGGATGCGGGCAACAGGACGAAGGCCGAGATCAAGCACGGCTTCTCGGTATCCGACATCGAGTCGCTGCTGAACGGGAGAGTGGTGTTCATGGGCCGCATCGTGGAACATACGGAGGCGCGGTTCCTGCTCCTCGGTGTCACACCGGCCGGACGGCGGGCGGCGGGGATCTTCACGCCACGTGGCGAGCGCTTTCGGCTCGTCACCTGTCGCGCAATGCGCCCCTCGGAGAGGGAGGTCTACGGTGCCTCGTGAGAAGCGCATCATGGTCAAGAACGCCAGCAGCAAGAACGACGCGACGCTGCGCGAATTCGAGACGAAGGACCTCGGCACGGACCTGAAGGCGGCGCAAACCGCCGTCGTCGTATCCCCGGGCAGCCGGGCTCCTAACCCACGTAAGCGCTTGAACTTAAAGAGGTTGCTCTAGGGCGAAATGCCCTGTAAAACAGCGCGGTGTCCAGGCGACGTAACGAGCTGAACTATCGCGGTATGCGACCCAAGGAATCGGCTACGGGCACGGCCATCGTCGTCAAAACGGCACCGGGGCGCCCGGACCTCGTGCAGGTTAGCATCGACGCTGCGCTCGCGCCGCCTGAGCGCGCGATGTTCGCCGACCACGTGCAGGTCGAAAACGTTCGAGACGGCGTTCGCATGCTCTTCGGCAAGCTTCATCCTACGAAGCCGAACCTTTGCAGCGCAGCTGTAGAGGTGTCATTCCCGCCACGCTCATTCGTCAGCCACCTGTGTAGGAGCGTCGAGGCGTCGCGCCCCGAAGGGTCTTTCCACGAGGTAGTCGAGAAGGCGGCCAAAAGGTTTGGCTACGGACGGATTGACTCTCTCGGGCGCGCGGAGTTCGACCGGGTCCAGGCGTTTCGGTCGAACTTCGTCTACATGGCGCTCCACGACGACGATGCGGCCATTGACTTTTTCCATCTGGATGCCGCCACGATGCAGTTGGCGCTGCAAGGCGCCGCGCAAGGCGGGCACATCGCGCCGGACTTTAGAGGTATTCTTCGAATCGTCGTTTCACCGGCGTTGCTTCTGTACTTCCTCGATGCCTGTGTCCACTTGGGGCAAGAGCTGAAAACGGCGAATCCCGAGTTGGCTGATCTCGATGAGGCAAGCGCGCCATGAACTACTTCGATTTAGAGGAGTCCGACTTCGTGCCTGTGAAGCAACTCCGCAGGTCACAGCCCGTCGCGTCGGTTGGCCCTGCCTCGGTGATGGTCCGCGTCGGTTCCACCATTGCTTGTGCCGCACTCGCGACACTGCTTGGGATGGGAAGCGTCGAGTCCACCAAGCCAGACCTTCGGAGGTTCGCCCGAACGTCCGACGTCAGAGCCTCGCCAAAAGTTACACGCGTGCAGGCGAGAGGAGCCAAAAACGTCCGACATCTCCTCGTCGAGGTGCCGGATGAAGGCGAAACAGCACCGGACCCGGACTACGGATTCTAGTGCTCCCTCCGGACGACTTCTACGCACCTCTCACCGAGCGGCTGAGCCAAGGCGACATCGTCCAGGATGTTCCCTGGGGACTGATCGATGCGCCCGTCACGGTCTGCACGCCCGTCGATCGTTCGAAAGCACAGGGTAAGGCAGCGTACGCACCCGCCGGTTCGTCGGGCGCTTCAGCGCGAGCGCCGTTGGTCGTGCATGCCCGGGCTAAGATCGGCCCAGCGCTGACCCTTTGGCATGACTGCCAAATCGACAAGTTCCTGAACCAAGGAAGGCCGGAGCAGCATTGGTTCACCGCGATTGCGCCCGGGTGTGGCTCTCATCCTGATCACGCCGCCCGCACTGCCTTTCGAAGCGGGCGCAGCGTGAGCTTCATCGCGGCGTCCCACCGGTCGCTGAGGGCGACGGCGCGCAATTGGATGATGCGCTCGCCGCTGTTTTCCTTCC
>JBBQEB010000252.1:0-3783 GCA_038320275.1 Myxococcales bacterium | reverse complement strand
TGGCCGCGCGCGGGTACGGGAACGCGCTGCGGGCGGGATGGCGGCCGCGCAGGGCCGCTGGCTGGCGATGGGCGACGCCGACGCCACCTACGACTTCGGCGAGCTGGGGCGCTTCGTGGAGGCGCTGCGCCAGGGCGCCGAGCTGGTCATGGGCACCCGGCTCCCGCCCGGCCGCATCCTCCCCGGCGCGAATCCCTGGATGAACCGGCACGTCGGGACGCCGGCCACCACCTTCGTGCTCAACCGGCTCTTCGGCACCCGCATCCGCGACACGAACTGCGGGATGCGGGCGCTCACGCGCGAGGTCTTCGAGCGGCTGCTCGGCATGCTGTTGATGGCAGCCGGGCGCGAGATCGCGATCTTCTCGTTCCTGCACGGCGTTCTGCGGAGGCATCTGCGAGCGCGGGGGTGAGCGTCAGGGTTGGCTGTCCGGTATGCACGGTCGGCTACAACCCGGAGGCGGTCCGCGGCAACGCCGGGAGGTAGCCGAGGGGTGCTCACCGAGATAGATTGACGAGCGCGATGAATGTTCTCGAGGCCAAGGTGAAGGCAGGACGGCTCGTGCTCGACACGCCTACCGAGCTGCCGGACGGGGAGACCGTCGAGCTGGTTCCGCTCGACGAGGTGCTCGCCGCAGGCGGAGACGACCTCGACGAGGGAGGGCGCAAGCTGCTGCATGAATCCCTCGCGCGGGGTCTCGAAGACGTGCGAGCTGGGCGTGTCGTGAGCAACAGCCACGTCATCGCGGCGCTGCGAACGAGGTCAGGGCGACGGTGAGGGTCGAGCTCTCGGCCGAAGCCGAGGCCCAGGTCAAGCGCATCGACGACTGGTGGCGAGTGCACCGGCCGAGCGCGCCAGACCTCTTCGTCGAAGAGCTGGAGGAGGCGCTTCTCGCCCTCGAGCAAGCGCCGGCCTTGGGCGCGCGCTACCCGCGTCAACCGCACTTCCGTAGGCTGCTGCTCCGGCGAACGCGCCACCACCTGTACATCGTGAACGAACAAGAGCGGGTGTACGTTGCCGCAGTCTGGAGCACCTCGCGAGGGCGGGGCCCCCGGCTGTGATCTGCGGCGCAGGTCCGTTGCCGCAGGCTGCAGAACAACACCCTGAACGGATCTTGCAGTTGGACTCAGTCCAAAGTAAGTTGAGATCCCCGTGTCCAAGCACGCCCTCGAAGAGGTCAGGGCGGCAGTGGCAGCGGGGGCGTTAACTCTAGGAAGGAAGGCAGCTTACGACCGGCTGCTCCACGCGGTTAACCCCAAAGAGGGGGTGTTCCAGACGGAAGCAGAGTGTCGTGCTTTCGCTTGCGACGTTCTGCGCGCACTCACGCCGAACGACGACGGCGGGTCGAAGCTCATCGCGGACACGAGCAACCGCCCGACAAGAGGCGCGCGGGAGTACTTCGATGAGTACGGAATCGAGCTGTCCCAAGTCACCCTCCAGAAGCACGTCTTGGTGGACGAATGCACCTGGTACGTGAAGCTCACCTACAGAGCCAACGAAGGACGGAGGGTGTTCTGCCTCTCTCTACACCGGCTCGAGAAGCCCATGAGTCGCCCAGCAGGCGTCCTGCATCCGAAGTGGTGAGAAGGCGAGCCCATGATTTGCCCAGAGTGCGGTATCGGTGAAGTGTTCCCAGTAGCCGACGCGGAGCGAACCTGGCCCCACAGGACCATCCCTGATCTGCGGCTGCCCTCCCACGTGGAGATCCCAACCTGCGATCACTGCGGCGAGCAGTGGATCGACGAGGCGACGGGCGGACGGATTGGCGAAGCGGCCGAACGGGCCTACAAGGACGCGCTTCAGAAGAAAGCCGAAGCTGCCATCCGCACGCTTCAGGATTGTGGTCATTCCCAGCGAGATCTGGAGAGAGTACTCGGCCTGTCACAGGGGTACCTCTCGAAGCTGACTGGAGCGGATCGGGATCCTAGCCCCAGCCTGGTTTCGGTCTTGATGCTCTTGGCGGCGGTCCCGCTGCGCGTCCACCAGCTCCGAGACCTGTGGCACATGGAGGCTCCCGCGGTGCTCCTGGCGAACGTTCGTTCCTCAGGCTGAGTGCGAGGACGATGCCGAACAGCGCCGAATCGCCACGGGTGAGCAGCAGCATCTGCTCGGTCGAGGTCCCGGTTTCGGTCGCCGCATGAAGAGCACCCACCGCACCGCTCCGGCGATTCCACCGGGGGTCACGGAAATCGGTGCGCACGCAAGCCTCAGGGGCATCCACCTCGTCCGCTGCCGGTGCAAGGTGGTGGCCGTACTCCCCGCCGGCCATGGCCTGCCGGAATTGAAGGTCGACATTCGAGCAGGGGCCGAACGACACAAGACGCTGTCGAGCTCTTTGATCTGCGGCTTTGGTCTCGATGTGACGGCTGTCGGTCCGAAGCCCGACTCCGTCGCGGTGGCTCGCCTCTCCTGCGACTATGCTGCTCATTACGACTTCGCGGCGGATGACTTCTTCGCCAGCTCGAGCGACGACGATCTGGCGCAGTTCTCCGCGTACAACACGTCGGTCCACGTCTGGCCGCACACTCGAGAGCTGATGCACTCCATCTCGATGTGAGGCGGATGGGGCTCCCCCCGATTCTGCTCCCGCTCTTTCGGCCAGCAGTCGAGTTCGGCTCGTCCTCCTCGAGCGAGCAGGGCAGTGGACCAGGCGAAGGCCAGAATTGACCCATGGAGCCGGTCGATCTCTTTTGAGCGCGGGCTCCTCGCGGGTGGGTCAGGGCGACGGTGAGGGTCGAGCTCTCGGTCGACGGCGAGGTGCCGAGGCGCAGGGCGAGCGCATCCGTGCGGGCCGCGGGCTCGGCCGTGGACACGTTCTCCGTCAGCCCTAGTCGCGGGGCCGTCGTCCTGGACGAGGCTTCGTCTTGGCTCCTCGCGGGTCCAGCGACGCCACGTATTCGGCGAGCCACGTATGGTTTTATATACGATGGAGGCGGCCGTAATCTAGAACGTATACGACAGCGAGCACCTCTTCGGGCCCGGTCTGCCCGCCGTATGTCGCGGCGAGTTCCTCACCTCACCCGCAAACCCCCGCCGTGCAGGTCTTCCCGGCTCCGCAGACCGTCCCGTTCGCCTTGGGCACGGCGACGTCCGTGCAGACAGGGCTTCCGCTGGTGCAGTCCATCGCGGCGTTCATGCACGGGTTGGTCGAGGGGCAGGGCGCTTCGGCAGCCGCGGGACAGGCTGCGCAGCTCCCGGCCAGGCAGGCCTGGTTCGCGAGGCAGGTGACCGCCACCCCGGTGTCCACGCAGGTGGGCGTCCCGCTGCAGTCGAGGGTGCCCACGTCGCAGCTCTGGCCGGCGGGCGTGCACGGCGCTCCCTGCACGCAGGCGCTGCACGAGCCGCCCACGCAAACGCTCCCGGCGGTGCCGCCGCAGGCGGTCGCGTCGGGCTGATAGGCCCGGTCGCCGCAGACGGGCGCGCCGGTGGCGCAGCCCACCGCCGCGGTGAGGGCGCAGGTATTGGTGGAGACGCAGGCCTGGCCGGCCGTGCACGCGCCGCAGGCGCCCGCGGCGCTGCAGACGCCGCTCGGGACGGTGGGCGTCGCGCAGCCGGAGCCGGCCGGCTTCAGCGTCTCGACGCAGGTGGAGACGCCGTTCGCGCAGGCGACGACTCCCGAGGCGGCGCAGGGGTTGGTGGGCGTGCAGGCCACGCCCGCGGTGCAGCCGGTGCATACGTTCGTCGCCCCCACCCCGCCGCTGCAGACGCCCGCCGCCGCGCCGGAGGTGCACGCCTCGCCCGCCGCCTTGAAGGTCCGATCGGTGCAGACGGGCGCGCCGGAGG
>JBBQEB010000251.1:0-3856 GCA_038320275.1 Myxococcales bacterium | reverse complement strand
GACCCCGACCCCGATGGCGACCCCGATGGCGACCGCGACTGCGACCGCGACCGCGACCGCGACGGCGACGGCGACGGCGACGGCGACCTCGACCTGCAGGCAGGCGACGGACGACCCTGCTAAGACCGGCGGCGATGATCTTCGCGCTCCTCCTCGCGTCGAGCCTGGGCGCCGCCCCTCCCGACCCCCGCGTCACGCTCCTCGACGCCATGGCGCAGGAGGGGGCGCGGTCGATGGACCGGCTCCGCCTGGCGGGCTACGACGCACCGTATTTCCTGTCGTACGGCATGAGGGAGGGACGGTTCGAGGAGGTCGCAGGGCGGTCCGGAGCCGTCACCGAGGAGGCGAGCCGGCGCGACCGCAAGCTGCTGGTGGACGTCCGGGTGGGAAGCTACGAGCTCGACTCCTCTGGCCGGGACGACCTCACCGCCTTCTTCGGTCCGGAGGGACAGACCTGGTTCGCGCCTCGCGAGGGCCCGCTCGACGACGCCCCCATGGCGCTGCGGAACGCGCTCTGGATCCTCACCGACGAGCGCTACAAGGAGGCGCTCTCCAGCTGGTTCAAGCGCAGGTCGCGCGGCGTCTACCGCGCCGAGCTGGCGGACCGCGGCCCGTCCTTCTCCCGCGAGCCGGCGGAGCGCCACGTCGACCCCCCGTCTCCTTTCCCCTTCGACCGGGCGCGCTGGCGCGGCGAGGTTCGCCGGCTGAGCGCGCTGGTCCGCGATCACCCGGCCATCTTCGACGCCACGGTCAAGGTGAACGGCGAGAAGGTGGTGCGGTGGTTCACCTCCAGCGAGGGGAGCGCCGTGCTCACGGAATCCTCGCTGTACGGCGTCCACCTCCACGCGATTGCCCGCGCGAGCGACGGCCAGCTCCTGGAGAACAGCCGCGACTTTTACGGGCGGAGCGAGGGCGGGCTCCCCTCGCCGGTGCGGCTCGATCGCGAGCTGCGCGACCTGCTCGCGGAGCTGGAGCTCCTGCGCGCCGCCCCTGCGCTCGACCCGTACACCGGCCCCGCCATCCTCGCCCCGGAGGCCGTCGGGGTCCTCTTCCACGAGGCGCTCGGGCACCGGCTGGAGGGTGAGCGGCAGGAGGACGACAAGGAGGGGCAGACGTTCAAGGGCGCGCTGGGGAGGCCCATCCTGCCGGCCTTCCTCACGGTGGTGGACGACCCCACGCTCGCCGAGGCGGGGGGAATGTCCCTCAACGGTGCGTACGCCTTCGACGACCAGGGCGTCTCCGCGCAGCGCGCCCTCCTGGTGGAGCGCGGGGTGCTGCGCGGCTTCCTGCTCTCGCGCCGCCCGGTGAAGCCCTTCCTGCGCTCCAACGGCCACGGCCGCAGCCAGGGCTTCTCGCCCCCGGTCGCCCGCATGGCGAACCTCGTCGTCTCCTCCTCCCGCAGCGTGCCCATGGCGGAGCTGAAGCGGATGCTGCTCGCCGAGGCGCGGCGGCAGGGGAAGCCCTACGGGCTCATCATCCGGGACATCACCGGGGGGAGCACCAACACCGGGGCGTTCGGGTTCCAGGCGTTCAAGGGCACGCCACGCCTGGCGTACAGGGTGGACGTCACCACCGGACGCGAGGAACTGGTGCGCGGAGTGGAGCTCGTCGGCACCCCGCTCACCAGCGTGGCGAAGGTGGTGGCCACCGGCGACGAGGTGCGCGCGTTCAATGGCTTCTGCGGCGCGGAGAGCGGGTACGTGCCGGTCTCCACAGTGGCCCCGGCGGCACTGATCTCCGAGCTCGAGCTGCAGCGCGTGTCGAGCGCCAACGAGCGGAGCCCCATCCTCCCTCCGCCCTGGAGCGAAGCGCCCCCATGAACCAGCCCCCCTTCGCGCTTCCCCCCCTCGACAGGCTGCTCCTGTGTACGCGAGCCGAGGCGCTGGCTGCGCTCCAGGGCGCCGGCTGGCAGCCCTACGCGACGCCCATCACGCTCGATGCCGAGCGCCGGCGCCTGCTCAATGTGGACCTCACCGAGCCCGACCTCGCCTGGTTCGACGGCGAGGACCTCGCCGCCGTAGCGCACGTGGAGGTCGACCGCGCTGGTCGGGTCGCGCTGCTCGAGCTCACCGCCGCGGTGGCCGCCCCTCCCGAAGAGCTGGCGGAGAGGCTCCTGGGGGCCTCCGCCGGCACCCCGCGCGTGAGCGGCGGCGTCGAGGCTCGGGAGTGGGTGTGGGGGCCGGAGGCGGGCGGCGAGGCGCGGTTGCGCGGCGAGCCGGTGCGGCTCTGGGTGTGCGCCGAGCGCGCCTACGCCGACCGGCTCTGGGCCGTCGTCAGCATCGTCCGGCGCTGACGAAGCGCGCGGCCCGGGAGAGCCGTCCCAGAGGGCGCTCAGGTCCTGGTCACGAGCGCGGCGATGGCCACCGTGGCGAGGCGAACCGGCGGCGCGCCCGCACGTCTATCCGTGGGCAATGGAGGCCTGCACGGCCCGGCCTGCCCCGGCGAGATCGAGCAGCAGCGGCGCCACGCCGGTGAGATCGCGCACCTCGGACACGCGGTCGGCAGCGGGGCCGAAGCCCAGTACGGGCACCTCGGCGCGGGTGTGGTTGCGGGAGGACAGGTCCTCCAGGTTGCCGTGGTCGCTCGTGACGACGAGCGACCAGCCGGCGGGAAGCTCCGCCAGAAGCGCCCGCAGGAAAGCGTCGAGGCGCTCCAGGGCGTCGGCGGCCCGCTCCATCGAGCGCGCGTGGCCCGCCTCGTCCGATTCGAAGAACTCGAACAGGGTGAGGTCCTGCCCGCGGGCCAGCTCGAGCAGGATGCGGGCCGCCGCCGCCGGGGTGCGCGGCGGGATGCGCGCGCCGTACGCGCTCGCGCGCACGCCGGTGATGTCGTGGGTGAGCCCCCTGTCTCCCCGCGCGTCGGCCCAGGTGCGGAAGGTGCCCCCGCCGGCGGAGAAGGCGACCGTGGTCGCGGAGGCGCGCACCCGGCGCGGGGGGATGTGCGCCTCCACCTCGCCGGCGCAGGGGATCCCGAGCGCGCGCAGGTAGGCCACCGGGTAGGAGTTCGCGAAGGTGGCCGAGCGCCCGGCCCCGGCGAGCGCCTTGAACAGGGAGCGGCTCGCGAGCAGCTCTCGCAGCCGGGCGTTGGGAAAGCCGAGCAGGTGGTTTCCGAGGAGCTGGGGCGCGTTCTCGCCCGTGAGGATGGTGGTCTGCCCCGTCGCGGACTGAGGGCGGCCCGGGAGGCCCAGGCAGGCGTCGGCGCAGGCAGACCGCCCTCCCCTCGGCAGCGCCGTGCCGGAGCCATCGTTGAACTGTGACAGCAGGTATTCGCCGCGCGCGAGGGGGTTCACCTCGGGGTCGCGAGCGCCCACCCCGACGCCGTCCACGAAGACGAAGATCACCGGCACGGCGCCTTCTATAACCCCGCGCTTCCGTGCCCCGCCGCCCGCCCTCCTTCGGCTTCATCGTGCTCGTGCTGGCCGTCACGGCGGGTGCGAGCGTGGGCAACCTGTACGTCCTGCAGCCGCTGCTCCCCTCGGTCGCGCGCGAGTTCGCTACCACGCCCCGGGCCGTGGGCGCGGTCTCGATGCTCACCCAGGCCGGGTACGGCATCGGCATGTTCCTCTTCGTCCCGCTCGGCGACGTGGTGGAGCGGCGGGGCCTCATGCTGGTCCTCCTGGGCGGCGTGGTCGCTTCGCTCATCGCGGTTGCCTTCGCGCCCACCCTGCCCGTCCTCGCGGCGGCCTCGCTCGCGGTGGGCGCCACCACCGTGGTGCCGCAGCTCGCCGTGCCACTCGCCGCACACCTCGCGCCGCCCGCGGAGCGGGGCCGGGCGGTGGGCTCCGTCATGGGCGGGCTCCTGGTGGGCATCCTGCTCGCGCGTACCGCCTCCGGACTGCTCGGGGCGCACCTCGGCT
>JBBQEB010000250.1:0-3866 GCA_038320275.1 Myxococcales bacterium | reverse complement strand
CGTAGGCATTCTCGACCGCGACGGACCGCGTGTGTTCCTCGAGGGGCGCGACCTGGAGGACTTCACCCGGCGTGCCGCCGGCTGGAAGCTGCTCGTCACCTTCAATGGCCTCTCCTTCGATGAGCCCATGCTCCGGCGCGCCTTCCCGGATTGGGCTCCCCCCCGGGCGCACGTCGATCTTCGCCATCTCTGGGGCCGGCTGGGGCATCAGGGGGGCCTGAAGCTCCTCGAGCACACCACGGGGGTCGGGAGGCCGCCGCACCTGGGCGGCGTGGACGGAATGGAGGCGGTGCGCCTCTGGCGCAGGCACTGCGAGGGCGAGCGCAGCGCGCTCCTGCGCCTCGTCGAGTACAACCTCTACGACGCGGTGAACCTGAAAGCGCTCATGGCCCTCGGCTACAACCGCATGATCGCGCGATACGACCTCCCCGGAGAGCCCACCGAGCCGTGGCACCGCGGCGAGGTGCTCTACGACATGTCGAAGCAGCTCCTGGCGCTCGGATGACCGGCTTCGTCCAGCCCCGCGACACCCAGGGACGGTTCGTGAACCTGGACGGATCCGGGCCCATCGCCCTCTCGAAGGTGGTCCGCTGGGCGCTCTTCGACCGCGTGGCAGGCCGCCGCCGCAAGGCGCCCGCCCATGCGCCCGTCCCGGTGGTGGCGCCGGATCTCTCCCGCATCGCGGTGCCGCCCGCGCCGGGTGAAGGGGCCCGGCTCACCTTCATCGGCCACGCCTCCTGGCTGGTGCAGCTCGACGGGGTGTCCCTGCTCATCGATCCCATCCTGTCCGACAGCATCGGACCTGTCGTCCGCCGCAACGTGCCGCCGGGCGTGCCGTACCGCGGGCTGCCGCGCATCGACGCCGCGCTCGTCTCGCACGCCCACTACGACCACCTCGACCTCCCGACCTTGAAGCGGGTGGGCGCTCCGGTGATCGCCGGCCTGGGCCTCGCGCCGCTGTTCCGGGGCGCGGGGCTCGGCGCCACCGAGCTGGGCTGGTGGGCGAGCGCGCGCGTCGGAGGCGTGGAGGTGACCTTCGTGCCGGCGCAGCACTGGAGCCGCCGGGGGCTCGCCGACACCAACCGCGCGCTGTGGGGCGGATTCGTCGTCCGCGGCTCCACCTGCGCCGTCTACCACTCGGGCGACACCGCCTGGTTCGACGGCTTCGCCGAGATCGGCCGCCGCTTCTCCATCGACGCGGCGCTACTCCCCATCGGCGCCTACGACCCTGCCTGGTTCATGTCGCGGCAGCACATGAATCCAGAGGAGGCGCTGCGCGCCTTCGTGGCGCTTCGGGCGCGGACCTTCTTCGCCATGCACTGGGGCACCTTCAAGCTCACCGACGAGCCGCTCGACGAGCCGCCGGTGCGGCTCGAGGCGGAGCGGGTCCGGCTCGCCCTTCCCGCCGGCAGGGTGCGCGTGCTCGCCATGGGCGAGAGCGCCGCCGTGTCGAGCGGCAACCCCGCTTGACCCTGTGCGCGGCCGCCCTCGCCCGGGCACCCACCCGCGACTACAATCCGCGCTCCCATGAGCGAGATCACGCCCGAGGTGGTTGCACGGCACGGCCTCACGCCGGCCGAGTACGAGCAGGTGCGGCACCACCTCGGCCGCGAGCCCAACCTCGTGGAGCTGGGCGTCTTCTCGGTGATGTGGAGCGAGCACTGCTCCTACAAGTCGTCGCGCGTCCACCTGCGCGGGCTCCCCACCACCGGCAAGCGCGTGCTGCAGGGGCCCGGAGAGAACGCCGGCGTCGTCGACATCGGCGATGGGCTCGCCGTCTGCTTCAAGATGGAGAGCCACAACCACCCCTCCTTCATCGAGCCTTACCAGGGCGCCGCCACCGGGGTGGGCGGCATCCTCCGGGACGTGTTCACCATGGGTGCCCGTCCCATCGCCTCCATGAACTCGCTCCGGTTTGGCGATCCCTCCAACCCGAAGACCGTCTTTCTCCTGGAGGGCGTGGTGAGGGGCATCGCTGGCTACGGCAACTGCATGGGCGTCCCCACGGTGGGGGGCGAGGTGGCCTTCCACCCCAGCTACGACGGCAACCCGCTCGTGAACGCCTTCACCCTGGGTGTTCTACCGCGGAGCAAGATCTTCCTCGGGCGGGCCGCCGGCGTGGGCAATCCGCTCATGTACATCGGTGCCAGGACGGGTAGGGACGGCATCCACGGCGCCACCATGGCCTCGGCCGAGTTCGACGCCTCCACCGAGGAGAAGCGTCCCACCGTGCAGGTGGGCGATCCCTTCATGGAGAAGCTGCTCCTGGAGGCGTGCCTCGAGCTCTTCCAGACCGATGCCGTGGTGGGCATCCAGGACATGGGCGCGGCCGGGCTCACCAGCTCGTCGGTGGAGATGGCCTCCCGCGCCGGCAACGGGCTCGACCTGTACATCGACCTCGTCCCGTGCCGGGAGGAGGGGATGACACCCTACGAGGTGCTCCTCTCGGAGTCGCAGGAGCGGATGCTGCTCGTCGCGGCGCGCGGCCGCGAGGACGAGGTGCGGCGCATCTGCGAGAAGTGGGACCTCGAGGTGGCGGTGATCGGCGTCGTGACCGGGAGCGGGCGCTGGCGGGTCATCGGTGGCGAGGCGGTGGTGGCCGACATCCCGGTCGAGCCCCTCACCGACGGTGCGCCTCGCTACGAGCGGCCGATGAAGCCCGATCCTCGCCTGCCGGAGCTGCACGCGTTCGACCTCTCCGCGCTCCCCGAGCCGGAGGATCTCGGCGACGAGCTCCTCCAGCTCCTCGCCCGTCCCACCATCGCCTCCAAGGAGTGGGTCTACCGCCAGTACGACCACACCGTGCGCCTGGTGGGCGCGGTTCGGCCGGGCGGCGACGCGGCGGTGGTGCGGCTCGCCACAAGCGAGCCCGCGCACGCGAGGAAGGGCATCGCGCTCTCGGTGGCGGCCAACGGGCGCTTCTGCTCCCTCGACCCACACCTCGGCGCCATGCACGCGGTGGCGGAATGCGCGCGCAACATCTCCTGTGTCGGCGGCCAGCCGCTCGCGGTCACCGATTGCCTCAACTTCGGCAACCCCGAGAAGCCCGAGATCATGTGGCAGCTCGCGGAGGCGGTGCGCGGCATCGCCGAGGCCTGCATCGCGCTCGACACGCCGGTCGTGTCGGGAAACGTGTCGCTCTACAACGAGACGGAGGGGCGGGCTATCGTTCCGACGCCCACCATCGGCATGGTGGGCCTCGTGGAGCCGGTGGACCACACCTGTGGCTCGGCCTTCCTGCGCGCCGGTGACGTGGTGGCGCTCGTCGGCTCGCTGCGGGGCGAGGTAGGGGGAAGCGAGTACCTCGCGGCGTGCTTCGGGGTGGAGGCCGGCCGCCCGCCGTCGCTCGACCTCGAGCGAGAGCGCGCCGTGCACGAGGTGGTACGCCGCGCGGTTCGGGCTGGCCTGCTCCGGTCCGCGCACGATCCGTCGGAGGGCGGGCTCGCCGTCGCCCTGGCCGAGTCCTGCGTCATGGGCGAAGCGCCCCTGGGCGCCGCCGTGCGCGTCCCATTTCCCCTCCGCAAGGACTTCATCCTGTTCGGCGAGGAGGCGAGCCGGATCCTCGTCTCCTGCGCGCCCGAGGCGTGGGGTCTACTGGAGGAGCTGGCGCGGGAGCTGGAGGTGCCGCTCCTGCGGCTGGGAGCCGTCGGGGGCGATCGGCTGGAGATCCAGGGGGCGCTCTCGGTGCCGGTGAGCGAGCTCGCCTTCGCCTGGCGTGACGGCATTCCCAGCGTACTGCGGGCCGGCGCCCCGGGTGCCCCCGCCGCGCCGAACGGCGGGGGCGGACCGGCGGTCAACGGCTAGTAGGGCTCCTGGCAGGTGGTGGTGATAGTGGTGGAGACCGCCGCGCCGGACGCCGAGCCATC
>JBBQEB010000249.1:0-3877 GCA_038320275.1 Myxococcales bacterium | reverse complement strand
CCGCCGCTCCACACGCCCTCGGCCACCAGCACGTGGCTGTGCGGCTGCAACGCGAGGTGCCCGTTGAAAAGCTGCGTGAAGCTGACGGCGCCGCACTGCGGCTTGCCCACCACGCCCAGCTGCTTCGCCCTCCGCCGCTGACGGCCGAAGATGGCCTTCGTCAGGCACCGCTCTACCGCCCGCATCAGCTGTGCCGGTTCGAGCTGATCGCGGCCAATTGAAGGCAGCTGTCCCGGACTGATCGCGGGGAACTGTGGTCGACGACGCCGGAGATCCTCGGGGGCAGTGCGGGACGATGGTGGGTGGTGACCCGCCGGAGCGAGCCCAGCTCGCGGAGGCGGCCCTGAGCGGCGAAGGCGAAGAAGATTGAGGGGCCGGAGGGATTGAGGGACTTCGAGGTTGCGAAGTCTTCGGAGCCCTCATGAACGAAATACGTACTGCCCCTCCGGCGGCAGAGTCATGCCTCGTTTTCAGCTACGCGTCGAGAGGGCGAAAGGGCGGCACGCTCGTCGACGAGACGGTGATCGATCTCGCTGCCCACGAGGCACGGATGAAGGACCCGGGCTCGTACCGGCCCGCCGAATGCCGGTGCGGTGGCGATCGGCTGCACCTCCACGATCGACGGGATCGCAAAGTGCGCGGGCGCGCGGGGATCGCCGTCGTGTCGGTGGTGATCTTCCTGTGCGCGAAGTGCTTCGCGACCTGGCGGGTGCTGCCGGCCTTTCTCGCCAGATGCCTGTGGCGCACCTGGGAGGTCGTCGAGGCTGCGCTCGACGGCCAGGGAGAGGTGCCGGTGCCGGCGCGGACCGTTCAGCGATGGCATGCCCGGTTGGCGCAGGCGGCGCTCGCGGCGACGCAGGCACTGGCCGTCTCGGGCGACCCCACGCTTCGCGTGCTGGCGCAGCGCCTGGGGCTCCAGGCCTCGCGGGAAGCGCTGGTCGAGAAGTACGCCACGGCCGTCGGGAGTTCTTCGCTGCTGGCGCCGCTCGCGTCCCTGTTGCACCGCCTGAGCCCGGGCCTTCGTCTCATGTAGACCCCGGGGAATCAGGAGAACGCTGGCGGGAGCCGCTACCGCCAGGCCCTTCCCACCCCGAATGGCGCTTCGGGCCGCCTACATCGCGGGCATGGATGAAAAGGTCCGTCAGCAGCTCGCGCTCTTCCGGATTTCCGTCCTCGGTCCGCTCGTTGGCGCCCGCCTCGAGCACGGCGAGTTGGTGGAGTTGTGCCGCGAGGCCGCCGCGCGCACCTGGGAGCTGCCCAGCGGAGAAGTCGTCGAGGTGTCCGCCCGCACCATCGAGGACTGGCACTACGCCTACCAGCGGGGTGGCTTCGCCGCGCTGCACCCGCGGCGACGAAGCGATGCGGACCAGCCCCGCGCGATCTCGGAGGAACTCCGTGAGCTGATCCTCCGGCTCAAGCGGGAGAAGCCGCGGCGCTCCGTGAAGCGCATCATCCGAGTGCTTGAGCGGGCGAAGAAGGTGGCGCGCGGGACGCTGACGAAGTCCACCGTCCACCGACTGCTGAAGGTGCACGGCGCCTCGCAGCGACCGCTGCGTGGGCCCGGCGCGGAGCGACGCTCCTTCATCCACGAATTCGCGGGGGACTTGTGGGTGGGCGACGCGCTCCACGTCCACCGGCCCGTCATCGACTCTTCTGGGCGGGAGCGGAAAGCCATCCTGCTCTCTCAAATCGACAGCGCGACCCGCTACCTCCCGCACAGCTACCTCGTGCTGGGCGCGGGGGAGAGCTCCGTCGACCAGGAGTACGGACTCAAGCAGGCGCTGCTCGCCCACGGGCTGGCACGCGCCTACTACGTCGACAAGGGCGCGGCGTACACGGCGGGCTCCCTGCGGGCCATCTGCGCCGAGCTGCGCATCCGGTTGCTGCACACCCAGACCCAGGACCCAGAGGCGAAGGGCGTCATCGAGCGGTGGCACCGGACCTGGCGCGAAGAAGTCGAGGACGAGCTTCCCGACGGCCCCATCCACCTGGACGACCTCGTGTCCAAGCACGATGCCTGGCTCAGCGTCGAGTACCACGCGCGGGTGCACGGCACGACACACCGAGTTCCGCGAGAACACTGGCTCGAGCAGGTCGAGCACCTGCGGCCGCTGCCCCCCGACGTGTCCCTCAACGACGTCTTCCTCCACCGCGCGCGACGCAAGGTCCGCAAGGACGGCACGGTCCCCTTCGCCGGCCGTCGCCTCGAAGTCCGCGCCGAGCTGACGGGCCAGCACGTCGAGCTCCGCTTCGACCCGGTCCGTCGCGACGTGCTCCCCCGCGTCTTCGTCAACAACCGCTTCGTCTGCGACACCATCCCGCTCGACCTTTTTGCAAATGCCCACCGCGTTCGCCGCCGCAACGTCGGCGCGCCCACCGCGGTGCCGACGCCCTCCGGCCTCGACCCGCTCGCCCTCATTCAAGCCGAACACCAGCTGTACACGCGCCCGCTTTCGGGCGCGCTCTCCCCGGAGGACGTAGATGATGAAACCGACGACTCGCCCGAGACCTGACTCCTACCGCCAGCGCTTCGGTCTCACCCATCACCCGCTGCCGCGTGACGCCGCGGGCAGCTCCTTCTTCTGCCAGACGAAGAGCCTCAACCAGCTCGAGGATTGCTTCCAGTCGCTCATCGAGGACCCCGGCCTGGGCGTCCTCACCGCCGAGGCCGGCGTCGGAAAGACGGCGGCGATGCGGAACATCTGCTCGCAGCTTCCGTCACCGGACTTCCGCGTCATCTACAGCTGCAACACGGCCGCCTCGCCCTTCGACATCTACCGCTCGCTCGCGCTCGAGCTGGGCCTGCAGCCCTTTCACCGCAAGTCGCAGCTGTGGTTTGCGCTGAAGACCGAGCTGGTCCGCCTCCTCGACGAGCAGCACACCATCCCCGTCATCGTCCTCGACGAAGCCCAGCACCTGTCCGACGTCTTCCTCGCGGACCTGTCCGGTTTCCTCAACTTCGCCTTCGACACCAGAAGCCCCGCCGCGGTGTGGCTCGTCGGGCTCCCTCGTCTCGCTCAGCGTCTGCGGATGCAGCTGCATGCGCCGTTGGCCACCCGCATCGCCGCGCAGGTCCACCTGTCGCCGCTCGAGCGCGACGACTTCAAGGCCCTCGTCGAGCACGGCATCAAGGCCGCCGGCTCGCGCGAGAAGCTGTTCACTGACTCCGCCGTCGAGCTGCTGTTCCGCGTCTCCCGCGGAATCCCACGCATCGCGTCCCGGCTACTCCGCGCGGGGCTGAAGCAGGCCCACGCCCGGAACCAGAACGTCGTCGATGACGTCGCCCTCAAGGCCGCCGTCGAGGCCCTCACCGTCGGCGAGGAGCTGAAGTCGTGAGACAGCTTCGACTTCGGCTTCCAATCCCGCCGCTGCTCGAGCGCGCTCCCGAGCTGGCGCCGCTGGCCATCCTCGAAACCGCGCTCTCCGCCTCGGAGGCCGCGCTCCTCGCCTCGTACGCCGAGCTCTACAACGGAATGCTCGACGGCATTCCTCGCGGCTCAAGCGTCCTGCGCGCCAACGCCGTCATCATCCACGCCCGACGCTTGGCCACCGTGATCGCCGCCTACCGCGACTCACTCGACCGCGATGCGCGTCGCGTGGAGCGTGATCGCCACCGCACGTCCTTCTGAACCGCGGCGATCAGCAGGCCGCCTTCGGCGGACTGCACACGCGCGTCACGAACAGAACCCCGCGACGACCGTGGGACGAATCCACGGGCAGAGCGCGAGCCGGTACATGAGGCTTTCCATCTTGTCTCCCTTCCGCCCGGCCCTGGATGGACCTGACGACGGAGCCGCACCGTGCCGGGCCCCGCGGCTCTTCAAGAGGGAGCTTCTCGGGTGGGGCCTGCTTGCTGACGGCTCGCCAGAGAAAGGCG
>JBBQEB010000248.1:0-3909 GCA_038320275.1 Myxococcales bacterium | reverse complement strand
CATTGCCGGAAGAAACTCTTCACCACACGCTCAGCTCGCGCAATCCCGTCATCGACCCGCGCGTGGGCTGCAGGCGAAGGTGGCGGGCCGGGGCAGCCGCGATGGTGAAGGCGGAATCTCCGGCAGGCCCCTCACCGGCGGGGTCGAAGGGCATCCCATCGACGGAGAGCTGCAGGAAGAACGGCACCGGGGCGCCGCGCACGACCACCAGCGCCAGCGAGCGGGCCGCGCCGAGATCGAGCTCCACCCAGCCCTCGCCGGAGCCGGCACCGCAGCCCGAGCCGCTCCCTCCCCCGGGCGCGGCACAGCTCACGACCGCGCTCGCGAGCCGGAGGGGCGACTCGAAGTCGCCGTCGGTCGCCGGGCAGGGCGCGACCATGGCGGCAGCTCCCCGGCACGGGAGCCCGCGCGAAGGCGGTCGCGGGCCTGCCGCGAAGGGCGACGGCGCGCCGCGCTGGACGGCGCTCGCGGAGGGGCGGCGCACGGGATGGGCGAGCCCGGCCGCGTCCTCCAGGAGGCGAGGGTCCACCAGGCCCGGCGCCGGAGCCTCCCACACCCTGACGCCCGCGCTGGTCTCATACGCGGTGGAGGTCCGGTCGCCGGCCGCGCCGGTCCAGAGGACGAGGTCCCCGAGCTCGGTGCGCTCCTTCTCGACGCGCAGGCGGAGCGAGGTCGAGGGGGCGGCGGTGGCGTCCGCCACGCTGAGGTCGAGATCGGCGGGCGTTCCGTCGGGCTGCACGTCGGCGCCGCGCATCGCGAGGTCGAAGCGCCCGTCTGCGCCGGTGGTGGCGCGGGGCGCCGCGCCGCAGGCCGACGGCGGCGCGGGCGACAGGCAGGCGAGCGACAGGAGGTCGCCGTAGCGGTCGGGTGGAACGGCGTCCCCGGCCATCGGGCGGCGCACCAGGACGACGGCCAGCCCGGCTGCGGGGCTGCCGTCCTCGCGCAGCGCCCGCCCGGTCACGTGCACCTCGGCGTTCGAGGCGAGCCCGGAGCCGCAGGCGGCGACCAGCGCGGCTGCGAGCGCCATAGGGAGAGCGAGCGCCCCGCGACGCTCCCCGCCCAGGGGAGGGGGCGATCGCGGCGGGACGGCCACACGTGCTCCATGAGCGGCCGCATCCAGGTGGGGACGAGCTGCTTCGTCTACGCGCATTGGAAAGGAATCTACTCTCCGCGCGAGCTGCCGCATCGGCTCTGGCTCGGGGGGGCACTGCACGCGCGAGCTCCGGACGGTGGAGCTCAACCACACCTACTACCAGCTCCCCCGGGGCGACGCAGTCGCGCGCTGGCGCGTCGAGACGCCGAGCTGCGACGCGCTCGGCCGCTACAGCTCGAAGAGGATGCGCTCGGGTTCCTCGATGCACTCCTTCACGCGCACCAGGAACGAGACCGCCTCGCGCCCATCGACGAGGCGGTGATCGTAGGATAGCGCCAGGTACATCATGGGCCGCACCACCACCGTGTCGCCGGGACCCACCACCGCCCGCTTCTCGATCTTGTGCAGCCCGAGGATGCCTGACTGCGGCGGGTTCAGGATGGGCGTGGACAGGAGCGAGCCGTACACGCCGCCGTTGGAGATGGTGAAGGTCCCGCCCTCCAGGTCGGTCATGGCGATGCGGTTCTCGCGGGCCTTCTTGCCCAGCTCACCGATTCGCTTCTCGACCTCGGCGAAGGAGAGCCCGTCTGCGTCGCGGACCACCGGGACCACCAGCCCCTTGCCTCCGCCGACGGCCACGCCGATGTCGTAGTGGTCGCGGTAGACGATGCTGTCGCCGCGGATCTCGGCGTTGACGGTGGGCCAGGCGCGCAGCCCCTCCAGCACCGCCTTCACGAAGAACGACATGAAGCCGAGCTTGACCCCGTGCTTCTCGGCGAAGGCCGCGCCGTGCTTCTCGCGCAGGGCGAGGACGCGGCTCATGTCTACCTCGTTGAAGGTGGTCAGGATGGCCGCGCTCGACTGGGCCTCCAGGAGCCGCCGGGCCACCGTGCGGCGGAGGGGCGACATGGGGACGGCGCGCTCGCGGGGGCCAGCCGGCGCGGGAGGGGGCGCGGCGGGCGCGCCGCCGCCGGGTGAGGGCTGGGGCGCTTCCCGCGCCTGGACGGCGCCCTCCACGTCGGTGCGGCGCACGACCGGGCCACGAGCGACGGCGGAGGGGTCGAGCCCGGTCTCGGCGATGAGGCGGCGCACGGAGGGTGGGGCGCGAAGGGGCGCGCGCGGGATGGAGGAACCGTTGGCCGAGATTCCTGGCTGGGCAGGGCCAGGGGTCGAGGTGGGGCTCGCGGTCGGGGTAGCGGTCGCGGTCGGGATCGCGGTCGAGGTCGGAGTCGAGGTCGAGGTCGGGGTCGCGTTCGCCATCGCGGTCGGGCTCGGAGCCGCGCTCGCGCCCGCCTCCAGCTCCCCGATGAGCTCGCCCACCGCCACGTTCTCGCCGCTCCCCTTCAAGATCCTCCGCAGCACCCCGGCGACGGGGGCGGGCAGCGCCACGGTGGCCTTCTCGCTCTCGACCTCCACCACCGGCTCGTCGGCCGCCACCGCGTCGCCCTCCTTCTTCAGCCAGGCGCCGACGGTGGCCTGCGTGATCGACTCGCCCAGCGCGGGGACGCGCAGCTCGATGGCCATGGGATCCGTTCCTTCCGGTTCTTCGACAGGGTGAGTGACTCTAAGCGGCAGAGCGTGAATCGGAAACCTGCGACATTCGCGCCGGAGGCGAAGCAAGGACAGCGCCGCGCGCCAGCGCGTGGGCCCCTGCGAGCGGGATGGGCCCCGCGACGAGCTTCGCTCGGCAGGAGGAGGTCCCAGCCCCTTCCGGTCAGGCCGGGGAGCCCAGGGCGGAGAGGAGCAGCCCGTCCTGCTCCAGCTTGTGCCGGGTGTGCGAGCCCGCGGCGGGGCTCGCCGATGCGGGGCGGGAGACGCAGGAGAAGGGGAGCACGCCGAGCAGGAGGGGCGAGAGGTGCAGCTCGATGAACGACCATGCGCCCATGTTCCGCGGCTCTTCCTGCGCCCAGACCACCTCGCGCAGGTTGGGGTAGCTCGCCAGGGACGCGAGCAGCCTGTCCGCGTTCAACGGATAGAGCTGCTCCACCCGGACGATGGCCGCGTGCTCCGCCTTCGTCTGCGCGCGCGCGGCGGCCAGCTCGTAGGCGATCTTGCCCGAGCAGAGCACGGCCCGCGTGACGCGCGCCGGGTCTTCGACGGGATCGGAGATGAAGTACACGAACTTGCCCTCGGTGAACGCCTCCACCGGCGAGACCGCCTGTGGGTGCCGCAGGAGGCTCTTGGGAGCCATGAGGACGAGCGGCTTTCGCCAGGGCGCGAGCACCTGGCGCCGCAGCGCGTGGAAGTACTGAGCGGGCGTGGTGAGATTCATCACCTGCCAGTTGTCGTCCACCGACAGCTCCAGGAAACGCTCCAGACGCGCCGAGGAGTGCTCGGGCCCCTGGCCCTCCATGCCGTGCGGCAGGAGGAGCACCAGGCCCGAGAGCCTGTTCCACTTGGCTTCGGACGAGGAGAGGAACTGGTCGATGATCACCTGCGCGGCATTCACGAAGTCCCCGAACTGCGCCTCCCACAGCACCAGCCCGTCCGGCATCTCCAGGCTGTAGCCGTACTCGAAGCCCAGCACGCCGGCCTCGCTGAGCGGGCTGTCGCGGATCTCCACCGCCCCCTGGCCCATGTGCAGGTTCGAGAGCGGCTGGTAGGGCTGTCCGGTCGACTGGTCGAACAGCACGGCGTGGCGATGGCTGAAGGTGCCGCGGCGCACGTCCTGGCCAGAGAGCCGGACGCGCGCGCCCTCGTCGGCCAGGGTGGCGAAGGCGAGCGCCTCGCCCATGCCCCAGTCCACCGGGCGCTTCCCCGCCACCATCTCGGCGCGCCCTTCGAGGAGCTTCGCGACCTTGGGATGCACGTTGAAG
>JBBQEB010000247.1:0-3971 GCA_038320275.1 Myxococcales bacterium | reverse complement strand
AACCGCACCGTCAACCCGGACGAGGTGGTGGCGATCGGCGCCGCCGTCCAGGCCGGCGTGCTCTCGGGCGAGGTGAAGGACATCCTCCTCCTCGACGTCACCCCGCTCTCGCTGGGCGTCGAGACGCTGGGCGGTGTCATGACGAAGCTCATCGAGCGCAACACCACCATCCCGTGCAAGCGGTCGGAGACCTTCTCCACCGCCTCCGACAGCCAGACCTCGGTCGAGATCCACGTGCTGCAGGGCGAGCGGGAGATGGCGCGTGACAACCGGACCCTCGGGCGCTTTCACCTGGAGGGCATCCCTCCCGCTCCGCGCGGCCTGCCGCAGATCGAGGTGACGTTCGACATCGACGCGAACGGCATCCTCAACGTCTCCGCCAAGGACAAGGGCACCGGCAAGGAGACCAAGATCACCATCTCGCACTCCTCGGGGCTCGCGAAGGACGAGGTCGAGAAGATGGTCACCGACGCCCGCTCGCACGAGGCCGAGGACAAGAAGCGGCGCGAGGAGATCGAGGGGCGCAACCGCGCCGAGAACCTCGCCTATCAGATGGAGAAGCTGGTGAAGGAGAACCGGGAGAAGCTCGCTCCCGGCACGGTCACCGAGATCGAGGAGGCCGTGAAGAAGGTGCACGAGGTGCGCGAGAAGGGCACGCCGGAGGAGGTCAAGGCCGCCGCCGAGCGGCTGGAGAAGGCGAGCCACAAGGCGGCCGAGGAGCTCTACAAATCGGCGGGCGCGCCGGGCGCTCCCGGGGCCGGCGTCGGCCCCGACGGTGCGCAGCCGCCCCCTCCGCCCGAGCCCGGCCCGGGCAAGAGGGACGACGTCGTCGACGCGGAGTTCAAGCAGGTCTAACGATCGGACGGGCCGCTCCGCGGCAGGAGAGGACGCGGTTTCCCACCCACGGGAGCCGCGTCCTTTTCCATCCCACCGTGCACGTCACCATCCTCAGCCGTTCCGCTGCCATTTACCCCACGCGCCGGCTGGTGGAGGCGGCCCGCGCCCGAGGGCACCGCGTTCGAGTCATCGACCCGCTGGAGGTGGAGATGGCGCTCGGCGGCGGTGCGCCCGCCCTGTTCCACCGGCGCGGCCGCTTCCCACGCACCGACGTGGTGATCCCGCGCATCGGCCTCTCCATCCACCAGTACGGCCTCGCGGTGGTGAACCAGATCCAGCTCGCGGGAGTGCCGGTGTTGAACGGCGCGCAGGGGATCGCCGCGTCGCGCAACAAGATGCGCTCGCTCCAGCTCCTCGCCTCCCGCGGGATCGGCGTGCCGCTCACCGTCATGGCGCGCGAGGCCTCCGGCCTGAAGGATCTCATCGCCCACGTGGGCGGGCTTCCCGTGCTGGTGAAGCTCCTCTCCCAGAGCGAGAGGACGGGGCTCATGATCTGCGAGACGCTCCAGTCGCTGGAGGCGGCGCTGGAGGCCATCCTGGGGCTCGGTCAGGACATCGTGGTGCAGGGTTACGTGAAGGGCGCCCGAGGGCGCGACCTGCGCGCTCTGGTGGTGGGCGGGAACGCGATCGCCTCCATGCGGCGCCGGCCGCGCGTGGGGCGCTTCGCCCGGACGCTCGCCCGCGGTGCCAAGTTCGAAGCCTGCACGCTATCCGAGGCGCACGCCCGGGTCGCCGTCGCGGCGGCGCGGGTCGTGGGGCTCGAGGTGTGCGGCGTGGACATGCTCGACGTGCCGGGCGGGCCGCTCGTCTTCGAGGTGAACAGCTCACCGGGCATCCGCGAGATCGAGGAGGTGTGCGGGGTGGACGCCGCCGCCCGCATCGTCGGCCGGGCGGAGGAGCTCGCTGCGGGCTCGCGCAGGGGGCCCGCCGCCCGGGAAGAGCTCGGCTGATTTCTTGAATCCCTGGGACCCGCCGCCCGTTCACACTATCGAAGGCTTTCGGAGGCCGCTCATGTTCGCTCGATCCCTCGCCGCCGCGCTCGCGTTCGCCGCTCTGCCCGCCCTGGCCCAGGACCCGGGCGCGGAGGCTGCCAAGGCCTACGCCCTCGACACCTCCGCCTCCACGCGGACTGCGGCCGTGGGCGAAGGCGGCAAGCTCGTCGTCGTCATCCGCCCCACCGCGCCAGGCTGGCACGTGCACCCCCAGGCGCCGCTCAAGATCCGGTTCGAGGGTGGGCCCGGGCTGCGGCTCGAGAAGGCCGAGCTGGGGCGCAAGGACGCGGTGGACGTCGCCTCGCAGGAGCCGCGCTTCGAGGCGCCCTTCGTGGCCCGGGCAGCGGGCAAGCAGGAGGCGAAGGCGAACGTCGACTTCTTCATCTGCAGTGACACCGCGTGCGTGAAGCAGACGAAGACGGTGGCGTTCGCCGTCGGCGTGAAGTGACGGCCTTGGGCAAGGCGACGACGGCATGAGGACGCTGTACGGCGTCCACCCGGTGCGGGAGCTCCTGCGCGCCGGCACGGCTCAGGTGACCGAGCTCTGGCTGGCAGAGGGCGGCGACCGCGCCCGTGCGGCCGAGCTGACCGGGCTCGCCCGCGAGCGGGGGGCAGCCGTGCGCGAGGCCCCGCGCGGGGAGCTGGAGCGGCTCGCAGGAACCGACCGCCACCAGGGCGTCGTGGCGGTGGTCGCGGAGTACGGCTACCGGGAGCTCGATGATCTGCTTGCGGCGGCCCGCAGCGCCGGCGAGCCGCCGCTCCTGGTGGCGCTGGACGGTATCGAGGACCCGCACAATCTGGGGGCCGTGATCCGCTCGGCGCACGCGCTCGGCGCGCACGGGGTCGTCATCCCCAAGGACCGCGCCGCAGGGGTGACTCCCGCCGTCGCAAGGGTTTCAGCGGGGGCGGTCGAGCACCTGCCGGTCGCTCGCGTGACGAACCTCGCCCGGGCGATCGCCGAACTGAAGGAAGCGGGGGTCTGGACTGTGGCGCTCGACGCGGACGCGCCCGACAGCCTCGCAGCGGTGGATTTGACGCTGCCCACCGCGCTCGTGCTCGGCGCGGAGGGCAGCGGGATCCGGCCCCTCGTCCGGAAGACCTGCGACCGGGTGGCGAGGATCCCCATGAGCGGCCGGATCGGGAGCCTCAACGCCTCCGCGGCCGCCGCCATCGCGCTCTACGAGGCGGCCCGCCAGCGCGCCGGGCCGGGGGTCCGGCCGCTTGACAAGCCGCGGCGAGAGGGCTAGAAACCGCCGCTCGTTCGTGGTGGCAGGGATCCGTCTTGCATTCAGGGTGCGACGCCGGAGCTCTGGATTCAGGCTGGCGTAGCTCAGTTGGTAGAGCAGCTGCCTTGTAAGCAGCAGGTCGCGGGTTCGATCCCCACCGCCAGCTCCAGTTCCGGAGGCGGGGCTCGAAGAGGACAATCGGAGGGGTTCCCGAGCGGCCAAAGGGAGCAGACTGTAAATCTGCCGGCTTACGCCTTCGGTGGTTCGAATCCACCCCCCTCCACTCCACGTCTTTGGCCATTCGTCGCACGCAGAGGAAAGGAAACGCGGGAATAGCTCAGCTGGTAGAGCGTCAGCCTTCCAAGCTGAATGTCGCGGGTTCGAATCCCGTTTCCCGCTCCAGCGCAGGAAACACGTGAACAGGCCCTCTTAGCTCAGTTGGTAGAGCGCGTCCTTGGTAAGGACGAGGTCTCCAGTTCAATCCTGGGAGAGGGCTCCAGTCGTCGAGAGCAGCGCCGCACGCCACAGGGGAGCGCACATGGGCAAGGAGAAGTTCGAGCGCAACAAGCCGCACGTGAACGTGGGGACGATCGGGCACGTGGACCACGGGAAGACGACCCTGACGGCGGCCATCACGAAGGTGCTGGCGGCGAAGGGGATGGCGTCGTTCATGGCCTACGATCAGATCGACAAGGCTCCGGAGGAGCGGGAGCGTGGGATCACGATCGCGACGGCGCACGTGGAGTATTCGACGGAGAAGCGGCACTACGCGCACGTCGACTGTCCTGGGCACGCGGACTACGTGAAGAACATGATCACCGGGGCGGCGCAGATGGACGGTGCGATCCTGGTGGTA
>JBBQEB010000246.1:0-4012 GCA_038320275.1 Myxococcales bacterium | reverse complement strand
GAGGGTGGACGTGAGCGCCATCGGGTGGAGTCATGCCCGGGCGAGCGGACGCGCGCCATCCGCGAAGCGGCCCGCTGGCCGGCGCCCGACAGTCTTCACACTTGGAGTGGACGTCCCGCGCAGCAGGCGAGGCTCCAGAGGGAGAGGCTCGACGTCTCGGGCCTGGAAATTGCGCATCGAGGGTAACTGCGCGGCCTGAGGCGCTGATGATGGTGAGGCGAGTAGGCTACTTGTAGTAGCCGACGGCGCAGACCTGATCGCCCACCTTGGTCACGAAGCTGACCTTCTGTACGGGCTCGGTCTGGCCAGGGCGGGGCCACATGTACGAGACCTGCGAGACCTTGCCCGCCTCGGCCGTCTTGTAGATCTCCTCTCCCAGCGCCTTGCCCGTCTTGTCCTTCAGGTCGCGCAGGCTCTTGCCCACCAGCGTCGGATGCGCCGTGAACATCCCGTCCGGCCCGCCACAGAATGGGTACAGGTCACGGTCCTTGAAGCCGCCTTCGCCCTTGGTGAATTCGTGGAGCGCAGCCTTCTTGTCGGTCTTGAGCGCCTTCACGGCCTTGTCGAGCATGGCCTTGGCCTCGTCGGCCGTGCCGAAGTCGGCGGCGCGCGCGGAGACCGTCGAGAGCAGCGCGAAGCCGAGAAGCAACGACGTGATCATGCGGACCATGATGGAACCTCCATTGCAGTTGAGCCCAGCGTTTGGCTCGCTGAAGAAGCCTCGAGCACGGGCGAGCTGACGAAGCGACATCTGTCGCGCACTCGCCCACCCGGCGGCAAGTCACGGTGCGTGAGGGCGCGGTCTCGGCGGCAGCCACTCGAGTCGCGCGGCTCCCGCTCTCGCCACGCCGCCTCTGTGCCGCAATCTGTTCACCATCGGTCTGCCCCCTGGGGCTTAGCGCGAGAGAGCGGCCGGTGGCTGAGCGCCCGCTCGACCGGTTCACGGGCACGGACGGGCCGTTCAGCTAGGGTAAAGGCATGACCCCGGCTCCCGCTCCCCTCGACCCCGGCTTGCTCATCAGCCCAGCGCAGATGGCGGACCGGCGGGCGTTCCTTCTCAAGAACGACCGCGTGCTGCGGGGCCTCGTGCGGCTCAAGTACTTTTCGTGGGAGGTGGAGGGCGCCGAGCACCTGCCGCGCCAGGGCCCGGTGGTGTACGCCATGAACCACGCGGGATGGTTCGCCCTCGACACCATCATGGTGGCGTGCTCCGTCGCCCGGACGGTGGGGGTGGAGCGTGCACCGTACTTCGCGGCCGTCGATTCGTCCCTGACGGCGCCGGTGGTCGGCCCCTTCCTTCGCCGCGTCGGCGGGATCCCGGCGTCCCTCTTCCGGCACCCCAAGCGCCTTCCGCCGGAGATCCAGGCGTACGGGATGTGCCCGGAGGGCGTCGAGGGGAACACGAAGCCGTTCTGGGAAGCCTATCGCATGCACCCGTGGGGACGCGGCTTCGTTCGGGTCGCTATGGCGCTCCAGGCGCCCATCGTTCCGGTGGCGGTGTTTGGCGGGGAGGAGAGCTTCCCGGTCGCCTGGACGGTGCGAATGCTGGAGCCGATCTTCGGCTCGGTGGTGGGGCTCCCCGTCGCTGCCGTGCCCTTGCCGGCGCGCTGGAAGATCGTGTTCCACCCGCCCGTGGTGGTGACGGAGCCCGGCGGCCGAACGCGCCGCAGCCCGCAGTACTGCGACGATCTCGCCACGCGTATGCAGGAGGTGGTGCAGGCCACGCTCGATCGCGAGATCGAGAGGCAGCCCCGGCCCCTGGCGCGCCTCTCGTCGCTCGTCCACTCGGCCGGCGCGCACCTGCGCAAGGTGCGGGGACGAGGCGCTGCAGAACCTCTTTCCCTGAACCCCGACCCGCTGCTGGCTCCGCTGGACGCGGCAGGTGGCCCGCGGCCCGGATGACGGTCCGCCCGGGCGGCGCGTAGCGTCAGAGAAGACGCGACGCCGGCGCGACGCCGTTCGTCACCCGCGGCTCGCGCGAGATGGGACCGTCGTAGCGGTCCCAGAGGCGGAGGCCTCCTGTGATGCCGGCGGTGTTGGGGATGATCTCGCCCCGGGCGCCCAGCTCCAGCGCGAGGTGCTTCGCGTTCCCGCCGCCCACGTACATGCGGTCGAAGAGCACCACCTCCTGGAGCCAGTAGAGCCCTCGCGCCACCCGCCGGTTCCAGTGCTTGTTCCCGACGCGCTTGCGCTCTGCATCGCCCAGGGCGAGGTCGATGGAGACGCCTCGCTTGAAGTGGCCGTGCGATAGCTCCAGGTGCGGCAGGAGCACACCGTCCTCGAAGAGCGCGCAGCCCACGCCCGTCCCCAGGGTCACCACCAGCTCCAGCCCTTCCCCTCGGATCACAGCGCTGCCCTGCACGTCCGCGTCGTTCGCGACCAGCGTCGGGACGCCGAAGGCCTTCTCCAGCTCGTCGCGCAGCGGGAACCCGGCCCAGCGCTTCTCCAGCTTGGGGTCCGAGGGCCCTGCCCGCTCGCGGCGCGAAAAGGCCGGCACCTGTCGCACCACGCCCTTCCGCACCAGCCCGGGGAAGCCCACCGAGGCGCGTTGGTACTCCGGAAGGCCGCGGGCGAGCTTGCGCAGCGCGGCGACGAGCGTGGGAGGTGGGCAGGGATACGGCGTGTCCACGCGAACCCGCTCGACCAGCATCTCACCGCGCACGTCGAGCACGCTCGCCTTGAGGCGCGTGCCGCCCACGTCCACGGCGAGCGTCTTCACGTCCCTGGGCCAGGTGCGCAGCGGCGTGGTGATCCGGGTCGTCATGCGGTGCACCTCCGGGCGGCCGCAGACGCCAAGCCGCGAAGGGGAATCCCGTAAGCGGCCGCCGCGGGTCGTGCCCGGCTTCTCGCTGGGCGGTCCTCGCTGCTGGGGGGTGCCAAGCCTCCGGTGCTCACGCTCTCAGCCGCTCCTCCAGCCCCTTCACGACGTCGCGCTCCGCGCGAGACCGGACGAGGAACGTGATCTCCTCCGGACGCCTGGCCCCGAGACCCAGCTCCGCGGCGCGCGCGAGCTGCTCCTGCTCGAAGATGCGGCCGCGGCTCACCTCGGGCGTCGTCCCGTGCTGGCGCAGGATGGCGACGCCCACCGCGTCCAGGGCGACGCGGTCCGTCGAGGCGAGCACGAGTCTGGGCGCGATGCGGCGCCCCTTGTCCGGGCCTCCATCCGCGAACCCCTCCACCGCGTCGAGCACGACCGCGGCGGGGGTATAGGCGGCGTTCACCTCGGCGATCATGCGGCGCTGGTCGGGGGAGCCATGCAGCTCGTGCATGTAGTTGTACGAGGCGCCCAGGATCTCCTTCGCCACCAGCCCGACCGAGTTCTTGAGCGACAGCGTGAAGTGCCCTCCGAAGCGGTGGGTCTTGAGGCAGCAGGTCTGCACGATGGCATCTGCTTCGAGGGCGGGCCGCGCCAGCGCGAAGCCGCGGCTCCAGTGCCCTCCTTCGATGTTCTGCGCGACCCATCCCTCGGCGGGCAGTTCGTCGAACACGTGGAGCCCCGCCCCCAGCTCGCGCGCGAGCCGCACCACGCCCTTCGCCTCGAGCACCCGACGCGTGTCGCCCATGCCACTGCGATCTCCGAGCGACAGCCCCGAGGCCCCGCCGGCGAGGAGCGCCTTGCAGAGCGCGGCCAGCGCGTCCGGATGGGTGGAGCCGGGAAAGGGATCGGCGCTGTTGCAGTTGGGCTTCACGAAGACGCGCCGGCCCTTCCAGGCGGGCGGCTCCAGCAGGTCGAGCGCCCTGCGCACCCCCTCGGCGTGGTCGGTGGTCCGCACGAGCGCCACCCGGCCGCGGCCGGAGGGCCTGGCGGAGGCCTCGTCTCGGGCCGCGCCAGGGAGCAGCGCCGAGCCGCAGGCGGCCGCGGCGCCAACGAGGAACTGGCGGCGATGGAGCATGCACGGACTGATAACGCCGGGCGGAGCGCATGCCGCCACGTGGTGAGCAGAGGCACCCGAGGTGCGGCCCGGCGGTCCCGCCGGTGCGCCGGTAAAGCTGGCTCGTGCCCGCTACCGCC
>JBBQEB010000245.1:0-4020 GCA_038320275.1 Myxococcales bacterium | reverse complement strand
AGAGCGACGAGACCGAAGCGAGGCAGGCGCCCGAGGAGGGAGCAGCGGAGTCGTAGCAGCGCTACGGCGAGCAGCGGAGCGACGAGGCCGCCTGCCGCAGCGAGAGGATCGGCGCTCGCAGGAGGCGCTATGCCTGGGTCGCGGCACTAGACCTTCGAGTCGACCCGCTTCGCAGCCTCGAAGCCGCGCTCCAGATCCGCGATGAGGTCGTCTGCCGCCTCGATTCCGCAGGAGGCGCGGATGAAGCCGTCCGCGATGCCCAGCCGCTCGCGCATGTCCTTCGGCACCGAGGCGTGGGTCATGATAGCCGGGTGCTCGATGAGGCTCTCCACGCCGCCCAGGGACTCGGCGCAGGCGAAGATCCGCACCGCCTGCAGGAAGGCGCGCGCGGCCTCGAGCCCGCCCTTCACGACGAAGGTGAGCATCCCGCCGAAGCCGCTCATCTGCCGGGCCGCGAGCGCGTGCTGCGGGTGTGAGGCCAGCCCAGGGTAGGTGACGCGCTCCACCTGCGGATGCCCCTCGAGGTGGCGGGCGACCGCGAGCGCGTTGCGCGCGTGGCGCTCCATGCGCACGTGCAGGGTCTTCAGGCCGCGCAGGACGAGGAAGCTGTCGAAGGGTCCGGGCACCCCGCCCACCGCGTTCTGCACGAAGCGGAGGCGCTCGTGGAGACCGGCGTCGGAGGTCATCACCGCGCCGCCCACCACGTCGGAGTGGCCGTTGAGGTACTTGGTGGTGGAGTGGGTGACGAGGTCGATCCCGGACTCCAGCGGCCGCTGGAAGAAGGGCGTCGCGAAGGTGTTGTCGACCACCGTGCGGGCGCCGTGCGCCTTCGCCATGCGCGAGACCTCGGCGAGGTCGACGATCTTCAGCATGGGGTTGGTGGGGCTCTCGATCCAGACCAGCTTGGTGTTCTTCCGCAGGCCCCGCTCCACGTTGCGCGCGTCGCTCATGTCCACGTGGGTGAACTCCAGGCCCGCGCGGCGGAACACCTTGTCGAAGATGCGGAAGGTGCCCCCGTACACGTCGTCCGAGGCGAGCACGTGGTCGCCCGCGTCCAGCAGGTGCAGCAGCGCGTCCGTGGCGGCGAGCCCGGAGGCGAAGGCCAGCCCGTGCGCCGCCCCCTCCAGCGCCGCGAGGCAGCCTTCCAGCGCCTGCCGGGTGGGGTTCTGGGTGCGGGAATACTCGTACCCTTTGTGAACTCCCGGCCCGTCCTGAACGTAGGTGGAGGTCAGGTACACGGGCGTCATGATGGCGCCCGTGGTGGGGTCTGGTCGCTGGCCGGCGTGGATGGCGAGGGTGTCGAAGTGGAGCCGCGGGCTGTTCGCCATGTCAGTTGAGGTTCTTTCCGAGGAAGTCGATGAGGTCGATCTTGGTGAGGATCCCGGTCACCCGGTCACCCTCCTTCACCACGGCGACGTTGTCGTCGTTGAAGATGTCGCGCAGCTTGCCGACGCTGGTGTCCGGTGTGACCACGCCCTGCAGCGGCTGGACGAGGGGCTCCACCACCTCGGAGAGGCGGTGCTTGCCCTCGATGAGGAAGTTCAGCAGGTCGTACTCGTGGATCATGCCGATGCAGCGGCCCTCGGCATCCACCACCGGCATCTGCGAGATGTCGTGCTCCTTGAGCCGCTTCACGACCGACTCCACCTTGTCGGTCTTGCGCGCGACGATCACCTCGCCCCGCCGGTTCCCGAGCACGTCGCGCACCGTCGCCGCGGACAGGCCGTCCATCCCGCTCGCGACGGGGAAGCCGTTGTCCCGCATCCACTCGTCCGAGTAGAACTTGGAGATGTAGGCGCGGCCGCTGTCGGGCAGCGGGACGACGATGGTCTTTCCCCGGCCGAGCTCCTTTGCGAGCGCTACCGCCACGTGCACCGCCGCCCCCGAGCTCCCACCGGCGAGGAGCCCCTCCTCGCGGGCCAGCCTTCGGGCCATGGCGAAGGCCTGGCGGTCGTCGACCTGGCGCACGTCGTCGAGGACGGTGAGGTCCATCGCGCCGCACATCATGTCCTCGCCGATGCCTTCCATCTTGTAGACGTGCGGCGTGGAGAGCTTTCCCGTCTTGAACATGGAGTGGTAGACGGACCCCACCGGATCGGCCCCCACGTTCAGGATCTTGGGGTTCTTCTCCTTGAAGAAGCGCCCGCAGCCGCTCATCGTGCCGCCGGTGCCGAGCCCGGCTACGAAGGCGTCGAGCTTGCCGCCGGTCTGCTCCCAGATCTCCGGCGCGGTGATGCGGTAGTGCGCCTCGATGTTGTCCTGGGAGTGGTACTGGTTCAGGTAGAAGCTGTTGGGCGTCTGCGCCGCGAGGCGCTTCGCGACCGAGTAGTAGCTCTCGGGCGACTCCGCCGGGACGTTGGTCGCCGTCACCACCACCTGCGCGCCGAACGCCTTCAGCGTGTCCTGCTTCTCCTTCGACATCTTGTCCGGCATGGTGAAGATGCAGCGGTAGCCCTTCACCGCGGCGGCGATGGCGATGCCCACGCCGGTGTTGCCGCTGGTGTTCTCGACGATGGTGCCGCCCGGTTTCAGCAGCCCCTCGCGCTCCGCCTTCTCGATGATGTGGAGCGCCATCCGGTCCTTGATGGAGCCGCCCGGGTTCATGTACTCGAGCTTCGCGAGCACGGTCGCGTCGTCGGGTCCGACCACTTTGCCGAGCTTCACGACGGGCGTGTGGCCGATCGCGGACAGGACGTTCTCGTGCAGGGGCATGGCGCTCCGAAACAGGGCGAAGATCGGCGGGAAGGGGCGGGTTATAGGCGTGCGCCGGGACGGGGTCAACGCGCGGGGCCGCTGCGGCGGCGGCGCTGGAGGCGATCGGATGGCGAGCGGTACGACGGCCGAGGCGAGGGTGCGCGGGGCGGTGGGGCGGGCGACGGGCGCGGACGCGAGCGCGGCTCCTGTGACGCGGCTCGCGGGCCACGCGTCGGCGCGGAGCTACTGGCGCGTGGGAGCCCCGCCGGCGTCCCACGTCGTGATGGTGATGCCGCCCGACGCGAAGCCGGAGGAGGTGACGAAGGGTGGTCGCCCGGCCGTCGATCCCTTCGTGGACGTGCAGCGCTACCTCGCCGGCATCGGCGTGCGCGTGCCCCGCATCGTGGCCTTCGAGGAGGAGGATCCGCTGGGCGGGCTCATGGTGCTGGAGGACCTGGGCGACGACATGCTGGAGACGCGGCTCCGCGCCGGGGACGACCAGCGGCTCCTCTACGAGACCGCGGTGGACGCGCTGGCCCGGCTGCGCGCGACCGCCGAGCGGCAGCCGGGGGGCTCCATCGCCTTCGGGCGAAGCTTCGACGCGGACCTCTACCGCTGGGAGCTGCACCACTTCCGGGAGTGGCTGCTGGAGGCGTGGAAGGGCGCGGCGCTCTCGCCCGGCGAGCGCGAGCTCGTCGACCGGGAGTTCGACCGCATCGCGCGCGCGCTCGACGCGGAGCCGAAGGGCTTCACCCACCGTGACTATCAGTCGCGCAACATCATGGTGCTCCCCAGCGGGGAGCAGGCGGTCATCGACTTCCAGGACGCGCTGCTCGGCCCGCGCCAGTACGACCTCGTGGCGCTCCTGCGGGACTCCTACGTCGAGCTGCCCCCGGCGTTCATCGAGGCGATGATCCGCCGCTACCTCGACCGCCTCCGCGCCGAGGGAGGCCCGGGGCTCGCGTACCAGCCGTTCCGGGAGGTGTTCGATCTCCTCACCGTGCAGCGCAAGCT
Source organism: Myxococcales bacterium (assembly GCA_038320275.1). GTDB lineage: Bacteria > Myxococcota > Myxococcia > Myxococcales > Anaeromyxobacteraceae > Anaeromyxobacter_A. Next base: position 312 of record JBBQEB010000245.1, on the reverse strand, counting down.
GAAGGACGCAGGGCGCTTCGTCTTCATCGACAAGAAGAAGGGCAACCCATCGTTTGTCCGCTTCGTCACCCCGACCATCAAGAAGGTCGACGCCGCCCTGGCTCGCCTCGCGCCGCACGATCCCGAGATGGGCGAGCTGCGCGAGATCTTGCGGCGCACGCTCGGTGACGAGCTCACGAGCGACGCGCACCCGCCGCGGAAGTGAACCGCGGGCCGCGATCAGTCGCCGTCGAGCACCTTGCGCACGGCGCGCAGCAGATCACTCTCGAGGAAGGGCTTCTGCAGCAGCTGCGTACCCTCGTCGAGCAGGCC
>JBBQEB010000244.1:0-4021 GCA_038320275.1 Myxococcales bacterium | reverse complement strand
ACTTCGCGCTCGCCTCCGGCGCGCCGCTCCGTGCGCCGGTCGCCCTCGGGCACCTCCTCCATACCAACCTCCGTGACTCTCGACATGCAGACCTCCTCGGTCTAATCGAGTGTCCGGTCAGAACCGGGTGCGAGGGAGGGGCAGCTGCCGTCGGGACCCCGTGGTCCTCAAGGGGCCCCTGGTCTCCCGGGGGCCCAAGGTCTAAAGGGAGACTCTGGCGCAGCGGGGGCAACCAGCGTGGTCGTTCGGCGGACTGAATGCTCCGGCATGACATGCGTCGCTTCCTGCAACTCCGGCGAATCGATGACGGGTGGGGGCCCCGTCGACATCAACGCGGGTGTCCTCATTCAAAGCGACAGCACGCTCGAAACGTCAGGGCGGCCCTCGGGTTGGTCAGTTGGGCTTCAATCAAGCGATTCGGCCTGGGCAATCCAAGTGATCTGCGCTTCTCCGTAAGGGCGCGCCGTTCGGGTGGCGACATCGGAACAAGGCGGCGGTCCCCGCGGAGCTGGAGGTTCAGCGCTTTCGCCGTCCGCGCCTGCTCCCGTGTTTCCTCTGCCTTCGTCTCGCTGCTCTTTTGGTGGGGAAGGAGCCGCCTGATTCAGACATGGAAGGAGCACCCTCGGCGACCTCCACGGCGAGCGACCCAACGCTTCTGGTTTCGGCGTTGGAGTAGCGGGGCCAGCCGCCTCGGCGCCAGCGCTACTCCTCGGCGCCGAAACCGATAACGCGCGACGTCGGTGTCGGCGCGATTGCTCTGTGGCCGGGGCAGCCGTCTGCGGTGATCGGGATGCGGTCGTGATCGCTTCGCATCGGTGGGAGAAGCCAAGCCACTCGACGCCGGCCTGTCGCTTGAGCGTTCCACCCCTTGGGTGGCTTCGCCGGAGTGGTTGTGGACGCGGCGAGTCAGCCCGGAGAGTCGCGAAGCCGCCGGCCGAGCCAACTCAGCCCGCCGAGCAGAGCTCGCTGGAGCACGACGGGGACGCGGGGCAAGAGGAACTCTGCCTTATGCGGTCTTGCGGTCGCGAGACGCACCGGGTTGCCCTTTCCCTTGATGTTGAGATGCCCGGCGCGGTCGAGCGCGAAGGTGCGCTCGATGAACTCCTCAAAGCCCAACGCCGGACGGAACTCGACGACCATCTCGACGGCCTCTTCTTTGGCAGGTCCGACGGTGTGTGGTTCCCCGGGCGGGCTTACGATTGTCTCCCCCGGCGCGAGGATGCGCTCGACGCCGCCGCTCTTCGAGCGGACCGAGCCACTGACGATCAGGATCCGCTCCTCTTGCCGCGGATGGACGTGAACGGGCGGGGGGAGTGCGTCACCGCGCATCCAGAAGTCAAAACGGAACAGCTCGCCACCCGTGCTCGCGGTGTTGTCGCGACACGTGATCTTCTGGCCCATCGCCGGCGCTTCGATCGTCTCGCCTGGCTGCATCACGGCACCTCTCGTTGGGGAGAAATGCTACTGGAGGTGACAGTGCGGGCAGCGCGTGGTGCTCGCATCGTAGGCACGTCTCGTCGGGCTCGCTCGGGGCGTGTGCGGGTTTCCGGCGAGCGCTCCACTTGAAACACCTCGACAGCCCACGGGCGACTGCTTCGGCCACAAAGCAGTCGTGTCGTCGACGGCGGCGCGCTGTATCGCTCGCGGCGCCAAGGAGTAGCGCGGCGACCGAGGCCCCGCGTTACTCCTTTCGCCAACGCTCGATAACGAGCGCACGGAACATGCAGGGGGCCGAAATTGGGTGCGGCGCACGGCGAGCTGCATGCCTCAGCCGTCGCAGCCCGTCCCGTCGCCGTCGCGGTCAAGTCCATAGGGGTCGCTTCCCGTGACCCTGACCGGCTTCTTCTCAGAGGGGATGTCGGCGCAGTTGAGGTCGCCGGTCACGGGCAAGCAGGGGCTGTAGCCAGGCTCGCAGCCTCCCCCATGTGGTTGCGGCGGCGACACAGTGGGGTGGCGCGAGCGCCGAGGGGGGCTCGGTCCGCCGCTCGACGCCCCGCCGTAGCCGGGGCACGCTGCCCCGCTCGAGGTCCTGCAGTCTGTGGCCGCGTTGTAGGAGCGATCCCCAGCCGGGCTGCCACCGAGGCGCGGGCCGCTGCGCGACCAGCTGCCGCCGTTTGTCCGGATCGCCCAGACTGGATGAAGCTCCGCCCAGTCGTGCTGGGTGTCATCGACGAGCGCGCCCACCATGTGCACTTGGTCTCCGACGCTCGGGGGCGGCAGATGGCCGCCGTCGCGGGGCATGAACTCGACCACCAGCGCGCCACCCTGCCGGCTGTAGTTTCCGGGCAGCAGGATGCCGCGGTCTCGGCGGGCGAGCTCGACGTCGAAGTGGAGGTCGCCGTCGTCCTCATGGCGAACGCGGACGACGAATCCACGCAGCCGCTTGCAGGGATTGAGAACCGCGAGGCGCTCGGGGTGATAGACGCCCTTGAGCACGTGCGCCCGCGCTGGGCAGCCGGCGGCGAGCCGCCGCGCCCTGGCGCGCGCCGCCGCTCGGCGCCGGCGAAGCGCCAGACGGCGATCACGGGCGCGAGCCCGCGCGCCGGACGAAGCCGGCCTGGAGTGGCCCGTCCGCGCGTCGGTCGTGGCGTGCTGCGCGCGGCTCGAGGAATCGCCGCTCTGACCGCAGCCCAACGCCAGCACGGTCGCGGTGCCCAGCACGACCGGCGCCAGGGCCGCCCTCACGGACGACGCCGCGAGTGCATGGAGCCTGCAGGCCGGCAAGCCAGCGGGCACGATCCGGGCCGCCGCTCGATCGGGGCCGGTTGGAGGTGAGGCGGCGGTTCCGCTTGCAGGAGAAGCCGTAACGGTCGTAGTAGCGGTTCCACTCGGCCTGCAGCGCTCGCCCGCGGGAAGGGGGTCAGCCGCGGCTGGCTCTCCGTGCCGGCCAGCGTCATCCGTATCGGTACCCCAGCTTGGTCGTCGAGACGACGCTCGCCACCGTGAAGCCAAAGAGGGGCGGGGGCTCGAGCGTCTCTTTCGCGTTGTTGGGTGGGCGCTTCCTCGAATGGGCGCGCTGCCAGTCCGCCCACAGCCGGTCGACGTTCGCGTGGTGGAGGAAGAAGAGCGGGTCCGCGGGGGAGGAGGCGCCGCCCATCGTCCCTCCCACGGCGAGGTGAACGTTGTTGTGGACCTGCTCGAGCCAGCGCTGAAACGATGAAAAGGTGGCGCGCGCCATGGTGGCGTCGACGTCGGCCTGGGTCGGGAGGAAGCTCGCGTCCCACTGGCGTGTCACGCTCCACTCCCGCAGGAGCGCGCGGCGATTGAGGGGGGCCGGTACCTCGGGGTCTGCGATCCAGTCCCAGTAGGGCAGCGTGACGGCGGGCTCGACCTGGCGCAGGCGGCGCTCGAGCTGGACCAGGTACTGGCGGTGCCAGGCGAGGAAGTTGCGCCCCACCATGCCCGGCATCGAGTGGACGCTCCAGCCCATTCCCACCGGACTCATAGCGTCGACGTGGACCTGGACGAACTCTCGGTATCGCGGCGGGGGCACGCCGATGCCGTGCATGGCGTTGATCGCTCGGATCAACGCAGCCCACTCGTCGGCGCTCAGCTGCGACTGGCTCTTGCGTACGTAGGCCATGAGGGATCTCCTCGCGAGTCGAAGGCGATAGCGGGGCGACCCTAGCCGAGCGCGCGCCCCCAAGCCAGAGTCTGCGCTCGGTGCGCTTGGGCGAACGAGAGCCGGGAGAGCGAGGCATCCGAGACGGCGCGCCTCGAAGAACCCGGCTCGGAAGACCTGAGTGGGCGCCGGCCTCTGTGTCGACGGCCGCCTGTCGCTGATCGTCAACGCGGGCCGCGCAGTGAGTTCGCTTCCGCGGTGGGTCCACCGGAGCCCGTCAAGTCGAACGAGACGGTTCGCGTTCGATTTAGTGAGCGACCTCCTCGCTGTCGGGCTTGTTAATCCACGCCGCCACCGGTACCGGCGGCGTGGGCGCGTGGCGCATTACCGCGGCCCTAGGCTAGGGGCCGAGGTCTGGGCCGATGTCGAGCTCGGCGGGCGGGGCGAGCTCGGCGGGCT
>JBBQEB010000243.1:0-4040 GCA_038320275.1 Myxococcales bacterium | reverse complement strand
ACACGTCGCGCGGGCCGTCCATCGAGCCGCTCTTGTCGATGAGCACGACGAGGGGACCTCTTCCCAGCGAGGCGTTGCCGACAAGCACGTACTCGAGCGCTGACCGCTCGACGAAGCTGCGCATGAAGCCGAGCCGCAGCTTCGGGTGCGCGAGCTTCACGAGCTCGGAGGGGAGGAGGCGGGAGAGGTCGGCGCCTTGTCCGATATCCGCGATCTCGTCGGCGCCGTGCCTGAGCTTGAGACGCCGCTTGGCGGCAGCGATGCGCTTCATGCGCCCCGAGAGGAGCGCGATCCGTCTCAGGCGCGGGTCGGACTCGAGCCGCGCAGCGAGCGCCCGAATGCTGCTCGAAGGCAGCGCCCCGCCGCCACCGGTGCCTGTCCCGGGGATCGCCCGGAATGCTACCTGTCCGAGCCCATCGGCCATGTCCCGGAGCTCCTCGATGGTCTTCGACGCCTTGGCGCAGGCGGTGCCGACGGATCGGCGCACGTTCTCCGGGGCCTTCTCGTGCGGGTCATGGGGTAGGTGGGGCTGTAGCTCTGCCATGAGCGTCTCGACGGCCGTGCCCGCCAGGATGGGTTCGCCCCGGCACTCGGCGATGAGCCGGTGAAACGCCGGCAGCTCCTCGCAGGCACGATGAACACCCTTCGCCCACGCCTCGAGCTCCCGGTTCTGCACGCCCTCGGGGAGAGGCTCCAGGTCGCCGGAATAGAGCCGATCGAAGACTTCGTCCTCGAACTTGCGGACCGGGTCGTCCCTCTCGGACGCCGTGTCGAGGCCCCGGGCGTCGCGATGAAGAAAGACGTGCCAGCGGGGTACATCGTAGAGGACCCGCTTCATCGTACGCTCCGGAGCCCGAGGCCGGCGCTCACGGTCCTGGCGAGCTCGCCGTGCATCTGGCGGATCTCGAGGGTCGCGTCGCTGATGACGACGGTGGCCCGGCGCCCGCCGGAGCGGGCGAGCTGCTCGAGCTTCGTCTTCTGGGCCCCGAACTGCTCGAGTGCCTGCGCAGCTTGTGCGATGTAGGTCTTTCGGTCGCCACTCGCCAGAGACCCGACCTTGGCCGATGTCTCTCGCGCCGCGTCGAGGATCTCGGCGGCCTGAGACCCGAGCGGGTCAGCAAGCTTGCCCACGATGCGCGCAACCTTGGGTCGCTCCTTCGGCTCGCGCCAGAGCGATTCGCTGAGGATGGCGAGGTCCTCGGGCGTGGTCTTGTTCTCGCCGGCGAGGTACGCCACCGCCTGGGCGAGCTTGAGCGACTTCTTCCAGCGACGGTCGCTCGCGATGAGGCCTTCGGCACGGCAGGCGTCGCGGATCGCGACGAGGGCGTCGATCGTCTCATCGGTCACGGCGACCTTCATGGCGTCTGCCTGGGCCTTCCTGAGATCGGACATGTTCATGGCAGGCGCGAGGGTCGGCTCCGGCGCCAGGAGGACGGCGCGCAGGTTCGCGGGGCGTAGGAGGTACCCGACCTCGAACCTCAGGAGGAAGCGATCGAAGAGCGCTTCGAGGTCCTTCCCCTCGGGGAGCTCGTTCGACGCGCCGAACATCGTCACGAGCGGGCAGGCGATGGGCGCTCCGTCGTTGTGGAAAGTCCTCTCGTTCACGAGCGTGAGGAGCGAGTTCAAGATCGCGGACGAGCTCTTCCAGATCTCGTCGATGAAGGCGAACTCGGCCTCGGGGAGCTTGCCGGTGGTGACCCTCGCGAAGCGGTCCTGCTCCAGGGCCTTGAGCGAGATGGCCCCGAAGAGCTCTTCCGGCGTGGAGTACTTCGTCAACAATCGCTCGAAGTAGGTGCCTCCGAAGGCCTGGGCGATGGCGCGGCAGAGGCTCGATTTCGCCGTCCCAGGTGGTCCCAGGATGAGGACGTGCTCGCGGGCGAGCACCGCGGCCAGCGCACCGTCGATCACGTCCTTGCGCTCGGGAAACCTCTGGGCGAGGTCTGCCCGGAGCTGGTCGATCTGCGGTTGCATGATGGGATGACTCCTTGGCAATGGAGCGCGGCCCCCGCCCCCGGTGTTCCGGGGCCGCGCTCGTTGGACGACTGGAGGGATGCTTCTTCGCGGCCGCGCTACGCAGCGGCCCTCTGGTTGAGCAGGCACTCGACACTCTGGGTCAAGCGGCCCAGGCTCTCGTCGAGGTCGGTGACTTGCACCTGGAGGAGGTCGCGGTACAGGCTCGCGCGTGAGCGCAACGACTCGAACGCCTCCAGGCGACGGAGGAGCGTCGAGGCGCGCTCGGGCGGAGCGGCGACAAAGCCTTCCACCTCGCCCTTCAGCAGGGCGAGCTCGTCCTCGATGGCCATCCTGGCGGCGTCTCCCAGGGTCCGGCTCGCGTCGGCGCTCTGGTGGACGGGCAGGACGTAGACTCTCGAGCTGCCGATCTTCTCGATCGCGCTCTGGAGGCAGCGGAGCGTCCCGGCGTGAGGCGATGGGATCCAGTAGACGCCGCCGTGCTCTCGCAGTGTGACCGCGGCGCAGGTCGCGAGCGTCTTCATCATGGCGCGCCGGACGTCATCAGGGTGATGCGTGGCGCGGCACTCGCCGAAGCGCCCGATCACCTTTGCGCCGAGGTCATGGGCCGGCTCATCGCAGGTGACCTGTTCTGTTCGCCGGTCGAGGACGATCCGCGTCTCCTGCTGGTACGTGACGGATCCATCGCGAAGCCGCGTCTCGCGGACCACGGCGAAGACGATCTGGGTCTCGTCTTCTCTTCCGAGCCGGATGAGCCGGTCAGCTTGGCCGAGTGCCGCTTCGCGCACAGCAATCTTGAGCGTCTTCTCGGCCGTGGGCGGCTCGGGGAGAAGCGCCGGGTCGAGCTTTGCCGATGCCCAGACCGACTCCAGGGTCAATCGATCGACCCGCGCGTCGGCGAGCGTCCACCAGACGAGATCGCCGAGATGAGGCCCTCCGCGGGCAAGGGTTGAGCGCAGTGATTCCAAGGACATAGGGGTCTCCAGGGGTGGGTAGTCCACGCACGCGTAGTCGCGTTGCCGTCAATCCTTGTACCCACGAATGCAGCCGAATTTTGGCCCGCAATGCCGCCGGCTCGGACATTGCCCGGAAGTCCGTCGACGGTGATTTCCGCCGGCGCCGCGATGTTCCCGGGGCCGCGGGTGGGGACCTGGCGAAGACGATCCTAGGCTTGGGTCCTCGAACCAATAGCGAGCACGCGCTCGCGGAGGACACCATGGACGCACGCTGCAATCCTGAAACGATCCGCGCAGAGACCTTCAGCCGCCCCTCGACGAACGCGCCGGCACCTACAGCGGAGCCGCCTGCTCACGTGACCGAGGCAGGTTCCGATCCGATGGCCGTCTTCGGCGTGCTGGGCATGTTCTCGTGCCCGGAAGAGGCGGGCGAAAAGATCGAGATCCCGAGCCAGGAGGAAGCGGCGCGGATGGCCGACGACGAGGAGGCCATGGCGGACGAGGCATGGCGCCAGCAGGAGCTCGCCGCGGCGCCACACGTCGACATTGACGCCGAACGCATACTTCTCTTCGCGCTCGCGACAAGCCCCGCGGTGCGAGAGCGGATCGGTCGTTCTCTCGCGGCCGGCCTCTTCACCGGAACGCGGGGGATCATCGCCCAGGCCCTCGCCCGGGTCGAGTCGAGGCAAGAAGCCATCACCATGGCCGCTCTCCGCAGCGAGCTCGAACGAACCGACACTGCCGCCCAGAAAGAGCTCGAGCTCCTGCCGCACCGCGCCGAGGTTCTCCAGCACGAGACCCAGCCGGGGATGGTCGACCAGTGCCTGCGAGTCCTCGCGGCCTGTCGGGATGCGCGAGAGGCGGCCAGCACGAATCCGTGGGCGAAGAAGTTCGTCGCCGCGGACACGGTGCCCGCTGGCGGTCCGGCCTGGCGCTGGAACCTTCGGATTCCCGAGGCGATGCTCACCTTCGTGGACGGTGAGCCTGGCAGCGGCAAGACCATGCTCGCTGTCACGATCGAGGGGGCGCGCACGACCGGCGCCCGGCTCCCCGGCGACGTGAAGGATCGCCCCCCCGAGAACTGCATCATCATGTCCTACGAGGACGGCGCCA
>JBBQEB010000242.1:0-4070 GCA_038320275.1 Myxococcales bacterium | reverse complement strand
TGGAGATGGCGCAGGGGGCGACGCAGCCCGTCGCGGGCCTCTCCCACCGGGGCTGACCAGCAGCTCCGCCGAGGCTTCGCGCATGCCCGCGAGCTCGCGCGCGAGCTGCTCGGTGGCGGCGCCCTGCTCCGCGGTCGCGCGCGCCACGCTGGAGAGGCTGGTGCCCTGGCGCGCGACGGTCGAGGCGAGGGAGCGGTTCGCCTCCTCCTGCTCGGCGAGGGCGCGGGCGGTGGCCTTCGCGATGCGACGGATCTCGTTCGTGCCGCTCGCGAGCGACGAGGCGGCGCGGCTGCCCTCCGAGGTGGCGCGGGTCACCTCGGAGGCGGCGCGGGCCACCTCGCGGGCAGCCGTCTCGGTCTCCTTGGCGGCCTTGGCCTGCTCCGACATCGCCTTGGCGCTCTCTCCCGCCCGCCGGCGGGTGTCGTCCATGGCCTTGGCCACCTCGGCCGCCCCCTTTGCCTGCTCCGCGAGGCCGCGCAGGGTGGCCTGCGTGCTGGAGGCCATCGCCTGCGCCATGCCGGCCACCGACGCCACGGTGCGGCTCTGCTCGGCCGCCGCAGCCGAGGTGCGGTGCATCATCGCCCGGAGGTCCGCGGTCGCCCGGGCGAGTTGGCCCGCGGTGGTGGCCTGCTCCTGCGCGGCGCGCGAGACTTGCTCGGCGGCGGAGGTGACCCCCGTGTTGCCGCGCACGAGGTCCTTGAGGGTGCGGGCCTGCTCGGAGGTGGCGAGCACCGTCTGCCGCGCCATCTTGCGCATCTCGGCGCCGGTCTGCGCCAGCGACTGCGTCGCCTGCACCTGCTCCGCCGCTGCGCGGGCGATCACGCGCGCCTGCTCGCTCACCTTGCCGGTCCCGGCCACCAGCGAGCGGACCGACTGGACCTGCTCCGAGCTCGACCGCGAGACCTCGCGGATCGAGCCCGCCAGCGCGTCCACTCCGCCGATGATGGTGGCGAGCGCGCCCTCGGCCTGCTCGGAGAGGGCGCTCCCCTCGTCGGCGACGCGGACGCCGTCCTGGGAGGCGGTCACCGCGTCGCGGACGGTGGATTGCAGCCCGCGGACGATCTTGGCGACGTCGGCGCTGGAGGCGGCCGCGCGGTCGGCGAGCGCGCGGATCTCCTCCGCCACCACCGCGAAGCCGCGCCCGTGCTCGCCCGCGCGCGCGGCCTCGATGCTGGCGTTGAGCGAGAGCAGGTTGGTGCGGTCGGCGATGAGATTGATTGTCTGCACGATGTCGCCGATCTCCTCGGCGCGGCGCCCCATCTCCTTCATCACGGCCGCCGAGCCGCCGATGGCGTCCTTCAGCTTGGCGAACCCGCGGATCGACTTCTGGACGGTGGCCCCGCCCTCCTTCGCGGCGGTGGAGGTGCGCTCCGCGGTGGACCGGGCGATCTCGCCGAGCTGCGCGATGCGCTGCGCCGCGGCGTCGAGCTGGGCCGCGTCTGCAGCCGCGCCGGCCGCCAGCGCGCTCACCTGCTCGATGGACTGGGAGGTGCTGGCGGCGCTCCGCGCGAGCTGCTCGATGGTGGCGGCGTTGGAGTCCGCGAAGGACGCGTTCTTCTCCGCGCCGGCGGCGACCTGCTCCACCGACGCCGCGACCTCGGTCAGCCCCGAGGCAGACGCGATGGCGCCGGCCTCCAGCGACCGCGCGTGATCGGCCACCCCGCGCACGGAGCGGGAGAGCTCCTCCGCTCCGGCAGAGCTCTCCTCGATGGCGGCCGCCGCTGACCCCACGTCGCGCGCCACCTCGTCGAGCCCCTTGCCGACCGTGGCCATGCTGGCAGCGACGCCGTTCACGCTCTCGCCCACCGTCCGGGAGTCAGCCGCGAGGCGCGAGATGCCCTTCGCCATCTCCTCGATCGTGGCCGCGATCTCCTCGGTGGAGGCGGCGCTCGCCTCGCCCTGTGCGGCGAGCCCCCGGACGCTGGAGCTCATCTCGGTGGCCGTGGCCAGGAGCTGCTCGCTGGCGGCCGACAGGTCCTCGGCGTTGGCGCTCACGCCCTTGAAGGTGCGGGCCAGCTCCTCGACCGTGGCGGCGGTGCTCTCGGTCGATGTCGACAGCTCCTCGGTGTCCTTGCGGATCGACGCCACCGAGGCCGCCAGCTCCTGCGCCGAGGTACTGTTCGACTCGGAGGCGCCCTGGAGCTGGCTGGCGAGGTCCGCCACGTTCCGCTGCGAGCGGGCCAGCTCCTCCGCGGAGGTGGCGGACTCCTCGATGCCGCGCGCCACCGTCGCCGCGGCTCGCCCACCCTCGCTCGCCGCACCACCCCCTCCCTGGCCCGCCGGCGCGCGGCCACGCCTCGGCCTCGAGGGACGGCCGTTCCTGGGTTCGCCCGGATCACCGTTCGCCATCGAGAGCCTCCTCGCCAATCACCTTGGCGAAATCGAGCAGCATGAGAAGTCGCGGACCAACCTGGGCCACCGCCTTCACGAACCCGGCGGCCTCCTCGGCCACCATGCGCGGCGGCGGCTTGAAGTCGCCGGGGGAGAGCGCCAGCACCTCGCGCGCGCTGTCCACGAGGAGCCCCACTGGCCGGTCGCCACGCTGGCCCACCACGATGCGGCGGTCGAGCCCGCCGGACCGGTCCACCGGCAGGCCGAAGCGGGCGCGGAGGTCGATGAGCGGCACCACCTTCCCCCGGACCTGTACGATCCCCGCCACGTAGGATGGCGCGCCCGGCACGGGAGTCGCTCCGGAGTACGTCTCCATCTGGAGCACGTCGGAGGCGGACATCGCGTACTCCGCCGCCCCCACCTTGAAGAGCACGTGGAGCGCCGTCATGAGAGCACCGCGGCGGCGTCGAGCGCGGCGCCGCTCAACGCCACCAGGTCGAGGACGAGCGTGGGCTGCCCGTCGCCCAGGTCGGTGGCGCCCGAGATCCCGGTGCTTCGCACCAGCGGATCCTCGAGCGGGCGCAGCACCACCTCCTGCTGGCCCAGCATTCGATCCACGGCGAAGGCCACCGCCTCGCCGCGCCGGCGCACGACGAGGGCCCTGGGGGGCGGCGCGCCCGCCCGCACCCTGCCGAACGCCTCCGAGAGATCGACGAGCGGCATCGCTTCCCCGCGCCGCTCGATCATCGCCACACCGCGCCGGCCCGGCGCCGGGGGCTCGACCACGCGGGCGCGATCGAGGTCGAGGATCTCCTCCACCATCGAGACCGGCACCACGAACCGCTGACCGCCGTCCTCCAGCGCGAAGGCCTCCACGATGGAGATGGTGAGTGGCACGCGCAGGGTGAAGGCGCTGCCTCGGCCCGGCTCGGTGCGGAGGAGCAGCTCTCCCCCGAGCTCGTCGACCGCGATGCGCTTCACGATGTCCATGCCCATTCCCCGGCCGCTGGTGGTGGTGACGGCGCGGGCGGTGGAGAGGCCGGGCCGGCAGAGGAGGTCGAGGAGCGCGCCGTCCGTGGCCGGCGGGGCCACGCCGGCGCGCTCTGCCACGGCCGCCCGATCGATTCCCGCCCCGTCGTCGGCGACGGTGAGCTCGAGCTGGGAGCTGGACCGCTCGAAACAGGAGATGGCGAGAGCGCCCTCTTCCGGCTTGCCCGCCGCTCGCCGCACCTCGGGGGCCTCGATGGCGTGGTCCACGGCATTCCGCACGAGGTGCACGACCGCCGGAAAGAGGCGGTCGGCCACCGCCTTGTCGAGCTCCGCGGCGCCGGTGTCCAGCTCCACCCGGACCGACTTGCCGGTGGAGCGCCGGAGCCCTCGCACGAGCAGCGGGATCCTGTCGAGGAGCTCACTGACCGGCACCATGCGGACCCGCAGGATGGCGCCACGCATGTGTCGCAGCTGCCGGGTGGTCTCGGCCAGGATGGCCGCCAGCTCGCGCGTATCGGCGCCGGACCGGGTCAGGCTGGCGACCGCGCGCACCATGCGGAAGCGGGTGACGATGAGCGCCGACAGCCGCTCCATCGCCTCGTCCAGGCGGCCCACGTCCACCCGCACGACCCCGGCTCGCTGCACCGCCGGGAGCTCCAGCTCCCCGGGCTCCGACGCAAGTGTGGGCACGCCGGGCTCGGCGGCGGACGAGGCTGGCGCCAGAGCTTTCTCCGGCGTGGGCGGCCCCC
>JBBQEB010000241.1:0-4110 GCA_038320275.1 Myxococcales bacterium | reverse complement strand
TTCGCGACGTGCCCCTGAGCCACGTCTACAAGCTGCTCCGCACGCGCAAGGTGCGCGTGAACGGCCTGCGTGGCCGCGGGGAGCAGCTCCTCGCGCAGGGCGACGTCGTCGTGGTGCGCGGGGACGAGGAGCGGCTCCTCGGCGCCTCACCCCCACCCCCCGCGCCGGGTGCCGGATCGGGCGCGAGCCCCGCGGGCGGGCCCGCGCAGAGGGGAGCCGCGCGGGGCCTCCCACGCGACGGCGTCCAGATCACGTTCGCGGTCCTGCACGAGGACGAGCATCTCCTCGCCGTGAACAAGCCGGCCGGGCTCGCGGCGCACCCAGGGACGGGGATCACGGGCGCGACGCTGGTGGAGGAGGCGCGGGCGTACCTGCGCGTCCCGGCCGATCTCCCGCGAACGGAGTTCAAGCCGTCCCCCGCCCACCGGCTCGACCGGGACACCTCGGGTGTCGTCCTCGTCGCGAAGACCCGGCACTGCATGGTGCGGCTCACCGAGATCTTCACAGGCGGTGAGGGCGTCCGGAAGTCGTATCTCGCGCTCGCGAAGGGGAAGATGCCGCGCGCCGAGGGGGTCATCGACCTGCCGCTCTCGGAGCACGAGCAGACGGCGAAGTCGAAGGGCCAGTGGGGCGTGCGCTACCAGGAGGCGGTGACGCGCTACCGCGTCCTCTCGTCCATGAGCGAGGCCGCGCTGCTCTCGCTGCGCATCGAGACCGGACGCACCCACCAGATCCGGCGTCACCTCCAGTCGGCGGGGCACCCGGTGGTCGGCGATTCCAAGTACGGGGACTTCGCCTTCAACCGCCTGGCGAGGACGCGCTGGGGGCTGCGCCGGATGTTCCTGCACGCCTGGCGGCTCGAGCTGCCCCATCCCATGGAGGAGCGCACGCTCCGCCTGGAGGCCGCCGTGCCGGACGAGCTCCTCGCGACGCTGCGCAAGATGAACCTCGCTCCGCCCTGACGGCGCAAGCGACGCGGACGCGCCCCCGCGATCTCCCACCTCTACGCCGGCACAGCGGAGTCCATCCGTTCCGCCGGTACTCCCCAGCGCCCCTCTCGGGCGCGCTCGCCAACGGATGGGAGCGCCCCCCCGCACGGCAGAGCCGGAGCAGGTGGAGCGGATCTCCGCAGCGCCGCAAGACCTCCCGCCCCGCGGCGCCCACCACGATCCATGCGCGCGGCCCATGTCCGACGGCGCCGCTCGCGGCGCCTAGTTTGGGCCGCGTCGCCGCAAGAATCGGTCTCTGCAAGGCGCCGTCGGCACCGATGCGCTCCCCCGGCGCGAGGACAAGGCCGCGGACCTGCTCTGGCGCCGCCGCGCCCTCGGAGACCCGCCCCCTCGAAACCTGCTCTGGCGCCGCCACGCCCGGAGACCCGCCCAGCTGACCCTTCGCCCCCTGCACAAAGGTCCCCGCGCAATCCGCTCTGGCCGCGGGGGGCGCCCCTCGGAGATCGCTCACGCCCCCAGCTTCCGGCTTCGCGCCCCTACCGGGCGAGGGCGAGGTGCCCGGGCTCCTTGATCGCGGGGCGGGGCGGCGGATAGATCGCGCCATGGCCGACGATCCGAGGACGCGAGCGGCGGGGCGGGATGGGAGCGGGACCGACCGGCGCCGGCGCCGCCTCGTGTTGCGTGTCCTCGCCGCCGCGGCTGGGGTTGGCGCGGCCGCCGCGTACCGGCACTACGCGAAGGGCCTGCCCGACCTCCCCTCGCTCGCCAAGTACCGGCCACCCACAGTCACCGAGCTCGTCTCCTCCGACGGCCAGCTCGCGGGCGAGCTCTTCGACGAGCGGCGCAAGGTCGTCCCCTACGAGCGGATCCCGAAGCGCCTGGTGCAGGCGCTCGTCGCCTCGGAGGACAAGACCTTCTTCGAGCATTCGGGCGTGGACTGGCTGGGGACGCTCCGCGCGGCCGTGAACACGTACGTCCTGCGGCGCAAGATCCAGGGCGGCTCGACCATCACCCAGCAGACCGCGAAGTCGCTCCTCGTGTCGTCGGAAGGGTTCGAGGCGGGGACGCGGCGCAACCTCCGCCGCAAGGTGCGGGAGCTCATCCTCGCGCGGCGGCTCGAGGCCGCGCTCACGAAGGAGGAGATCCTCTGGCTCTACCTGAACGGCGTCTTCCTGGGCCACCACTCCTACGGCGTGCAGGCGGCCGCGGAGAACTACTTCCGCAAGAACGCGGAGGACCTGACCCTGCCGGAGGCGGCGCTCCTCGCCGGCCTGCCCCAGGCGCCGAGCAAGTACTCGCCCTTCACGCACCCGGAGGCGGCGAAGGCGCGGCGCAGGTACGTGCTGCGCCGGATGTCGGAGGAGGGCACCATCACGCCCGAGGAGCGCGCGTCGGCCGAGGCCGCCGAGGTGAACGTCTTCCCGGTGGACGACGTCTTCCGGGAGACCGCGCCGTTCTACGCCGAGCAGGTCCGGCGGCAGCTCGTGGACCGGTACGGCAACGAGCGTATCCTCCACGAAGGGCTTCGCGTCGAGATGGCGATGGACCTGGAGAAGCAGCGGGGCGCGCAGGCCGCCATGCTGGCCGGGCTCATGGAGGTGGACCACCGGCAGGGTTACCTCGGCCCGGTGGCGAACGTCTCCGGCAACGAGCGGCAGGAGCTCGCCGCGCGGCTGACCAAGGCCTGGCCGGAGGGCGCGCTCGAGCCCGGCGACTACGCGGTCGGCATCGTCACGGGGGTGGAGGACTCCGCCGCGCTGGCCCGCGTCGCCGTGGGCAAGCACCGGGGCGTTCTCCCCATCGCCGGCATGCGCTGGGCTCGCAAGCCGAACCCGGAGCAGCGCTACCCCGACGCGCTCATCTCCAAGCCGTCCACGGCGCTGCACGAGGGCGACGTCATCCTCGTGCGCCGGGTCACCCGGGCCGAGCTCCTCTCGCGCGAGTCGAAGGAGCGGCAGAAGCTCGTGCCGGACGCGCCGCTGCTCTTCTCGCTCGAGCAGGAGCCCAAGCTGCAGGGCGCGCTCGTCTCCATCGAGCCCTTCTCCGGCTACGTCGCCGCCATGGTGGGGGGCTACGACTTCGACGCCTCGGAGTTCAACCGTGCGTTCCAGGCGTGCCGGCAGCCGGGGTCCGCGTTCAAGCCCATCGTCTACTCCGGCGTCATCGAGAAGCTCGGCTGGACTCCGGCGACCATGCTCACCGACGCGCCCGTCGTCTACCGCGACGAGTCCTCCGGCGTGTCGTGGAAGCCGGAGAACATGGGCGGAACGTTCCGGGGCGAGGTGACGCTCCGCGACGCGCTCGTGCACTCCCTCAACCTGCCAACGGTGAAGGCCGCCGCCGCGCTCGGGCTCGATCGCCTCGCCGAATGGGCGAAGACGCTCGGGCTCACCACCCCGTTGAAGCGCGAGCTGGGGAGCGCGATCGGCTCCTCCTGCACCACGCTGTGGTCGCTCGCGAACGTCTACGCGCTCCTCGACCGCTACGGGGAGCGGAAGCCGTCCACCCTGGTGAAGCGCGTGCTCGACCGGGAGGGGAGGCTGCTCGAGGACCACGCTTCCCCGGACGACGCCTGGGTCCCGCTCTCGTCGCGGCTCGCGGCGGCGGCCGCCGCCGTCCGAAAGCCGCCCGAGCGCGTGATGGACCCTCGCTCCGCGTACATCGTGGTGTCGCTCCTCCACGAGGTGGCGACCGTCGGGACGGGGGCGGGCGCGGCCAAGCTCGGCAAGCCCGCCGCGGGCAAGACCGGCACCACGAACGACTCCTTCGACACCTGGTTCATGGGGTTCACGCGCGATCTCTTCGCCGGGGTGTGGCTGGGGTACGACCAGAACGAGATGCCGCTCGGGAAGTACGAGACGGGGGGCCGCGCGGCGCTGCCCATCTGGCTCGCCTACATGCAGGGCGCGCTGCGGGACCGCCCGCAGCCGGAGTTCCCGGTGCCCGAGGGTATCGAGCTCGTCGCCATCGATCTCGCCACCGGGAAGGCTGCGATCGGGACCGGCAAGGCGGTGCTCGAGCCCTTCAAGGCGGAGAGCAAGCCGGTCGCCGAGTCACCCGCCGAGAAGGCGCGCGTGGACGTGCAAGACCTATTCGGACAGTGAAGAGGAGGTCCGCCCACCGACTCGCGCCCACACCGATGGTGAGGGCGCTTCCTTGC
>JBBQEB010000240.1:0-4124 GCA_038320275.1 Myxococcales bacterium | reverse complement strand
GGCAGCCCGGGTCCGGCTGCCACCAATCGCCTTTTGCAGCGGCGACGACTCGGCAGCCGCCCTTGCACAGCGACAGGTATTCGCAGCTGCGGCACGGCTCGCTCGCCCGGTCAGCGTAGCCGCGGAAGGCGGTGAAGCCTTTGTCGAACGCCCGCCGGGTGCCTTCGCCGTCGAAGATGCTCGACTCGGTGGGGCCGCCGAAAGAACAGCCGGTCAGCGCGCCATCCGGCATCACCGACGCGAGGAGGTTACCGCCTTCGCAGCCGACCACTCCGAAGAATCGCGCGACCCGACGCGAAGGCCGGTGCCAGAACACCATCGGCGCGAAGGAGCAGTCGAGCTTGACCCTCACCCAGTGCCGAAGCAGGAGTCGCTGGGCGAGCGGGAAGATTCCCTTCGCCTGGGCCTCGGTCAGATCTTCCTCGGCAAAGGTGGCGACCCCCCTGTACCGGCTCGCGCTCGGCCCGTGGATTCGTCCCACGCTGATCGCGGGGTTCTGTTCGTGACGCGCATGCGCGAGCCGCCGAAGGCGGCTTGCTGATTGGCGGTTCAGAAGGAGGTGCGGTGACGAGCTCGCTCTTCGCGGCGAGCATCGCGGTCGAGGGAGTCGCGGTACGCGGCGATGACAGTTGCGAGGCGGCGGGCGTGGATGATGACGGCGTTCGCGCGCAGGACGCTGGAGCCGCGAGGAATGCCGTCGAGCGCGCCGTTGTAGAGCTCGGCCCAGGAGGCAAGGAGCGCGGCCTCCGAGGCGGAGAGCGCGGTCTCGAGGATGGCGAGCGGAGCCAGCTCGGGAGCGCGCTCGAGCAGCGGCGGGGTGGGCAGTCGAAGTCGGAGCTGTCTCACGACTTCACCTCGTCGAGGACGGTGAGGGTCTCGACAGCTGCCTTGAGGGCGACGTCGTCGACCACGTTCTGGTTTCGAGCGTGGGCCTGCTTCAGCCCCGCGCGAAGCAGCCGAGAGGCGACCCGCGGGATGCCGCGGGAGACGCGGAAGAGCAGTTCGACGGCGGAGTCGGTGAGCAACTTCTCGCGGGAGCCAGCGGCTTTGATGCCGTGCTCGACGAGGGCCTTGAAGTCGTCGCGCTCGAGCGGATGCAGGTGCACCTGGGCCGCGATGCGGGTGGCCAGCGGCGCATGGACCTGCATCCGCAGACGCTGAGCGAGACGAGGGAGGCCGACGAGCCAGACCGCGGCCGGGCTTCTGGTGTCGAAGGCGAAGTTGAGGAAGCCGGACAGGTCCGCGAGGAAGGCGTCGGACAGGTGCTGCGCTTCGTCGAGGATGATGATGGGGATGGTGTGCTGCTCGTCGAGGAGGCGGACCAGCTCCGTCTTCAGCGCAAACCACAGCTGCGACTTGCGGTGAAAGGGCTGGAGGCCCAGCTCGAGCGCGAGGGAGCGGTAGATGTCGAAGGGCGAGGCGGCGCTGTTGCAGGAGTAGATGACGCGGAAGTCCGGCGCCGGCAGCTGCGAGCAGATGTTCCGCATCGCCGCCGTCTTTCCGACGCCGGCCTCGGCGGTGAGGACGCCCAGGCCCGGGTCCTCGATGAGCGACTGGAAGCCGTCCTCGAGCTGGTTCAAGGCTGTCGTCTGGCAGAAGAATGAGGTGCCGGCGGCGTCGCGCGGCAGCGGATGGTGGGTGAGGCCGAAGCGCTGGCGGTAGGAGTCAGGCCTCGGGCGAGTCGTCAGTTTCGTCATCTACATCCTCCGGGGAGAGCGCGCCCGAGAGCGGGCGCGTGTACAGCTGGTGCTCCAACTGCATCAGGGCGAGCGGGTCGAGGCCGGAGGGCAGCGGCGCCGAGGCGGGCGTGCCGACGTCGCGACGGCGGACGCGGTGGGCGTTTGCGAGGAGGTCGAGGGGAACGGTGTCGCAGACGAAGCGGTTGTTGACGAAGACCCGAGGGAGGACGTCGGTGCGGACCGGGTCGAAGCGCAGCTCGACGTGCTGGCCCGTCAGTTCGGCGCGAATCTCGAGGCGGCGGCCGGCGAAGCGGACGGTGCCATCCTTGCGGACTTTGCGACGGGCGCGGTGGAGGAAGACTTCGTTGAGCGACACGCCCGCGGACAACGGCCGCAGGTGCTCGACCTGACTGAGCCAATGCTCTCGCGGGGCACGCCCCGTCGTGTCGTGGACGCGCGCGTGGTACTCGACGCCGAGCCAGGCGTCGTGCGCGGCCACCAACTGCGCCAGAGGAATGGGGCCGTCGGGCAGCTCGTCCTCGACTTCCTCGCGCCAGGTGCGGTGCCAGCGCTCGATGACGCCTTTCGCCTCCGGGTCCTTCGTCGGGGTGTGCAGCAGGCGGATGTCGAGCTGGGCGCAGATGGCCCTCAGGGAGTGGGCGGTGTAGGCCGGGCCCTTGTCGACGTAGTAGGCGCGAGGCACCCCGTGGGCGAGCAGCGCCTGCTTCAGGCCGTACTCCTGGTCCACGGAGTTCTCGCCGGCAGCCAACGCGAAGCAGCTGTGCGGGAGGTAGCGGGTCGCGCTGTCGATTTGAGAAAGCAGCAGGGCTTTTCGCAGGCGCCCGTCCGGGCCGATGACAGGGCGATGGACGTGCAGCGCGTCACCGACCCACAGCTCGCCGACGAATTCGTGAATGAAGCTTCGGCGCTCCGCGCCGGGCCCCCGCAGCGGACGGCGCGAGGCGCCGTGTACCTTCAACAGTCGGTGGACGGTGGACTTCGTCAGCACGCCGCGCTCCACCTTCTTCGCGCGCTCGAGGACTCGGATGATGCGCCTCACCGAGCGCCGCGGCTTCTCCCGCTTGAGCCGAAGAATCAGCTGGCCCAGCTCGTCGGGAATTGCGCGGGGCTGGTCGGCATCACTCCGGCGCCGCGGGTGGAGCGCGGCGAAGCCACCGCTTTTGTATTCGTAAAACCAACCTTCGATCGTGCGGGCAGACAGCTCAACGACTTCACCGCTGGGCAGCTCCCAGGTGCGCGCGGCGGCGGCGCGGCACAGCTCCACCAACTCACCGTGCTCGAGGACCGCGCCGACGAGCGGGCCGAGCACGGAAATCCGGAACAACGCGAGTTGCTGGCGGGCCTTCTCGTCCATGCCTGAAGACGTAGGCGGCCCGAAGCGCCATTCGGGGTGGGAAGAGCTTCCGGTTCACCACCACCGAGTTGTTCCCCGGGAGCTACACGAGACGAAGCCCCGGGCTCAGGCGGTGCAGCAGGGCGGCCAGCGGGGCCAGCAGCGCCGATCTCTCGAGGCTCGCCGCGTACGCCTTCGCCAGCGCGCCGCGCGACGCCGCAAGCCCCACCCGCTGCGCCACCGTGCGCAGCGTCGCGTCGCCCGAGGTGGCCAGGGCTTGCGTCGCAACCAGCGCCGACTGTGCCAGCCGAGCATGCCAGCGCTGCACCGTGCGCCGGGGCACGGGCATCGCGCGCTCGCTCTCGAGCGCCGCCTCGACGACTTCCCAGGTGCGCCACAAGCAGCGGGCCAGGAAGGCCGGCAGCACCCGCCAGGTCGCCGAGCACTCGGCGCACAGGAAGATGACCACCGTCACCACGCAGAGTACCGCCCCGCGCGCCTTTCGCTCTCGCCGGTCGTGCAGGTGCAGGCGGGTGCAGCCGCACCGACACTCACGCGGCCGGTACGAGCCGGGGTCCTTCATCATCGTCTCGTGGGCGGCGAGACTGAGCACCGTCTCGTCGATGAGCGTGCCGCCCTTTTGGCCGGCGCCTCCTCTCGACGGGTAGCTGGAAAGAAGGCATGACGCTGCCGCCGGAGGGGCAGTCCGTATTTCGTTCATGAGGGCTCCGCAGTCTTCGACAACCTCGAAGTCCCTCAATCCCTCCGGCCCTTCAACTTCCTTCGCCGTCGCACCGCTAAAGGCCGCCTCTGCGAGCTTCGCTCGCTCCGGCGGGGGCGCCCGTCGTCCCGCACTCGCCACGGGCTCTCCAACGTCACCGCCGACGATTCCCCGCGCTCAGTCCGGGACGACGCCGTTCAAATGGCCGCGATCACCCCGAACCGGCACACCTGGCTCTCGGCAGCCCTCGCGCTCCTGCGCCCAGCCGCTCGCGCCGACGTGCTCCCGGCCTCCGCTCACCTCGCTCCACCGGCTTCGGCTAGCCTCGCCGACTGTGCTCCGCACAGCTCCTCCAGCCCCATGGCTCTGG
>JBBQEB010000239.1:0-4177 GCA_038320275.1 Myxococcales bacterium | reverse complement strand
CTGTGCCCGGTGCCCCGTCTCGAGCCTCTGCGAGGCGCGGGCGGCGGGCCGGGAGCGCGAGATCCCGCCCGCGCGGACGCGCAGGGCACCCGCAGCGCTCGACATTGCCTGCGCGCTCGTCGAGCGCGAGGGCGCCTTGCTCCTCGCGAGCCGGCCGGCGGGGGGGCTCTTCGGAGGCATGTGGGAGCTACCGAGCGCCGAGGTGGCGCCCGGGGCGGACGGGCGGATCGAGCTCCAGAAGCGCCTGTGGAGCGCGCTCGGCCTGCGCGTCACTGCAGGCGCGGAGGCAGGGCGGGTGGAACGGACGCTCACCCACAGACTCCTGCGCCTCGTCGCCTACCGCTGCTCGGCCCCGGGAGATCTTCCGCGCGATCCGCGACTCGCGCTCGTCCGGCGCGCGGAGCTCCGCACCTTCCCCATCGCGCGCGCCATCCACGCGCTGGTGGAGGCGACCGACCGCGCGGCAGGGAGCGCCGCGGCGGAGCCGCTTGACTCCGGGGCACACATCGACGAGGGTGCGCTCCCTGCCGCGGAGCACCGCGGCGAGCGCGGTCGAGCGGGGCGCCGAAGTCGGCAAAAGCCCTTGACATCGCGAGGCGCGACCGTATAATTCGCGCCCTTTCACCGGTACTGCCGTCCGCGCCAAGCGCCCCACGCATCGAGCGGGGCGTTTTCATTGAAAAGAGACCTCGTCCGAAATGCCGACGATCAGCCAGCTCGTGCGCCAGGGCCGCGAAGCCCTGCAGGTGAAGAAGAAGGCCCCCGCGCTGCGGGAGTCGCCGCAGAAGCGCGGCGTGTGCACCCGCGTCTACACGACGACGCCCAAGAAGCCGAACTCGGCCCTGCGCAAGGTAGCCCGCGTGCGCCTCACCAACGGCTTCGAGGTCACGAGCTACATCCCGGGCGTCGGCCACAATCTTCAGGAGCACTCGGTGGTGCTCATCCGCGGCGGCCGCGTGAAGGACCTTCCGGGCGTGCGCTACCACATCATCCGCGGCACCCTCGACGCGGTGGGCGTCCAGGGCCGCAAGCAGGGCCGCTCCAAGTACGGCGCCAAGCGCCCCAGCTAGCCTCCAAGGACAACGTCCGATGCCTCGTCGCCGCGAAGTCGAGAAGCGCAAGATCCTCCCCGATCCCAAGTTCCAGGATCGGCTGGTGGCCAAGTTCGTCAACAACTTGATGCGCAAGGGCAAGAAGAGCGTCGGCGAGCGCATCATCTACGGCGCCTTCGATCAGGTGGAGGGCCGGCTGAAGGACGACCCCCTCAAGATCTTCAAGAAGGCCATCGACAACGTGAAGCCAGTGGTCGAGGTGAAGAGCCGCCGCGTGGGCGGCGCCACCTACCAGGTGCCGGTGGAGGTCCGTCAGGACCGGCGCGTGGCGCTCGCGATGCGCTGGCTCATCGACTACTCGCGCAGCCGCGGTGAGAAGACGATGGTCGAGAAGCTCGCCGGCGAGATCATGGATGCCGCTTCCAACCGCGGCAACGCGGTCAAGAAGCGCGAGGACACGCACAAGATGGCGGAGGCCAACAAGGCTTTCGCGCACTATCGCTGGTAGAAGGCGAGGCAGGGAGAGAGCGCACCGAACACGCATCGAGGGAGAGCGAGCCGGCTCGGCCGGATCGCTGAAGTCCTCCCGCTCCTTGAAAGCCCGGTCAGGTCGCAAGCGCCGCAGAGCGGCGGAATGGGTTCGCGTTCAACGTCGCAGTCGAGAAGAGACACGAAATGCCCCGCACCAGCCCCCTCGAGCGCTACCGCAACATCGGCATCATGGCGCACATCGACGCCGGCAAGACGACCACGACCGAGCGCATCCTGTTCTACACCGGGGTCACCCACAAGATCGGCGAGGTCCACGAGGGGACCGCCGTCATGGACTGGATGGAGCAGGAGCGCGAGCGCGGCATCACCATCACCTCCGCCGCGACGACCGCCTTCTGGCGGGAGCACCGCATCAACATCATCGACACCCCCGGACACGTGGACTTCACCATCGAGGTGGAGCGCTCCCTGCGCGTCCTCGATGGCGCCGTGGCGGTCTTCGATGCCGTGAACGGGGTCGAGCCGCAGTCCGAGACGGTGTGGCGGCAGGCGGACAAGTACCACGTCCCGCGCATCTGCTTCGTCAACAAGATGGACCGGATCGGCGCCGACTTCTTCATGTCCGTCGGCACCATCAAGGAGAAGCTGGGCGCGCGCCCCGTGTGCATCCAGATCCCCATCGGGCGCGAGGAGAAGTTCCGCGGGATGGTCGACCTCGTGAAGATGAAGGGGGTCACCTTCGAGGACGAGACCATGGGCGCGAAGTACCAGGAGGTGGACATCCCCGCCGACCTGGTCGATCAGGCCAAGGAGTACCGCGCCTCGCTGGAGGAGGCGGTTGCCGAGCACGACGACGCCCTCATGGCGAAGTACCTCGACGGCATCGCGCTCACCAACGACGAGGTGCGGCGGGGCCTTCGCCAGGGCACCATCGCCATGAAATTCTTCCCCGTGATCTGCGGCACGGCCTTCAAGAACAAGGGCGTCCAGCACATCCTCGACGCGGTGGTCGACTACCTGCCGAGCCCCATGGACGTCCCGCCGGTGATCGGGGTCGACATGAAGGGCGGCGAGGTGATCTGCAAGACCTCGGACGAGGATCCGTTCGCCGCCCTGGCCTTCAAGATCATGAACGACCCCTTCGTGGGGAACCTCACTTTCTTCCGCGTCTACTCGGGCAAGCTCGAGGCGGGGTCGTACGTCTCCAACGCGACCAAGGACAAGAAGGAGCGCATCGGCCGGCTTCTCCAGATGCACGCCAACAAGCGGGAGGAGATCAAGGAGGTGCTCGCAGGCGACATCGCTGCGGCTGTGGGCCTCAGGGCCACCACCACCGGCGACACGCTCTGCGACGAGGACCACAAGGTCATCCTCGAGCGGATGATCTTCCCCGAGCCCGTCATCCACGTCGCCATCGAGCCCAAGACCAAGGGTGACCAGGACAAGATGGGCCTCGCGCTCAACCGCCTGCAGATGGAGGACCCGAGCTTCCGCGTGCACACCGACGAGGAGACCGGCCAGACCATCATCGGCGGCATGGGCGAGCTCCACCTCGAGATCCTCGTCGACCGCATGTTCCGCGAGTTCAAGGTCGAGGCGAACGTGGGCAAGCCCCAGGTCGCCTACCGCGAGACCATCACCCGGCAGGTGGAGAGCGAGGGCCGCTACATCCGGCAGACCGGCGGCCGCGGCCAGTACGGCCACTGCTGGCTGCGCCTCGTCCCGCAGGTCCCCGGGACCGGCTTCATCTTCGAGAACGCCACGGTGGGCGGCTCCATCCCCAAGGAGTTCATCAACCCCATCGAGAAGGGCATCGTCGAGGCGATGCTGGGCGGCGTGCTCGCCGGCTTCCCGATGGTGGACATCAAGATCGAGGTCTTCGACGGCAGCTACCACGATGTCGACTCGTCCGAGATGGCGTTCAAGATCGCCGGCTCGATGGGCTTCAAGGACGGCGCGGGCAAGGCCGGCCCCGTCCTGCTCGAGCCCATCATGGACGTGGAGGTGGTGACGCCCGAGGCCTTCATGGGCGACGTCATCGGCGACCTCAACTCCCGCCGCGGCAAGATCCAGGGCATGAACCCCCGGGCCGCGGTGCAGGTCATCACGGCGCAGGTCCCGCTGGCGCAGATGTTCGGCTACGCCACCGACCTCCGCTCGAAGACGCAGGGGCGGGCCACCTACACCATGCAGTTCGCGCACTACGCGCAGGTTCCCAACAGCATCGCCGAGACGATCGTCACGAAGACGAAGGGCGCCGCCGCAGCCAGCAAGTAGCACCGGCACCCCGACCGCCAGAGAGGAAGAGAGACGCCATGGGCAAGGAGAAGTTCGAGCGCAACAAGCCGCACGTGAACGTGGGGACGATCGGGCACGTGGACCACGGGAAGACGACGCTGACGGCGGCCATCACGAAGGTGTTGGCGGCGAAGGGGATGGCGTCGTTCATGGCCTACGATCAGATCGACAAGGCTCCGGAGGAGCGGGAGCGGGGGATCACGATCGCGACGGCGCACGTGGAGTATTCGACGGAGAAGCGGCACTACGCGCACGTCGACTGTCCTGGGCACGCGGACTACGTGAAGAACATGATCACCGGGGCGGCGCAGATGGACGGTGCGATCCTGGTGGTA
>JBBQEB010000238.1:0-4228 GCA_038320275.1 Myxococcales bacterium | reverse complement strand
CATGAAGGTGCCGACCAGCGCAAAATTTCGGTCGTAGAGAGCGAACGTGAGGAGGGCACAGGCGAACGCCACCACGAAGAACGCGAGGTTGAAGATGTCCGCCGGCGTCGTGTAATCCGCCAGGTCCGGCGAGGTGAGGCGGCGCTTCAGCAGCCCGAGCGCCCCATAGAGCGACATGGCGAGCCCCAGCACGCCCGTTACCAGGACGACCCCGCGCCACAGCTCGGCGAAGCCCGAGGTGGACGCGCCCGCGCCGACCTGACCGAGGAGCCCGCCGACCATCATGAGGGCGGTGGCGCCGAAGACGAGGTAGAGCCCGAAGTGGAACGGGAAGGAGCTGCGCCACATCGGGCGGTTGTGCTTGTGGAGGGCCTCGAGGAACAGAATTTCCGTACCCATCGCCTTCATCTCGGCGACCTTGGAGACCTCCCGCGGCTTCAGCCACCAGTCCACCTCCTCGAGGTACGAGCCGCCGTGCGCGGCCCGCGACGCCTCGTGGGGCACGGGGTAGAGCTCCCAGCGCAGGTGCATGGGCATCTTCGAGAACATCCGTATGCGTGCGATCACGGCGACCACGAACACGATGATGCCCGCGTACGCGAGCAGGTACGGGATCAGCGACATCGTCTCACCCCTTTTCCGCCGCTCGAGGCGGCGATCGAGCTGCGAGCTGCGACCGCGGCCACGACGGCCTCGGCTGAAGCCCCTTCGGCGAGCTCGATGACGTGCCTCCATGCGAGCGCCCGGGCGCGAACGACGGCGGCCGATCCCAGGCAATGAGCTTCCATCTCAGCACTCCACCCTGCGATTCCGCGCTCCTCCTCGAGCGCCTCGACCTCGTGCGGGTTCCGGAACAGCCAGCCGGTCAGCGGCGCGGCCGCGATCACCACGCGCGCGGCGGCCGACAGCGGCCGCGGGGTCTCGAGGACCTCCGCGCCGGCGAGCTCGAGCGCCGCGCCCAGCGCGCCGGCGGGAGCGAACACCCCGATCCGCTGTCCGTGAAGGGGCCGTGACGTGAACCAATCCAGCGTCTTCGCGTGCCGGACGGTGGGACCGATGACGAAGATGGCCGGAGGTCGGATCCCGGCGGCGATACCCGCCGCGTGGAGTCCGCTCACCGTGCTCACGACGGGGTGCTGTCCGGCCCGCGTCCCCTGCGCGATGAGCGCAGCCGGCGTGCTCGGGGGCATGCCGGCTGCGAGCAGCCTCTTCGACACTTCGGGCAGGTTCGCGACGCCCATGTACCCGACCAGGGTCGAGTGGGGATCCCGCGCCAGCATGTCCCATCGGACTTGCGGCCCGTCCCCCTTCGAGCTCTCGTGGGCGGTGACGAGCGTGAGCCGCACCGATTCTCCGCGGTGCGTCACCGGTATCCCGGCGTAGGCCGTGGCGCCGATCGCCGCCGTGACCCCGGGTACGACCTCGTACGGGATTCCGAGCTGGCGGAGAGTCTCGGCCTCTTCGCTGCCCCGACCGAAGACGAACGGTTCGCCGCCATTAAAGCTAACGGTGCGCTTTCCGGCGAGCGCGAGCCGGACGAGGATCGCGTTGATCTCCTCCTGAGGCACCGAGTGGTGCCCGGCCTCCTTGCCGACGCAGTGGAGCTCGACGCGCGCGGGCAGGTCGCACGGCAGGGCGGCCGCGGCGAGGCGGTCGTAGACCACGGCGTCCGCCGCGAGCAGCCGCTGGCGCGCGCGTACCGTGAGGAGCCCCGGATCCCCCGGCCCACCGCCCACCAGCGAGACCAGGCCGGGTTCGGCCTCGGTGGCAGCGCGGCCGTCCTTGCCGCCCGGGATGGAGACGAGCGCGGGCAGGTGGTTGCCCAGGTTCGCCGCCGTGAGCTCGGAGGCCCCACGCGGCTCGTCCGCCGGCCTCGAGAGCCAGCGCTCGAGCTCCGCGGCGGAGGGCACGCGCGCGCGCAGCGCTTCCCCGTCGACCGTGGCAGCGAAGAACGCGTCCTGGCGCCGCTCCGCGACGGGCGCGGCGAGGCGGAGCCCACGCAGCGCAGTGCGGAAGCGCGCGGCGGCCTCCATCCACTCGCTCCACTCCGGCCCGAAGCGACGCTCGAGGAGCTGCCGCAGCCTTCGCACCACGAACGGAGCGCCGCCGTCGGAGGCGATCGAGAGCTGGAGCGAGCCGCGCTGGACGCGCGCGGGCAGGTGGAAGCTGCAGTAGTCGGGGTCGTCCGAAACGTTCACCCAGACGTTCGCGTCCCGCCCGTCCCGGAACACCTGCGCGTTCACCTCGCGGTGGTCGGTCGCGGCGAAGACGAGGGCGAAGCCGGCCACGTCCGTGGACTCGTAGGCCCGCTTGCGCAGCTCCACCTCGCCCCGCCTGGCCAGCTCGTCGATGGCCGCCAGCGTGCCGGGCGCGACCACCGTGAGCCGCGCGCCAGCCGCGAGGAGACCCTCGATTTTGCGCAAGGCTACCCCGCCGCCGCCCACCACGAGGACCGGGCGGTCCTGAACGTTCAGCATGACCGGGTACAAAGCTTCTCCTCGCTGCTGCTGCGGCGACGCGGCGGCCGCGGCGGGCCGTGATGGTGGCGAAGGGCAGAGAAACTACGACTCGAGCTCCTCCCGCACGTTGATCGCGACCTTGTAAAGCACCGTGAGGATGAGGCCGCCGAGCGCGTAGATGCCGAGCACGATGAAGGTCTCCGGGCGCGTCGGCCAATACTCCGTGATCGCGCCCAGCGGGGACGGAATGAACCCCGTCACGACCATGCCGAGGCCCTTGTCGATCCAGAGGGAGACGACGACCGACAGAGCGGCGACGACCAGGAAGCTCTCGTTCCGGCGGAGCTTGGGGACGAGGAGCAGGACGAGGGCGACGACCGACAGCCCGAGCGAGGCCCACATCCAGGGCGCCAGCACGTTGTGTCCGTGCAGGCCGATGTACAGGTAAGTGAAGTGCTCCACGTGCTCCGGGATGTCGCTGTAGAGCGCGGTGAAGATCTCGAGCCCGACGAAGAACACGTTCGCGGCCATGGCGTAGGTGACGATCTCGCCCAGCTTGTCGATGGCCTCCTTGCCCGGATCGAATTTCGTGAACCGGCGCACGAGGAGCGCGAGCAGGATGAGCAGCGAGGGGCCGGACGCGAACGCCGACGCGAGAAAGCGCGGGGCGAGGATGGCGGTGAGCCAGAACGGCCGGGCGGAGAGGCCGGAGTACAGGAACGCCGTCACCGTGTGGATGCTGACGGCCCACGGGATGGAGAGGTAGACGAGGGGCTTCACCCAGCGGGGAGGCGGCATGCCGGCGCGCTCGGCGCGGAATGTGGCCCGCGAGATGAGGATGTTGAGGAGCAGGTACCCGGCGAGCACCGACATGTCCCAGAACATCACCGAGTGCGGCGTCGGGTGGAGGAGGACGTTGAGCACGCGGGTGGGCTGGCCCATGTCCACGAAGATGAAGAGCATGCAGCACAGCACCGCCGGGATGGCGAGGAACTCGCCCAGGATGGCGAGCTTCCCGAACGCCTTGTAGTGGTGCACGTAGTAAGGGAGCACCACCATGACGGCGGAGGCCGCCACGCCGACCATGAAAGTGAACTGCGAGATGTAGAGGCCCCAGGGCACGTCGCGGGACAGCCCGGTCACCCCCAGGCCGGTCGCGAGCTGCTGCAGGTAGGTGACGAGGCCGACGACGATGACGGTGAACAGGATCGCGATGAGCGTCCAGTAGGCGCGGCCGCCTTGAAGTGCCTTTTCGAGCATGGGGTCCTCAGAGGATGTAGAAGACGTGAGGCGAGGTCCCGAGCTCCGGCTTCCGGCGCATCACGCCGTTCGCGTGAAGCACCTTCGACACGGGCGAGGACGGGTCGCCGACATCTCCGAACGTGAGCGCGCCGCAGCCGATCTTCTCGCAGGCCTCGACGCAGAGCGGACGCTCTCCCACCGCCAGCCGCTCCACGCAGAAGGTGCACTTCTCGACGACGCCCTTCGTGCGCGTCGGGTAGTCGGGGTCCGGGTTGGGAAGGCTCTTCCGCGGGTCCTCCCAGTTGAAGCTGCGCGCGCCGTACGGACAGGCGGTGATGCAGTACCGGCAGCCGATGCAGCGGTGCTGGTCCATCATGACGAGGCCGTCGGACCGCTTGAACGTGGCCTGCGTGGGGCAGACCCGGACGCAGGGCGGGTTCTCGCAGTGGTTGCAGAGCACCAGGGCGGGCTTCTCACGCTCCTCGAGCGAGGTGTACGGCGTCACCAGCTCGGGGAACACCCGTCCC
>JBBQEB010000237.1:0-4362 GCA_038320275.1 Myxococcales bacterium | reverse complement strand
TTCGTGGGGGCGGCCTCCACGATGGGGCTTGCCTTCTTCTGCTTGCCGCCCGCCGCTGACTCGAGTTCCGGCTTCGGCCACACGAAGGCGGCGCACCAGGTGTCGGCCACGAACCGCTGGTGCCGGAAGGCGTCTGACGCCTGAAGCTCCTCCCAGCGCGCCTCCTTGCCGACCACGGCAGCGAGGTCGGCATCCGGCGCCGCGTCGAGCTCGGCGACGGCGCGAGCCACCTGGACCGTCTCGATCCCCGCCTCCTTCGACCAGAAGGTGTCGAAGAGCCCCTGCTTCTCGGACACCTCCTTGTTGCGCTTCTTGAGCAGGCTGGCCGTCTTCTTGTCGTCCCCCTCGATCGGTTCGAACGCGGCGTCGGGGATCCCCTTCTTCATCAGCTCCGGCGTGGCGCCGAGGAGCGCGTTGCCGCGTTGGACGTGGGAGTCGAGAAAGGAGAGCGGCCGCCCTGGCTCCACGGCCTTCATCCAGAGGCTGACGCGGCAGAGCTCCACGGCCATCGGGTTGAGGTCCACGCCGAACAGGCAGCGGCTCACAACCTGCCGCATCGCATGCCGGTACTGCTCGCCCGATGGCGTCCCGTTTGCTTGGAAGCGTGCGACATGCCCGGCCAGTCGCTCCGCGGCCGCCAGCAGAAAATGACCGCTGCCACAGGCCGGGTCCACGATCGAGAGCTTCAGGAGCGCCTCGACAGGATCCTCCGGGTGGGACACCACGGTGGCCTGGATCACGGGCTCCAGGGCCGAGTCGAGCAGTACCTGCACCAGGCTGTCGGGCGTGTAGTAGGAGCCGGTCGTCTTCCGGGCGTTCCCCTTCGTCTCGTCGCCAGTCGCGAAGGAGAAGCCGCGGTGGTCGGGCGGGATGACGGGGACGAGCTCGAGGAGGCTCTCGTAGACGGAGCCCAGCTCCTCCGGCCCCATGTCGCGCCAGTTGACGCGGGCCAGCCCGGAGTCGCCCTTCAACCACGAAAGCCGGAAGACGGCGGTGAGCAGTGCCCGGTTCTCCAGCCGAGCAGCGTCGAGGTTCGGGCACTGGCTGGACGCGAACAGACCGCCGAGCGCAGGCAGGCCGAGGCGTGGTTCGCCCGTGGCCACACCTCGAAGGACGATCTCGAGCCCCTCCCACAGGTCGCCGAAGCGGTCGTGGGCGCTTCGCTTCACCGCACGATCGCGAAGGCGCCGCACGCCGTAGCCCAGGGCGTAGCGGGCCTTCACGGCATCCGACACACCAGCCGGGTGGAGCAGGTTCCGCTCCTCCGCTGTGAGCAGGAAGATGAGCCGGTAGACGAGCCGGAGCAGCTCCTGGAAGTAGTCGTTGGCAGACAGCTTCCCGTCGTGCAGCGCGGCGCGCAGCGCGTGGTTGTCGGGGTTCGCCAGGAAGCCTTTGCCGAGCGCCTCGAGGGCCTCCTCGACGCCGTCCCGCAGGAACTCCCGGGCGCGGGTGCCCTCCTCGCGGCCGGCCGCGCGCCACGTCTCGAGGTGGCAGGCCGAGGCGAGCTGGCCGGGGGCGCCGAAGCGGGTCTCGTGGGCCAGCAGCCAGAGGGCGGCGAAGTCGGAGTACCGCTCCTCGCGGAAGATGCGGTCGAGGTCGGCCTCGATCCACGCAGGCCGGGTGAGCGAGGCGTTGTCGCGGCAGAGGCGGAGCGTGAGGCCGTCGGAGGCGACCGCCCAGAGGGCGTCCTCCTCGGCGTTGAGGTACTCCTGGGCCAGGCCGAAGGCGCTGCGGCGCCGGCCTGCGTCGCCCAGCTCGGACGAGAGCTCGTCGAGGGCGCTCCTTGTCTCCCCGTTGGCGGGCGGGAGCGGCGCGACGGTCACCACCGGCACGCGCCCCTCCAGCGCAGACCAGCCGATCGGATAGGTGCGTTCGCCTTTGGTGACCGGCTCCCGCTCAACGAGCGAGCCGAAGCCGAGGCAGTCCTTCAAGAGCGCGGTCACGAATTGCTCGGCGACCGGCCTGGTGGCGCTACCTGCCGCCCAGGCGCGCGCGAAGTCGGTCCACGGGGCCTGGGCGATCCGCCAGTACCGCCCGATCTCGTCGCGGAGGTTGAGCCCCTTGGGGATGCGGTAGTCGGCCTCGGCCTGCTGGCCGGCGTCGAGCTGGGCCACCCGGGCGAGCCACTCCGGGGAGATGAGGCCGCCCTCGATGGAGAGAGCCTCGAAGGCGAGCTGGGCCTCGCGCTGGCGGACCTTGCGGCGGGGGGCCATGGTCAGCGCTCCTCGGGCAGCAGGACGAAGAGGCCGATGACATCCGCGGGCAGGAGCGCCTTCACCGTCCAGAAGCCGCGGGCCTCGGAGGCCTCTCGGACGCGGCGGTGGTCGTCGAGCAGCGCCTGCGCACGGCGCTTTGCGAACGCCTCCAGGTCGGCTGCGCGGGCGCCGAGGAGCGAGAGCGCCTCCTCGATCTTGCGAGCAGCAACCCCCTTCTTGGCGTCATCCGTCGCGGCCGGCTGGAGGAGCGCGAGGGCGTCGATCCCTTCGACGAGCCGCGGAGTGGCTGCGCCAGCCCAGCCGACCGCCGCGGCCTCCTCGACAAGGATCGTGGATTGGGCCGCACCGCGGCCGGAGGCGAGCTGGTGCCGGAGGCGCAGGATGGCCACGGTGGTCTGCTCGGTCACGGCGCCGCTGATCCAGCAGCCGACGCGACCGAGCACTCCGGGGTCTGACGGGTCGTCCAGCGGCGCCACGCCCGCAGCGGCGAGCGTCCGCCCCAGGAGCGTCTCCGCCAGGATCGAGACGAGCGGGTGGCTCCGGGTCACGGGCCGGCAGCGGGCGGCCGGCGGATAGACGAAGTCGAGCTGTGGCGTGCCCGAGAGCCCCTCGGCGTCGAGCCGCTCGCGCAGGTCCTCGGGGAGGCCGTCCAGGGGCGCCCGGAAGCCGCGTTTGCCGAGGGGCTGGAGGCCGGAGTTGAACCGGGCGAGCGCCCTGTCGGTGAAGCGCTGGACGTCCCGGGCGTCGCCGAGCGCCGCTCGCGTCCGCTCCCACTCGGGGAGCACGTCGGCCGGCTTCAGGCGACGCTGGGCGAAGATGGTCTTGTTGGCCTTGGCCCGTACGGCGGCGTCCGTCCAGCTCTGGTCGATGGCCTTGGCTTCGGGCGTGGCGCCGAAGTCGAGGATGCGCTGCTTGGCGTCCTTCTTGTGGCGCAGGAGGACGGCCTTCATGAGCGCCTGGGTCAGTGTGTGGCCCTCATCGGGCAACGGCACCGGCACGCCCAGCTCCTCGCGGATCTTGGCCGCCTTGCGGAGGATGACCTCCAGCACGGCGCCGTCCACGGGGTTGTTGGCGCCGTAGATGAGCGTGGCGCGGACGACCTTGGACCTCTGGAGGAAGCGGTCCACGCGACCCTCGCGCTGCTCGTGGCGGGTCGGGTTCCAGGAGAGGTCGTAGTGGACCACCGCGTCGAGGTGCTCCTGGAGGTTGACGCCCTCGGAGAGGCAGTCGGTGGCGACCAGAAGGCGGCGCTCGGCCTCGCCGAGCAACTCGACCTTCTCCCTCCGCTCGTCCGAGGTGAGCTCGCCGGTGACAACGTCGACCGTCACGCCCTCGAGCCGATCCTTCAAGTGGCGGCCGAGGTAGTGGGCGGTGGCGATGTAGCGGCAGAAGATCACCGGGCTGAAGCCGTCGGCGACGAGCTGCTCGAGGTGCGCGGTGAGCAGCTTCAGCTTGGGGTCGCCCGACTGGCCCGAGAGCGCCTCCGCCTGCTCGATGAGGCCGGCCAGAACGCCGTCCTCCCCGGCGGCGGACGGCTCGACGTCGTCCTCGGTGAGCGCGTCGGCGCCGCCGTCGAAGAGCCGATCCTGGAGCGCGTCCTCATCGGTCTCGACGTCGAGACCAGCGCGGGTCCGGAGGGCCTGCGCGGCTGCGGCCGGACTGGACGCCACGCACCGCATCAGGGCAAGCGTGCCCCAGAAGTTGAGCCGCTGGCGTCGCGCGTCGCCGCCGGCCGCCTCGACCACGCCTGCGCAGTAGTCGAGCACCGCCTCGAAGAACCGCTCCCAGGGTCCCGTGAGCTGGTAGGTCAGCTCCTTCACCTCGCGCTTCGGGAAGATGCTGCCGTCCTTCCACTCGTCGATGTCCGGGCGGCGGCGCTGGACGAAATGGTTGGCGAGGTCGTCCCGCAGGGCCTTCTGCTCCTCGCCCTGAGCCGTGGCGAGGGCCTCGAACTTGGGGTGGAGCAAACCCAGGAGCTTGTAGAAGGCCTCTTCGTCGCCGCTGTGGGGCGTCGCGGTCAGCATGACCAGGCCGCGGCGCGCGGAGGCGGCCAGGCCGTCGAGCAGCTCGTATCTCAGGTGGCGGGTGGCGCCGGTGGGCGCGCAGGTGTGCGCCTCGTCCACGATCACCAGGTCGGGGCAAGCCC
>JBBQEB010000236.1:0-4415 GCA_038320275.1 Myxococcales bacterium | reverse complement strand
TCCGGCGCGATGCCGTCGTCGGGATCCTGGACCACCCACACCAGGTTGCCGAAGTCGTCGAAGAAGACGTCCTCGGGCCGGCGCACGGCCTTGATCTCGATGATCTTCTTGCGGAGGTACTCGACGCGGGGCTGCTCGTGGTTCGACGTACCGCACTGCGGGTCCCCACCCTCCTTCACCGAGCGGTCGACGTAGTCCGCTGGGATGCGGACGGTCTCCTTCAGGATCTCCACTGCGAGGGGCCTGTACTTGGCGGCGAGCTCCGCCACGCGTGCGTCGAGATTGGACATGTTCGTTTTTTGCTTTCCTGGCTGGTGAGGTGAGAGGTGAGCGCTAGGCCGGGGCCAACTTCGCCTTCTTTTTGGATGACTCGACGGGGGCCTTCTTGCCGAGCGCCTTCGGCTCCTTCAGCGGCAGCCGGGTGCGCCGGATGCCGTCGAGCTGGCAGAGGGCGTTGGCAACGGCCGCCGCCGTGGGCACGAGGCCGATCTCACCCACGCCCTTGGCGCCGTAGGGGCCCACCGCGTCGGGGATCTCGATGCCGATCACCTCGACGGGCGGCATGTCCTTGGCCTTGAGGATGCCGAGGTCGGACATGCGGTACGAGACGGGCCGGCCGTCCTTGTAAGGGAACTCCTCCGTCAGCGCGTAGCCGAGCCCCATGTGCAGCGAGCCCTCGATCTGACCCTCGAAGAGCGTGGGGTTCATGATCTTCCCGGCGTCGTGAGCGGCGGTGATGCGCGTGATCTTCCCGGTGTCGTCGAGCTCGACGAGCTGCGCCGCGAAGCCGAACGAGTAGTGGGTGACGATGCCGTGGCCCGGCTTGGGCGGCGCCCCGGGGGGCACGGTCCAGTCGCAGGCCCAGCTTCCGCGGTACTCCTTCCCGACGAGCTGCGCGAGCGTCTTCCCGGCCGCCAGTTCCTTCTTCAGCTCGACGCAGGCCGCCCTCACGGAGAGGCAGAGGAGCGAGGTGCCGCGGGAGCCGGTGGTCATGCCCGCTTCCGCCTCCTCGTCGGTCTCCACTTTGACCTCCACGAAGGCTGGGTCGATCCCCGTCTCCTCCACCAGGGACTGGACGGCCATGGTGAAGTTGCCCTGGCCCATCTCGCACCAGCCGTGGTGCACCTCCACGCGGTCCGCCGCCCGGATGACGATCTTCGCGTGGCTGAAGTCGGGCAGGCCGCAGCCGATCCCGGTGTTCTTCATGCCGGCCGCGATCCCGGCGTACTTCGCGGCGTGGAAGCGATCCTTCAGGGCCTCGAGGCACTTGCGGACGCCCACCCCGGACTCGAGCACCTGCCCGGTGGCGGTGGATTTCCCCTCGGTGATCGCGTTGTCCCAGCGGAACTGCCAGCGGTCGAAGCCGCCCATCTTGCACAGCTCGTCGACGCTGGACTCGAAGGCGAAGTTGGATTGATTGACGCCGAACCCGCGGAACGCGCCGCAGGGGGCGTTGTTGGTGATGACGGCGGTGCCGCTGACCTGGACGTTGGGGACGAAGTAGGCCGCCGCCGAGTGGGAGACCGCCCGCTCGATGACCGCCAGCCCGACGCTGGAGTAGGCGCCGGTGTCGGAATGCAGGGTGGCGACCAGGGCCGTGAGCTTGCCGGCCTCGTCGCAGCCCACCGCAAAGTCCATCACGAAGGGATGCCGCTTGGTGTGCATTCGCAGCGAATCGATGCGCGACAGGTGCACCATCGCCGGCTTCCCGGTGATCCAGGCCAGCAGCGCGGCGTGGCTCTGCGTGGTGATGTCCTCCTTGCCCCCGAAGCCTCCGCCATTCTGCACCTGCACCACGTTCACGAGCGCCTTGGGCAGGTCGAGCATGAGGGAGAGCTGGTGCCTGTCCTCATAGACCCCCTGGCTGCAACTGTAGACCTTCACGCCCGGCTTGCCGTCCTTGTGCCAGGGCAGGGCTAACGTGGCTTCTGGCTCCAGAAAAGCGTGCTCGACGCGCTGGGTGATGAAGCGATTGCGCGTCACGTACTTCGACCCGGCCAGCGCCTTCTCCGCGTCGCCGACCTTGACCTTCGCCCGGTGGAGGACGTTGCCCTCCCTGTTGACGCGGGGCGAGCCGGGAAGGAGGGCCTCGAAGATGTCGGTCACCGGCGGCAGCACCTCGTACTCCACCTCGATCTTGGCGGCCGCGTCACGGGCGATGCGCTCCGAGGTGGCCGCCACCGTAGCGAGGACGTCGCCGACGAAGCAGGTGGTCTCGCCCTCTGCCACCAGCACCGGCCAGTCCATGGTGATGGATCCCATGAAGCGCTGGCCGGGGACGTCCTTCGCGAGAAGGATGCGCTCCACCCCTGGCACCTCGAGCGCCTTCGAGACGTCGATGCGGAGGACCTTTGCGCGGGGGTGGTCGGAGAACCGGAGCGCGCCGTACAGCATGCCCGGCTCCTTCATGTCGGCCACGAAGACGCGCTCGCCCAGCACTGCTTCACGGCCCGTGTACCTGGGGTGCCGCGTGCCCACCCTGCCGGTCCCGGTGCGCATGACCACGGGTACGCCGGTGCGGAGGGCCTCCGCCGCGCAGGCGATGGAGTCGACCACCTTCTTGTAGCCGGTGCAGCGGCAGATGTTCGCGTTGAGCGAGGCCGCGATCTCTTCTCGCGATGGGCTGGGGTTCTTGGTGAGGAGCGCCTGGGCCTTCACCACGATACCGGGCGTGCAGAAACCGCACTGGACGCCGCCCTTCAGGACGAAGGCGTCGGCGAAGGCGTCGCGCTGGGCCTTCGTGAAGCCCTCCACCGTGGTGAGGGTCTTGCCCTCCACGTCCTTCATCTCGAGCTTGCAGGCGGGCCGAGCGACACCGTCCACCAGGATGTCGCAGCAGCCGCAAACGCCTTCACCCGAACAGCCGTCCTTCGGGCTCAGGAGGCCCATGTCCTCCCGGAGCCACGTCAGGACGTCGAGGTCCGGGTGTCCATCGTGGCGTCGGGCTTTTCCGTTGAGGATGAGTTCCACGGGTACGTCTCCCTTCCGAAGGGACTGCGGCTGCCCCAGGCGCGTTCGACGGCGTGTGCGCAAGGTAGCAGAAGATAAAATTACTATGCAAGGGGGTAAACTTTTTTTACCGCTGCCCTGGAGAGGGTCTCTCACCGGGGCGATCGCTTCGTATCCCCGTGGCTGGTCCGTCGCTCGCCCGGCCCCTCGAAAATCGGTGGCTTGCCCGAGTCCATCCCTGCACGCTCGTCGATCATGCGCGATCAACTTTTTATCGTGTTTGTGCTACACGTCGAGTCACAATGACAGGCCACGGGAAGACGGGCGACGCGAGCTCCACCGTGCAGGTCCGGCTGGCGAGCGCCTACGGCGAGATGTCGGGGGCACAGCGCGCCATCGCGGAGGCCATCATGAGCGACCCCCTGCTCGGCGCGCTGTGGGGCATCGAGGCGATGGCCGCGCAGGCGCACGTCAGCGTCGGGTCGGTGATGCGGTTCGCCAAGAACCTGGGCTATCGAGGCTTCAGCGGCTTCCGCGACGCGCTTCGAGATGCGTGCAACGAGAGATCTCGCGAGCAGACGCCCGATCACCTCGAATCTCCCACCGACATCCTGAGCACCCTGGGCGAGGTGCTGCGCCGCGACAGCGAGGGCCTCGCGCGGCTCCACCGCGCGGTCGACCACGCGACGCTCGAGTCGGCGTCCCAGCTTCTGCACGACGCCAATCATCGGGTCATCCTGGGACGCGGCGCAGGCCACGTGATGGGCCTCATCTTCTCGTATCACCTCACGCAGGCCGGGATTCCCTGCATCGCGGCGCTTCCCTCCGACTTCTCGAATCACGTGGCCAACCTCGGGCCGCGCGATCTCCTGGTGGTGATGAGCTTCGCGCCCTACAGCCGGGAGACCTTGGAGGCGACCGCCTTCGCGAGAGGAAACGGCATCCCGGTGCTGGCGTTCTCGGACCGCAAGGACGCGCCTGTCGCCGCCCACGCCGACAAGCTCATCGTGGTGCCGAGCGACAACCTGCTCTTCAGCTTCAGCCTCACCTCATTCGCCGCGCTCTCGCACGCCTTCGCCATCGTCCTCGCCGCGCGCGATCAGGCTGGGACGCTGAAGCGCCTTCACGCGGCCGACAGGGTGGCGAAGCCGCTGTTCGTCGATCTGTGGCTCCCCATCCAGCCAGGGGCGATTGGCGCCGGGGGGCACGCCGAGGTGGCCGGCGACGACGCGCGGCGCCCCGCGCGCGCCCGCGGCCGCAAGGAGCTCGCAGCGGCGGGAGCGACGGCGCGATCCTCGCCGCCCAAGTGACGGGGGAGCGGGCTCGGAGCCCGGGCAGATGGTAACATCCGCTCGCACCGACCCCGACCGCTGGAGCGCACCGCATGCAGCTCGACGTCCCTGCCGACCGCCTCCCCGCCTTCCTGCGCGGCATGCCCAAGGCGGAGCTCCACCTGCACGTGGAGG